>NZ_JASNFN010000016.1:0-125423 GCF_030731085.1 Blastococcus carthaginiensis | reverse complement strand
CCGCCGGTCGCGCAGCGTGAACCCCCGGGGGGGGGTGTCGCCCGGGCGGGCGCCCCCCCCCGGGCGTCGTCCTGACCCTTCGGGGTCAGGACGGGGCCCCGCCGCGGTGCAGCTGGGGGATCAGCGCGCAGTCGACGAGCCCGGAGTCCGAGGCGACCAGCCAGTCCAGGAAGTCCGCCACCGGCATGGGACGGGCGATGGCGTACCCCTGGGCGACGTCGCAGCCGAGGCGGGCGAGGGTGGCGCTCGTCGCCAGCGTCTCGACCCCCTCGGCCACCAGGCTCAGGCCGAGGGCGTGCGCGAGCGCGACGGTGCTCTGCACGATGGCCGCCGCGCGGGGGTCGCGGTCTACGTCGGCGGTCAGGGTGCGGTCGAGCTTCAGCTCGTCGGCCGGCAGGTGCCGCAGGTAGGCCAGCGAGCTGTAGCCGGTGCCGTAGTCGTCGATCGACGTGCGGACGCCGGAGGCGCGCAGGTCGGCGAGGACCGTGCGGCCGCGCTCGGGATCGGCCATGAGGGTGTCCTCGACGAGCTCCAGCGTGAGCGCCCGCGGCGGCAGCCCGTGCCGGTGCAGCGCGGCGGCGACCTTGCCGGCCAGGTCGAGGTCGGTGACGTTGGCCGCCGACAGGTTCACCGACACCGGCATCTCGCGCTCGTGCCACCAGCGGGCCGCCGCCTCGAGCGCCAGCTCGAGCACGCGGTCGGTCAGCGGCCGCAGGAGCCCGGCCTGCTCGGCGGCGGGCAGCAGCTCGGCGGGGGAGAGCAGCCCGCGGGTGGGGTGCTCCCACCGGACCAGCGCCTCGGCGCCCACGATGCGGCCGTCGCGCATGTCCATCTGGGGCTGGAGGAAGACCCGCAGCTCGTCGCCGTCCAGGGCGGTCCGCAGCTCCTCCATGGTGCGCAGCCGGCCGCTGCCGGAGGTGCCCGTGACGGGGTCGGGCACGTAGACCTGCACGCCCTCGCGGGCGCGCTTGGCGCTGTACATGGCGACGTCGGCGCAGTGCAGCAGCTCCTGGACGGTCGTCGCCGGAGCGGGTGCGGTGGCGACGCCGATGCTCATGCCGACGTGCAGCCGGACGTCGGCGACCGTGAAGGGGGCGAGCAGCAGGTCGCGCAGCCGCTCGGCCAGGGCGCGGGCCTCGGCGGTCGATGCGGCGGGCATGAGGACGGCGAACTCGTCGCCGCCGAGCCGGGCCAGCAGCTCGCCGGCCCGCAGCGAGCCGCGCAGCCGCGGCCCGATCTGGCGCAGCAGGTCGTCGCCGGCGGTGTGGCCGAGGCTGTCGTTGATCTCCTTGAAGCCGTCGAGGTCGAGCAGCAGCAGGGCGGCGGGCCGCTCGGGGGTGGCCGCGGTGACGACGCGCTGGGCCTGCTCGAGCAGCGCGCGACGGTTGGCCAGCCCGGTGAGCTCGTCGGTGCGCGACTCCAGCACGACCTGGTTGTAGCCGCGCACCTCGCGGAAGGTGACGGCGATGCGGAGGACGCCGGCCAGCACGCAGGCGATCGCCAGCCAGCCGGCGACGTCGGGCACGGGCTGCGACCAGGGGCTGAGCACGACGAGGCTGGCGACCAGGCAGGCGAGCGGCACGGCCAGCAGCCGCCAGCCGATGCGCGAGCCGCTGCTGCCGAGGCGGCGGGGTGGCTCGACGGCGCCCTCCGCGGCGGCGGCGGCCAGGATCACGGAGGCGAGCCAGCCGAGCTCCAGCGGCCCGCCGTCGACGTAGGTGCCCTGCACCTTGAGGGCGAAGAGAACGAGGTCGGAGACGGCGATCAGGCCCAGCGCCGCACCGAGCAGCACGAAGGTGCGGTCGAGGCGCACGCCGAGGATGCCGCCGACGGCCATGACGACGGCGATGAGCAGCACCGTGGTGATCGGTGCCATGAGGTCGGCGGCCGCCACCGGGGCTCGGCCGGGCCCGATGAGCAGGTAGGGGCCCAGCAGGAAGGCGACCCCGGCGGAGAGGCTGCCGAGCGCGGCGACGACGCCGTCGAGCCACATGCTGGGGTGGAAGCGCGGCACCCGCGCGCGGATGAGCACGACGACGGGCACGTACATGGCCAGGTAGGCCGCGAACATGACCCCGAGCGCGAGCGCGGAGGCGGGCTCGTTGCCCTGCAGGCCGGAGGAGAGGACGCGCAGCGCGTTGCCGAGCGCGCCGAGGAGCAGGGCGACGGCGAGCGCGGCCCAGGCCAGCCGCTCGGTGCGCACCCGGCGGGCCGTCAGCAGGCACGCCGCCGCCGCGGCGAGGTAGGGCAGGTTGTAGAGGACGACGTCGTACGCGCGGTCCCACGCCGCGCCGGCGGGCCGCTGGCCGATGCCGGTGGCGTAGAGCGCGGTCAGCGCGACCGTCAGGAGCAGCGCACGGCCGGGACGGCGACGCCTGGTCGCCGCCTGCTCTCGCTGGTCCATGGAGGGGAACATCGGCCGGGGGACGCCCGGACTGCAGGGCTGCCCGTGCGCTCCTCACCCGGTGGGGGGAGCCGGACCGTCACGGACGGGACCTCGACTGCCGATGAAGCACGTGTGGAGCGAACGCACGAGCAGGAGCCGGGGACGACGGAGCGCGGTGCCGACCTGGAGCCGATGAGCGCCACGGTCTCCTTCCGCACCGGATCGGCCGAGAGCTACGGCCGCCACGCGGCACCGCCGTCCGCCTACGGACCGGCCGACGTCCACCGGCTGCCTCCCGTGTCGCTCGCCCGCCTGCGGGTGGCGGAGCAGGTCGAGGCCGCGGACCGCGCCGAGGAGGACACCGCTGCTGCCACCCCCGCCCGGACGGAGCGCGAGGCGCCGGCGAGCAGCAGCGGGTTCTGGGCCCGGCTGCGCCTGCTGCCCAGGGCGGCGTAGCGCTCGGTCGCCGACGTCAGCGCCGGTGCGACCTCACCGGCAGACGGGGACGGCGAAGTCGGTGTTGTGCAGGTACGGCCCACCCGGCGGGTCGCCGTTCATGTAGGAGTTCGCCGGCGTCCAGAGGCCGTTCCAGGGTTCGGTCTCGATCAGGTACCAGAAGCCGTCGGGGCTGACGCTCGGCACGCTCGGGGCGTAGTAGCGGCAGCGCACCATGATCGTGGTGTGCGGCGGGATGGGTGCGCCGCGCCCGGAGAGCGTCCGCGGGTCGGCGAAGGTGTTGGCGCCGATGCTGCCGGCCTCCTCCTGGACGGGGGTGCCGTCGCCGGTGCTGGGCAGGGGCACGTTCACCAGGTCGTTGGCGGCGAGGGTCGGGTCCGCCGCCGACGCCTCGGGGCTGCGCTCGCCGAGCACGAGGGCGGTGAGGGCGGAGGAGAGGACGGCGACCAGCACCAGGGCGACCGCCAGCAGCGCCCAGGTGGGCAGCCGGCGGCGGCGCGGCGCGGGCCCGGCGGGGGTCTCCTCGGCCGGGTCGTCCGCCGTCGCCGGGCCGACCGTGGAGGCGCCGCGGTAGGGGCCGCAGGAGTCGACGAGCGCCGGCACCCCGGCGGCCTCGGGGTACCCGGGCAGCTCGGCGCGCGCCCAGGCGTCCAGTTCGCGGACGGCGCCGGTCACCTTGGTGCGCGGGTAGCTGCCGGCCATCCAGTTGTCGAGGGTGCGGGCGCTGACCAGGCCGCCGCTGCGCGTGACGAGCTGGTCCCTCCCACCCGACGAGGCGATCAGCCAACCGACTTGCGTGACGAAGGGGTCGGTGGCCGCGTCGTCGCTCGTGTCGGTCATCGGCACCCCCGTGCTGCGGAACTGGTTCGGGCGCGCACCCCCGTCGGACCGGGAGCGTGTGCACCGTTCCGCCCCGGGCGGGCTGACCGCGCACGGGGGTGGTCAGCCCGCCGCGGAGCGGGCGATGCAGCGGCCGTGACCCCGCCGCTGCGCCAGCCCGAGCGGGTCAGACGAGGCCGCTGTCGATCGACTGCTGCCAGGCCATCTCGTCGATGACGGCGCGCTTCTCGACGTCGTCGAAGCGCACGTCCTTCCAGCGTCGGCGCTCGTCGCCCAGTGCGCCGCCGCGGTGCCACTCGCCCTTGCGGGTCAGGAACCACGACCGGCCGTGGTAGTCGGGCCCCTCGAAGGCCCAGCCGGTCAGGCGGGTGAGGCCGCTGCGCCGGGTCTCGGGCTCGCGGGCGTAGGGGAGCAGGTACAGGCAGACGTCGGTGAACTCGGCCGCGGTGAGCCGGCGCAGCACGTGCACCGCCGAGCGGACCTGCTGCTCGGTGCGCCGCTCGTCGCGGGCGTAGAGCAGCCAGACGGCGTCCTCGTCGGCGAGCTCGAGCAGCGTGGTGCGCTGCCGCAGCCGCTCGGCCTCCGCGGCGGCGGCCTCCTCCTCGCGGCGCTTCTCCTCGGCGGCGGCGGCCGCGCGGGCGCGCAGGCGTGCGTTGGCCAGGTCGCGGTCGCACACCCGCCAGCCCTGCCAGAGGTCGGAGTGGTCGGCGCAGACGGCGCGGGTGCACTCGGTGCACTCACCGACGGCGGGCTCGCCGCAGCGGCAGGTGGCGCCGTCGTCGTCCCGGGTCTGGATGTAGACGGTGCCGCAGCGCCGGGTCTCGGCCGCTGACGGAACTGCTGAGGGCTCCGCGCCGGCGGGGACGAGCTGGTCGATGCGGACGTCGGCGTCGCACCGCCAGTAGCCGGTCAGGATCTGCGTGCGGGTGGCCGTCGCCCCACAGGAGGGACAGGGCATGCCGCGAAGCGTAGGAGCGCCAGCCCCACGCAGAGGGGAACACGGCCAGGTGTCGGGCTGCGCCGGCAACGTGCGTCACAAGTGCAACGGAGGTGCGACACCGACGTGGGCGCCCGCGTCGCACAGCGCCGACAGCAGAGTGTCGAGACAGGCGCTGATGACGCTCTTCGAGCACCGCCTGCCGGTGGCGCCGGGTGAGGGTGAGCACGAGGCCGGCGTCGCGGACGAGGGTGGCCGACAGCTGGCGTGCCCGGAAGCCGTCCGGCGTCCCACCCAGCTCGGCGAGCGCCAGGGCGGAGGACGGGTCCATGGAGCTGACCACGGCGGCGCGGGTACCGGCGCTGCCCAGGCCGACGGCAGCGGCTGCCGCACCGAGCCGGGCGTCGAGGTGAGCGAGAGCGAGGCGCTCGGCGAGCGGTAGAGATGCCCCGTGCCGACGAAAACTGCACGCCTGCGATTGCAGCACGTGGTCAACCGGCTACTGAAGCGCGACTCGACGACCCGACGAGTTCACTCATCGCCGTCAGGCCGTCACATACGGTACGTGCCGTCACCAGAAAGGGCGGTCAAGGGGTGAACAACGTCCGAATTGCCAGGTACGTTACTCCCGCGTTTCAGTTCTCAACCACTTGAGGCTGAGGCGAGACGGGTCCCGACGGGGGAGGGCCCGGTGTCGAGCGGGGGCTCTGTTGGACCTGAGGGACGTCCTCCACGCGGTGCGTTCTGGCTGGTGGCTGCTGCTAGGCGGCCTGCTGGTCGGGCTGGCCGCCGCGGGATTGCTGAGCTGGCTGGCGACGCCGCTCTACTCCTCCTCGACCCAGCTGTTCGTCTCGGTCGCCGGCTCGACCGATACCTCCGCGGCGTACCAGGGAAACCTCTTCACCCAGCAGCGGGTGACCTCCTACGCCCAGCTCCTCACCGGTGAGGCGCTCGCGGCGGAGGTCGTCGACGACCTGAACCTCGAGCTCACCCCGGCCGCCGTGGCGGGCAACGTTGACGCCCGAGTGCTGCCCGAGACGGTCATCCTGGACGTGACGGTCACCGACACCGACCCGGCCCGGGCGCAGGCGATCGCCGCCTCGCTGGCGGAGCAGTTCACCGAGCGGGTGCTGGAACTGGAGGCCGACGTCTCCGCGCTCAAGGTGAGCGTCGTAGAGCCGGCGGACATCAACTCGGACCCGGTCAGCCCCGCCGTCACCCGGAACCTTGCGCTGGGCGGGGTGCTGGGCCTCCTCATCGGGCTGGGGCTCGCGCTGGTGCGTAGCCGGCTCGACAACACGGTGAAGACCGGTGACGACGTGCAGGCGCTCACTCACACCGGCCTGATCGGCACGGTGCTGGAGGACGCGCGGCTCGGTGAGCAGCACGTGCTCGCATCGGCGGACCGGCAGTCGGCGACGGCGGAGTCGTTCCGGGCCATCCGCACCAATCTGCAGTTCCTCGACGTCGACCACCCGCCCAAGGTGATCGTGGTGGCCAGCTCGGTGCCCGGTGAGGGCAAGTCGACGCTGGCGGTGAACCTCTCGATCGCGCTGGCCCAAGGGGGCAGCCGCGTCATGCTGGTCGAGGCCGACCTGCGGCGCCCCCGGGTGACCCGGTACATGGGGCTGGTCAGCGGGGCCGGGCTCTCCAACGTGCTGGCCGGTACAGCCGACATCGACGAGGTAGCCCAGACCTGGGGCGACGACAAGCTGAGCGTGCTCGCGGCTGGGCCGATGCCGCCGAACCCCAGCGAGCTGCTGGGCTCGGAGCAGATGCGCTCGCTGCTGGACGGCCTGCGGAGCACGCACGACTACGTGGTCATCGACACCCCGCCCCTCCTGCCGGTCACGGACGCGGCGGTGCTCAGCGTCCTCGCCGACGGCTGCGTGGTGACCACCCGGTACGGCAAGACCCGCCGCGAGCAGCTCGAGGAGGCGACCAGGGTGCTGGCCCGTGTCGACGGGAAGCTGCTCGGCGTCGTGCTCAACCGGGTGCCGCCGGCCTCGGCCGTGGCCCAGGGCTACGGCTACGGGTACGGATACACGGCCGACCCGTGGCGGGCGCCGATCCCGCCGGTCGAGGGCCGCGCCGCACGCCGCGGGCGCCGGCGGGGTGGGCCGGCCGGCAGCCACTCCGCCGGGACGGAGGCCGGGGAGCAGTCGTGATCGGCACGCACCGCCCGGCCGTCCACGCGTGCCACGGCCGCTCAACCACTCAGCCACGCACGCGGACCGGCGTGCTCGTCGATCGGGGGATCGCGTGATTCTGCAGCGTTCGGGGTGGCCCTGGCGGCTGGCCCGCCTCGCCATCCTGGTGACCGACGTGATCTCGCTGCAGGTGGCACTCGTCTTCGCGACGGCCGCCCGCTACGACGGCGACCTGACCCGGCTGAACACCCGCGGACTGGTCATCTGCGGGGCGGCCGCCGCGGTCGCCTTCCTGGTGCTCTCCGTGGCGATGCGGCTGCACCAGGGCCGCTACGCGCTCGGCAGCGTGGACGAGCTCCGCGGCATCCTCGTGGCCGTCGGGGGAGCCGCGTTCACCGTCTTGGCCGTCGACGTGCTCGCCGGCTCGCCGCGCCTGATCCCGCTCTCGGTGGCGCCGGTCGCGGCCGCCATCGCTGCGCTGCTCATGCTCGGCTTCCGGTTGGTCATCCGCAGCCAGCGGGAGGGTGCCGTGCGCCCGCGCACGGGCCGGCCGACCCTTGTCTTCGGCGCGGGAGAGGCGGCGCACCAGCTGATCCGCTCGATGCTCGCCGACCCGGACAGCCCCTACGTCCCGGTCGGGCTCATCGACGACGACCGCAGCAAGCGGCACCTGCGGATCCGGGGTGTGCGGGTGCTCGGCAGCCGCGACCAGATCGATGCTGCGGTCGCGACCACGGGCGCCGAGGTGCTCGTCATCGCCTTGCCCGCCGCCGATTCGGCGCTCGTCCGCGATGTCTCACAGCGTTCGATCGCCGCCGGGCTGTCGGTCAAGGTGCTGCCGGGTCTCTCCGAGCTGCTCCAGGGGCGCGTGGGGATCCGCGATGTGCGGGACATCGACATCGCAGACCTGCTGGGCCGGCACCAGATCGACACGAACGTCACCGAGATCGCCGACTACCTGCGGGGCAGGAAGGTGCTCGTCACCGGCGCCGGCGGGTCGATCGGGTCGGAGCTATGCCGGCAGATCGCAGGCTTCGCCCCCGCGGAGCTGATGATGCTGGACCGGGACGAGTCCGCGTTGCACGCGGTCTCGCTGAGCATCCACGGCGAGGCGCGGCTGGACCTGCCTCAGGCCATCCTGGCCGACATCCGCGACGGTGAGGCGCTGCGCGGCCTGTTCATCGAGCGGCGGCCCGACGTGGTGTTCCACGCCGCTGCGCTGAAGCACGTGAACATGCTGGAGCAGTACCCGGCCGAGGGATTCAAGACCAACGTGCTCGGCACCCGCAACGTGCTCGAAGCGGCCACCACGGCAGGGGTCAGCCACTTCATCAACGTCTCCACCGACAAGGCCGCCGACCCGGTGAACGTGCTGGGCCGCACCAAGCGGATGGCCGAGCGGCTCACCGCCACCTACGCGCGCAAGAACGAGGGCAACTTTCTCTCCGTGCGGTTTGGCAACGTGCTGGGCAGCCGCGGCTCGGTGCTGGAGACCTTCGCCGCGCAGATCGCCCGAGGTGGGCCGATTACGGTGACGCACCCGGACGTGACCCGGTACTTCATGACCATCCCCGAGGCAGTGCAGCTGGTGATCCAAGCCGGCGCGATCGGTAGCGGCGGCGAGGCGCTGGTGCTCGACATGGGAGAGCCGGTGCGAATCGCCGACGTTGCCAAGCAGCTGATCGCGATCGAGGGGCGCCCGATCAATATCCTGTACACCGGCCTGCGCCCGGGCGAGAAGCTGCACGAGGAGCTGTTCGGCACCGAGGAGCGGGATAGCCGACCGGCGCATCCGTTGATCAGCCATGTTCCGGTTCCGTGGATCGAGGGAGACCTCGAGAGCTGGCTCCGGCACCCTGTTCCGCCGCTGGAGGCGGTCCTGCAGGTCGACGCGATCGAGACGCGCTGGGCGGCTCGGGTGGCCGCCGAGCTATGACGGTCACGGTTTCCTGTTCCGGTGACTCAGCCCTAGCCCGTGCAACGGCTCCCCGTCCCAACGCGGGCGGTGGTGACCGACCGTGACTGCCATGTGGGCCCTCGCGGCCGCAGCGCTTATCGGTGTTGTGCTACAGCCGCTGGTGATCCGCGTCTTGCGAGCGAGGGCGGTCTTCGACGTGCCCGGCGAGCGCTCGTCTCATGCGATAGCCACTCCGCGAGGAGGCGGCATCGCCGTTGTTTTGGCCTTAGCCGCCGCGCTCGTCCTCTTCGTTGGTCCTCCGTTTGCCGTAGTCGCGAGCGTTCTGTGCTTTGCGGCGCTCGGCGTGATCGACGATATCCGCGCCCTGCCGGCGCTTGGACGCCTCATTGCCCAGGTCACTCTTGCGGTCGTGACCGGGGTCGCCCTCCTTCGGGTGCTACCCCTCCCCATCTCGGGGGTCGTCGGTCTCCTGGCTTTTGCCGCATGGTTGACCCTGTACATCAACAGCTTCAACTTCATGGACGGGATCAACGGAATTAGTGCAATGCAGGCCGTTTCGATGGGTGCGGCGTTTGGCATGTGCGGTCTCGTGATCGACTCCGGCCTGCTCGCGGGCTTCGGGGCTGCTGTCGCCGGTGCCGGTGTCGGGTTCCTACCGTTCAACGCGAGACCTGCCGCGAGGGTGTTTCTCGGAGACGTCGGCAGCTACGGACTCGGGGCTGCTATTGCGCTGCTTGCTGTGCTGGCGGTGGCAGAAGGCTTGCCGCTGTGGGTTTCTGTCCTCATTCCTGCGATTTACCTGGCCGACGTCTTGGGAACACTCATCACGAGGGCCATGCTGAGAAAGCCGCTCATGTCGGCACATCGTGACCACGTTTACCAACAGTTAATCCGCAAGGGGGGTCGTCATGTCCCGGTCGCCCTCTTCGTATCTAGTGCGTCGGTGCTAGTGGCCGGTTGCGCCATCGCGGGCTGGATGACCGAGAGCTTGACGTTTCGGCTGGTTGCGATTTCGGCGATGACCGTGGGCGTCGCCGGCTACCTCGCGGCGCCCCAGATTTGCGATCGCTTTTGGATCGGCGAACGGAGATGGGCGCCAGGGCGGACGGGAGACAATTGACATGCGCATCGGATTGATTAGTCAGTGGTACGACCCGGAAGTGGGGTCGGCCGGCGTCCCCGGCTCCATAGCCCAAGCTCTCATCGGCCGCGGTCACGAAGTGGATGTGCTCACGGGCTTTCCGAACTATCCCGATGGCAACGTCTACGCGGGATACCGCATTCGGCCCTATCTCCGCGAGCGCCGTGATGGGGTTCGGGTACACAGAGCGCCGCTGTATCCCAGTCATGACTCCCGGCCGGGGCACAGGGCGGCCAATTTTCTCAGCTTGGCAGCATCCTCCAGCATCGTGGGACTCAAGGCTCTTGCCGAAGTCGAGGCGACGCTCGTGTATTCGTCGCCGGCAACTATGGCGATCCCTGCGATGACGCTGCGCGCCGTACGCCGTACGCCGTACGTCCTCTTAATCCAGGACATGTGGCCGCAAAGCGTGACCGCGAGTCAGTTCATTCGGTCGCGGGCCAGTGAGATCGTCGAGCGAGCACTTCACCGCTTCTGCGATGTGACCTACGGGCGCGCGGCTTCGATCGCTGTCACGTCTCCTGGGATGGCCGATCTACTCCTCGCCCGTGGTGTGTCACCGGCGAAAATATCGGTCGTACCTAACTGGGCCGATGAGCGATACTTCTACCCGACGGACGCGCCCGAAGACGTAATCGCCGAAGTAAGGGCTTCCGATCGGTTCACGGTTATGTACGCAGGAAACCTGGGCGAGGTGCAAGGACTCGAGGTGATCATCGAGGCGGCCACCTTGTTGCGGAACCGCGAAGAGATCGGCTTCGTCCTAGTTGGTGGAGGCGTGGCGGAAGCGTCGCTGAGACAGATGACTGCCGAGCGCGGTCTGACCAACGTTCGCTTCGCCGGTCCGCGTCCCGTGGATAGAATGGCGAAAGTGCTCGCGGCCGCGGATCTGCAGCTCGTCACGCTCCGGGATCTGCCGATCTTCCGATCCGTGCTGCCGAGCAAGGTGCAGGCGACTCTCGCGGCCGGGCGGCCCCTGGTCGCGGCCGTGACTGGGGATGCAGCCTCGGTCGTCAGAGAATCCGGAGCCGGGATTGTGACCCCTCCGGGAGACGCCGAGGCAATGGCAGACGCCGTGCTGTCAGCCAGTCAGCTGTCGTCAGCGGAGCTGAGTCGCCGGGGCGCAGCCGGTCGCTCTTATTACATGAAGCACCTGGGACGGGAGGCAGGTGCCGAAGCCCTTTCCTCCTTGCTGCAGCAGGCGGCCGCTGGGGCGGCGAAGCGTTGACGGGGGCCCCCCGGGTAGTGGTGTTTGGTGCTTCCGGCTTCGTCGGCAGCGCGGCCGTCGCAGCACTACGGGAGCGCGGCGCGGACTCGATCGCCGTCCCAACCCCTCGGTTCAACCCTGTCTCTGCGGCCGACGCGAAGTCTGCCGCACGTGACGCGATGACCGCTCACGGCTCCTTGCTAGGGGTCTTGGCGGGGGCGGACGCGGTCATCAACGCGGCCGGGCTGTCGGATGCGACATCGTCCAATGAAGGTGCCCTTATCGCGGCTAATGCGGCTGTACCGGGGTTCATCGCCGGCCTCTGCAGTCAGGCGGCTGTCGCCCGTTTCGTTCACGTGAGCAGCGCGGCAGTCCAGGGAGATCGAGCAGTGCTTGATGACGGGCCGACGGGAGTAGTGATGTCGCCATACTCGCGCTCAAAGTCGCTAGGGGAAGAGCTTGTAAGGCAACTCGGCCAGGGGCGAGCGGTGGTCTACCGGCCACCGGGCGTCCATGCGGCGTCCCGAGCGGTCACCCGTTCCCTCGCTCGCCTAGCTGGCTCGCCGCTCGCTGCCGTGGCTTCGCCGGGCAACGATCCAACTCCCCAGAGCCTCCTTCCGAACGTAGCCGACGCGATCGCATTCTTGGCGCTCCATGGGCGGCAACCTTCACCGACGGTTGCCCATCCGTGGGAGGGACTGACCACGGGTGAACTTCTGGATCTCCTCGGCGGCAGGCGCGCCCGTCGGCTGCCTCGCTGCCTCGCGCGGTCTGTGGTCGCGTTCGGAGGCGCGCTCGGCCGCACCTCTCCACGGATGGTTGCGCACAGTCGGCGGCTAGAGGTGCTGTGGTTCGGGCAGTCGCAAGCCGAGAGTTGGCTGACTCGTCAAGGCTGGCGCCCTCCCGTCGGTATCGAGGGGTGGGCACACCTTGGACGGGAACTAAGACGGCGGAACAGCGGGCCAACATGATCAATCGGACGAGCTCCGGCGGCTGCACATTGCGTCGGAGTAGCCGCTGTGCCGCGCACCTTCTACGAAAGAAAGGCTCTTGACGTGACCAGCTCCCTAGCAGGACGGACCGTCCTTATCACCGGCGGTACTGGCTCCTTCGGTTCCACCATGGCCCGGTCTCTGCTCAATGAAGACGTTGCCCAGATCCGGATCCTGAGTCGAGACGAAGCGAAGCAGGACAACCTCCGCCGCCAACTGCGTGACGAACGCATGCGCTTCTACGTGGGGGACGTGCGCGACGCCGCGAGCGTCGATGACGCCGTTCGGGGCGTAAACAACGTCTTCCATGCTGCGGCGCTCAAGCAGGTGCCGTCGTGCGAGTTCTTCCCGTCGCAGGCAGTCCTGACGAACGTGACCGGGAGTCACAACGTGGTGGAAGCCGCCGGCCGGCATGGGGCGAGCTCCGTGGTCATGCTAAGTACGGACAAGGCCGTCTACCCGATCAATGCCATGGGCATGACGAAGGCACTCATGGAGAAGACTGCTCAGGCATTCGCTCGTAACAATCCCGAATCGCAAACAGTCGTCTCCGTTGTTCGTTACGGCAACGTCCTTCAGTCCCGCGGATCCGTGGTACCCCTCTTCTTAGAGCAGCTCGCGAGCGGCGAGCCGATGACGCTGACGGATCCGAACATGACCCGATTCCTGATGTCCCTCGACCAATCGGTCGACCTGGTCCGGCACGCCCTACTGCACGCGCGACCAGGTGACCTCTTCGTCCGCAAGGCCCCGGCAGCCACCGTGCAAACGCTCGCCGAAGGTGTCGCCGCTCTGGTGGACCGGCCCGCAAAGACCGCTGTGATCGGTACGCGCCATGGCGAGAAGGTCTTCGAGACGCTGCTCTCCCGCGAGGAGGTACTCCGCGCTGAAGATCACGGGCAGTACTTCCGGGTGCCCTTGGACGCTCGCTCCCTGAACTACGGTCTCTACTTCGACGAGGGGTCCGAGGCCGAGGCCGCCCTCGATGACTACACCTCTCACAACACCGACCGGTTGGATGTCGAAGGGGTCGCTAGCCTCCTCAGGACCGTCCCCGAGGTGATGGCAACCGTGAGCGAGATGACGTGAGGGTTGCCGTCACGGGTGCCAACGGCTTCCTCGGCTGGCACCTGCAGTGCGCCCTGCTGGCGGGAGGTAAGCATGTCGCCGTTCCCGTCAGCCGACCTGAACTGGCGGATGCCGCATCGCTTCGTCAGCGCCTGCAGGACTGCGACGCCGTGGTGCACTTAGCAGGCGTGAACCGAGGGAGCGACGAGGACGTCGAGGCGGGCAACAGGTACTTGGCCGTGACCCTGGCAGAGGCCCTCGAAGACACGCCCATACGCATTGTCGTCCATGGCAACTCCATCCACGCCGGCACAGCGACACCGTTCGGTCGGAGCAAGGCTTTCGCCACCGATACGTTGGCTCAGGGAGCGGCCAAAGTCGGAGCGGTCTTCGCGGACTTGATGCTCCCAAACGTCTTCGGGGAAGGTGGCCGACCGTTCTACAACTCGGTCGTCGCCACCTTCGCGCACGAGTTGGCTGCGGGAAGGCAGCCGACCGTAAAGGACGATCGGGAACTGCCCCTCCTGCACGCGCAGGACGCTGCTGACCAACTGCTGGACGTCCTGCTGACTGGACAAGAGGGCGTAATCCGCCCGACAGGTATCCCTACCCTTGTGTCCGACGTCCTGACGCAGCTTGAAGGCATGACCAGTTACCGTGACGCCGGAGACTTCCCAAACCTTTCGACGCGGTTCCGCGTCGCCCTCTTCAACACGTACCAGTCCTTCTGCTTCCCAGGCGCCTTTCCGATCGACAAGGTCATGCACAGCGACGCGCGGGGAACGTTGTTCGAGTCAGCGCGCGCCCAGAGCACCGACTCATTGTCTTTCGTCTCGACCACGGTCCCAGGGGCCGTGCGTGGGCAGCACTTTCACCGACGAAAGGTGGAACGGTTCATCGTCGTGGACGGCGAAGCGGAGATCCGTCTTCGGCGGCTTATTACCGGAGAAGAGATCGCTTTCGCGGTATCTGGGAGCAGGCCGCAAGCCGTGGACATGCCGCCGATGTGGGCTCATTCCTTGAAAAACACAGGCAGTCGACCGGTTACAACGGTGTTCTGGACCAACGAACTTCTCGATCCTCAGTCTCCCGACACATATCCCTTTCCGGTGTACCCATCGGCACAGGATTGATCGCCATGACAGCAGTCGAATCCCCCAATCACTTGGGCCAGTCAGGATCAGCAACGGCCGCAAAGCGCGCCGTCGTCGCACCGCTCATACTCCTTGGCGTATGGGTTTCTGGTGTCGCAGGACTTGGCCTCATAGATGGATTGATCCGCGTTTCTCACGAAGTCAGGCTTGTAGTGGTCTCCGTGGCGCTGTTTCTCGCGGGCCTGATCTTTGCTGCGATCCTGGCCTGCCCCCTACGTCTGCGACGCGGCTTGGCGCTGCTGCGCTTGGGTCCGTGGATCTGCGTTGGCTTCGGGGTGGTATTTGGCCTTGCGTCACTAGTCTGGCTTGCGCCGGCCGAGGGGACGCGTGCAGTCACCGACCCAGCCTTTCTGGTGCCTGCGGCGCTGCTCGCTTTGGCGGGCTTGGCCTCCTTCGCGCTTGGTTACGCGTTCACCCCGCGGATCCTTAAAACGGTGGTAAACAGGGCGAACGCGGGTCTGCAGGGTCCAGTCCTTGGTAGTCCGGGCCCAGCATCCGTGCTGACCCTTTGGGGCATTAGCGTTCTGGCGCAGGTGGGTGCCATGCTTTCAGGCAGCTTCGGGTACCTCTCCGACCCGAGCGCGGCGCTCGGGGCAACCTCGTCCCTTCCCGCTGTCCTGGCACTGCTAGCGGACGTAGGCCTACTTAGCACCCTCCTCGCCGCATGGTGGTATGCGGGAGAGCGCAACGGCGGCGCGCTAGCACTGTTGGTGTACGTCGTTCTGACCCAGGTCGCCCTCGGCCTGTTCGCCGGTTTAAAAGAATCGGTGATCATCCAATTCGTAGCGGTGTTCCTCGGCTATGGGGTTAGGCGCCGAGTCAGATTTCTGCCTATTCTCATAGCCGCAAGTCTCGTCGTCGTCGTTATTGTCCCGTTGATTACGCAATACCGACTATCAGTCTTGGTGGGATCCGGCCGCCTCTCGCCCGCGCAGGTATTGGAGACCATCACGGTCGACGATTTAGCCGCGTCGACAAGCGATACGTCCATGACGGAGTCCATGGAGCAGTTCGGCCAAAGACTGTCACGCGTGGGCGACGTTGCAGTGATCATGCAAAAGACCCCTGAGGTTGTGCCCTACCAGTCGCCCGTCGATCTCGCCGCTGGACCGGTCCTTGGCCTCATACCGCGCTCTCTTTGGGCGGGAAAGCCGGTACTTGACGCGGGCTACCGGATGAGCTCGGTGTACTACGGCCTACCACCGGGCGTATTCACCTCCAACGCTATGACGCCTTATGGAGACCTGTGGCGACACGGCGGCCCCTGGGTTGTGGCGCTCGGCATGGCCATACTAGGGATGCTGGTCCGCGCAATAGACGAGAGGAACGGAGATCCACGTACTGATCCCCGACTGTTATTCCTGCCGATGCTGTTATTTGCGCCGCTCGTGAAGCAGGAAATGGACTACCTGGGACTCTGGGCCTCGTTGGTGGGCGTCGTTGTAGTGGCGACCATCTCGGCGCGAATGGTCGCGACCATGTCCAGGCCTGCGACGCGTCTTCGATACTCAGGCTAGGTCGCTCAGAATCTCCGTCAAGCGATGCTGGTACGTGTGCTCCGCCAACGCCCGTTGGGCAGCGGCATCACCCACTCTACGCGTCAGGTCAGGCTCATCGAAGAGTTGCTTGATGTGTTGAACCAATTCGTCGTAGTTGGCGAACGCAAGGACCTCCGTGCCGACGTCAAAGAGGTCTCTCAAACTCTGGCGATCCTCGCAGAGCACTGCCCCTCCCGCCGCCGTCGCCTCGAACAAGCGGCAGTTCACCGAGGTCATTTCTGCCGGGTGCAGGTTGTTCAGCACGCCGGCAGCCTGTCGAAAGACCCGGGATTTGTCTTCTCGGTGAACGGGCGCTTGCACGGCGAGTGAAGCGGCTGGTCCGGCGGGCGTAATCTGTGGCCATCCCGCGCCATGGAGTGTCAGTGGTATGCCTGCTGAGGCGAGACGGTTCAGAAGGTGAACCCGCGTCACATACATGTTTCCGACCACGGCAATGCCGCCGGCCGACGCTGGTTCACCGATAGGGCGGTGCCAGGCCGGATTGCAGGCCTCGGGAAGGAATGAGCAACGGAGCCCATATGTCGTAACCAGTCGCTCCACCAGCAGCGGGTCCTTGAAATACATTCGGCTGTACTCTGCAGCCATCATCCGCAGGACGCCGAGGTTGCTCACATGGTCGGGGAACCAGAGCGCCACTCGCGCGCCATTCAGGCGCAATGCTCGAACGACCTCCGGGTGTAGCGCCCCCTCCACGCTTATGACAAGGTCAAGTTCGGCCTCGAGAGCCCGTGCCAGCACGCCACGCTGGAGTCGCAAGTCCAACGGTGGGGCGGCGGAAGCCACCGCGTATTGAAGATTTGTGGCGCGTCTGCCGTGAGGTCGCCGCCGCGCCGCCCCTAGGGCGATTGCTTCCACGCCCAGATCCGGCAGGCATGCCACGATGTTGGCCGCGAACTCGTCCGCCTCGGGTGGACCAATCACTCCTACGCGCACAGAAGCATCCTTTCGATTCGTGTAGCTCGGCAAGACCTGCCTAGCGCTGACCCTCAATCTGAGACGGCGCCCGTCGCGGCGGATGAGTTGGGCTTCGACCTGGCCGCGCGGAGTGCAAATTGTAGAAGTACGTGGACTGTGATGTACGTCGCCGAGGAGGTGAGAGCGGCCCCGAAGGCGCCGATCAGAGGTACAAGTATGGCTAAGCCGACGATAGTCACGACAACGCCGGTCCACTCACATCGTGCGACGAGGGTGGGTCTCCCCATCCCGCGTAGAAGGTCTCCGACCACTTGATTGACGACAAAGAAAGCGGCGCCGGGCGCGAGGCCGAGCAGGAGCCGGGGGACCTCATCGAAGCCTTGACCATAGAGCGTAGGGACGATGACGGGCGCGAGGGCAACCACGACCACGACGCCCAAGATCGCAACGACGAAGGAACCCCGAAGGGCATGCCGCAGTGTCGCTTCGGAGTCATCTCCCCCGGCCAGCCGCGGGAAGGCTACGTTGCCGAAAGCAACTGCCAGCGGCGCCACCATCAGACTGAGTGAGACGGCAACCGCGTACTGCCCCAGCGCGGCGGGTGCGACCATGAGGGCTAGGAGGATCTGGTCGAAGCGCCCGTTCAACGCGTTCGGGGCGGTGGACGCGGCGTTGGACAAGCCGTACCGAAGCATGGGTGCTGCCTCGAGGGGGGAAAACCTGCCCCGCCGTTCTCGTCGACGGTGGTACAGCCACCAGGCCAGTAGGCCTTGGGCGGCTAACGAAGCGCCGAAGACGCCCGTCGCGATACGGACATCCACGTCGAGTGTGACCACCGCGGCCGTCAGCGCGCTGGCGAAAAGAAGAGGCTGGACGAGGCGTACCACGTTCCACAGTCGGATGTCCAAAGCTTGGAGGGCGAAGACCGCTGGCGCGGCAGCGAAGCTAATCGGAACAAGCGCTGCGATGACCAGGAGGGCAATGTCCCGGCCTTCCGAACCATCCATAAAGGTGAACGAAGCGACGACGACGAACACGCTCCCGGCTACGGCCAAGGGGAGTAGAAGGCCTAGGGCCGTCCGGACGAACGTGTCCGCTAGATCTTGGCGACGCGCGGAGAAGTAGACGACGGAGGCGGCGAGACCAAGCTCAAAGATGACGAGGACGATGCCGAAGAAGGCAGTGGCCGCAGCGTAGTCGCCGCGGCCAGCGGCCCCCAGCACTCGGGCGAGGAGTACGCCGGTGGCCGCGCTTACCAGAGTCGTGCTCGCGTTGAATGCCGCGGTTCGTCCGACGATGCGCAGGTAGCGAGAACCGCCTCGTCTCACTCTTTATCCCTCGTCATGCTGGTTGCGCCTGGAAACGACCGTGCCGTTGAGATCGCCCCCTGCCCGACCCGCGTGGGCACCTGTTGCTAATCCCTGCGGACCCACGCTACTAGGAGTCCGCAGTCATCGTTCATGGTGGCTACACAAACTAGGCAGAGACGTGTCACCGTTGGACCGCTTACGGCGCGCCATCTTAGCGATCAGCTTCCCGACTTCGAACTGTTCAACCGACAGCTCCGTAACGCTGCGGCGGGCTGCGGTCATGTCTTCACATCCGTTCCAAGCCAGGCATCCGAGGTGATGTGGCCATAAACTGCGATAAAGGTCGAGATGCTTCGCTCGGAGGAGAAGTAGTCCAGGACGTGCCGGCGCGCGCGTTCGCTCATCGCAGCTCCATCTGCGCTGAGTGTCTGGAGGGTTCGCGTGGCGAGTGCCTGAACGACGCCGTCTTCGTCTGGCCCCTGCGCCACCAGCCACCCCGTCTCGCCGGACCGTATGGACATGCGAGTGCCATCAGTATCCGTGGCCACCACTGGAACACCGCACGACATGGCCTCAAGCGCAGACATGCCGAATCCTTCCTCGTGAGAGGCCTGCACGAATACCGAGGCGCCGCGGTAGAGCGCGGGAAGCCTCTCGGGTGGTACGTCAGATTGGATCCGGACCCGATGCGACAGGCCAAGTTGGACGATCAACGAAGAGTCGGAAGTCGACAGCTGGCCTCGTCCGGCTAGCACGAGGTCGGGCACTGACGGGTCCACGTCGACCATGTGTGCGTATGCCTTGATCAACCGGCGGAGTCCCTTGCGAGGCTCGGCGAGTCGGCAGACGCAGAGCAGATAGCCATTATGCTGCCACCCGTCCGGAGACGGAGTGAAGCGCCTGACGTCGACACCCGGTGCCGCCAGTTCGACGAGTCCCTTGGCGTGTGGCCGGACTGCTTCCATCATTGCTTGGTTCCACACAAGGACAGCGTCGACGGACCGCAGAGCTCGGGTCTCGGCTCGCGTCGACAAGACGGTCATGACCTGTCGCCACAATCGTTGGGGCAGGGGCATGGCCGCGAGTCTGGACTCTCGTTCCCAGCGGACCATCGTTGCGGCCTGAAGTGCCACTGGTGACTTCGAGTCGACGACTGCCCGAGCGAGCGCGGGTGCACCAGCGACGACTTGGATGACGTCGAACTGGTCCAACGCGCTGGTCAGTTCGCGTCGAGGCCGGTATCGCATTGGCTCAAGCTCGACGGCATTTGCTCCCCAGTGTCGATCCACCGGCGAATCGCCCAGTGGTTCGTTCAAGGAGCGGCGGAACCACGACTTAGGGGCCGTCAGTCTTCGGCTGGCAGGATCCCGGCGAGACGTGGCGAGGTCATAGATGACCACTCTGTGGCCTCTGGCCGCAAGCTCCCCGTGCAGCCAGCGGGCTATGGTAGGTACGCCCCCACCGGTCGCGAATCCTTGGGTTACCAGTGCGATGCGAAGATGCCCACCGTCGGTCATCGGCGCGCCCTCTTCGAATCCGGAGTCATCATCGAAGGCCTGCCCACGAGGCGTGCTGCTCGGCCGTAGACAGAATGAAGTTTCGTACTCTGATGCTGCAATTCTCCACGCCATAGTCGCGGGGTGCGACTGTCCTGGGCTGGCTAGCGATGGCCGCCTCGATGCCGGCCACGAGGGACTCCGGGTTCAAGTCCACCGTGATGATCGAGCCTGTGTCGAGTGCCTCGGGGCGCTCGATCGACGAACGCAGGGTTACGGCTGGGAAGCGGAGGATGGAGGATTCCTCGCTGATGGTTCCACTGTCTGAGAGCACACAGCGGGCGTGCAGTTGCAGGTGATTGTAGTCGTGGAATCCGAACGGCATGTGGAAGTTTATGTCGCGCAGGCCCATCACACCCTGCAGCTGTTCGACGCGGAGCCGCGTTCGTGGGTGGGTCGACACGAGGACGGGGAGGTTGAAGGTGTCCCGGACCCTGATCAAGCAGTGGACGAGTGCCTGGAGCCTTGCCGGGGAATCAACGTTTTCCTGGCGGTGGGCGCTGACGAGAAAATAGCCGCCGGAGTCGAGGTCCAGGCGCGCAAGAACATCGGACCCTTCGATTCGGGGGCGGTAGTGTTCCAAGACCTCACGCATCGGCGATCCCGTGTGCATGATGCGGCGAGGATGGACGCCCTCGGCCAACAGGTTGCGCCGCGCGTGCTCGCTGTAGACGAGATTGAAGTCGGCCACGTGGTCGACGAGGCGGCGATTGGTCTCCTCGGGCACATTCTCGTCGAAGCAGCGATTGCCGGCTTCCATGTGATAAACGGGGACGCGCATCCGCTTCGCCATGACCGCCGAGATGGCACTATTGGTGTCACCGAGGACTAGGAAGGCGTCCGGTGTCTCCTGCTGGATGACCCGCTCAGTCTTCCTCAACGTGTCTCCCAGCACCGCGCCAAGGCTGGACGTGTCCACGTCGAGTGCATGATCGGGTTGGCGAAGGCTCAAGTCCTCAAAGAAGACGCCGTTCAACTGGTAATCCCAGTTCTGGCCGGTATGAACGAGAACGTGGTCAAAGCTTTCGTCGAGGCGGGTGATGACTCGAGACAGGCGAATAAGTTCAGGTCGAGTTCCGACGACGGTCATGACCTTCACGAGGAAACCTCATCTCGAGATATTGTCGTGGCCTCGGCCGAGGGTCCGACGAGCAACATGACTCCCGTTGACATGTGATTGGTCGTCAGTGCAGGAGCCAATCGAAGTAGGTGGCAGGATCGAACGGCACGGGGTCCGGTGTCAGCGACGCGCTCAACGCATCGGACACCGCGGCACCAAGGGATGATGCTTGGCCACTTCTATACCCGAAGAGGGCGGGGCCCGCGATCTCCCGGTTATGGTCCGTCTCCTGAGCCAGCACCGGCATACCCGCTGCTCGTGCCTCCGCCAGTGGGTATCCAAACGACTCGATGCTTGTCGGGAAGTACACCGCGGTCGCGGCGTCGTACTCGTCTCTCAGGCGTTCGCGGCTCAGTAGACCCACGAGCGAAAAGCGGTCATCAGTGCGGAGGGTCGGCGAGGCTTCGTCGGGTCGGATCGTGCAGACGACTCTGGCGTCTGAGCTCCCGAGCGCCTGCTGCAGAAGTTCCAAGTGATTCACCAGATGCTTGTACGCGGAGTTGACGATCGGACAGAGGATGGTGGGCCCAACGCTCGGTGGCACAGGTGGCTTCGGCGGCACCGATAGTGGATGTAGCCGCACCACGATCCGGTCAGCCAATTCCGGAAGGACTGTTGCGACGCGGTCGGCCATGCTCGAACTGGGGACTACGAGCACGTCGGAGCGGCGTGCTGCGGCGCGCACAACCTGAGTTTGTGTTGCGAATCCTCGGCCGAGACGCTGGGCGAACTCCTGCCACTCTTCACGACTCAGAAAGTGATTGGCATTCCGAAGAAGTGTCCATCGACTCTTGCCCGCGAGGGCGAAGCTCACGTTGTTGGCCGCGATTACCTTCTCGGAGCCAAACGCCACTGCTTCGCGACGGAGCAACCACCGTGGTGTCACAAAGTGGTCAAGTCCGATCACGGACAATCCCGATGACCCGTGATCGGACGCATACTCAAGATACTGGGCGCGGAACCTTCCTGCGCCGCCGGACTGGCCGCCCGCGAGGTCGATGACGACCGTCACTCGCTTCTTCCTCCCCGTAGCCGACCGAGTCCCGTCGCACCGATGGAGCAGTTGGTGGCCGGCGCCCCCACCTTAAGGGGGTAGCGCGTGCACCCCGCCATCGTTCACCCGCATAGGGTGAGGGTCGAGCTCGTCGCTCGGCTTCGAACAGTAACGGGGAGAGGTGATCCTGGCCGTGGTCGTCAACTCTGCGCGAGCTACGCGCGCCGTCGTCGTGGGGCTTGGCTACGTCGGGCTACCGCTCGTCGTAGAGATGGTCCGCAGGGGCCACCAAGTCATCGGACTGGATCGCGACGAAGCGATCATCGCTAACCTGCGCAGTGGGCGCTCGCACATCGACGACATCGACGACGCGACGATCGAGGAGATCCTCGGCGCCGGGTTCCTCCCGACGAGCGACGCTTCCTGTATCGCCGAAGCTGACGCCGTCATCGTCTGTGTGCCGACGCCGTTGTCCAAGGACGGAGGACCCGATTTGGGCGCGGTTGAGAGCGTGGGACGGGTGCTGGGCGAGCGCTTGACCAGCGACACCCTTGTCGTGCTTGAGTCGACCACCTATCCTGGCACGACCGAGGAGTTTTTCCAGCCCCTGGTCGAGGCCCGGGGACTCCGCGTAGGCGCGGGACTCTCCCTCGCCTTCTCTCCGGAACGCGTCGACCCGGGCAACCCGGTCTACGGCATCAAGAACACCCCGAAGGTTGTGGGTGGCGTCACCCCTGAGTGCACCGACCGGGCGGTGGCCTTCTACAGCAGCTTCATCGACACGGTCGTGGCGGCCAAGGGCACTCGGGAGGCCGAGATGGCCAAGCTGCTGGAGAACACGTACCGGCACATCAACATCGCGCTGGTCAACGAGATGGCCCGGTTCTCCCATGAGCTCGGCATCGACCTGTGGAACGTCATCGACTGCGCCAAGACGAAGCCGTTCGGCTTCCAGGCGTTCTACCCGGGGCCGGGAGTCGGAGGTCACTGCATCCCGATCGACCCAAACTACCTGTCGCACACGGTGCAGGCCCGTCTGCACTACCCGTTCCGGTTCGTGGAGCTGGCGCAGGAAGTGAACGCCGGTATGCCGAACTACGTGGCGCGACGAATCCAGGATCGGTTGAATGACGAAGGCAAGGCCGTCCGCGGATCGACGGTGCTGCTGCTCGGCGTGACCTACAAGGCCAACATCGCCGACGAGCGCGAGTCGCCCGCCGTCCCGCTGGCACTCAAGCTCGAGGCGATGGGCGCGGACGTGCGCTTCCACGACCCTCACGTGGACGTCTGGAACGCCGCGGCGCACGGCGATCCGGAGCGGCTGTTGGAGGGGGAGCAAGACCTTCACGCGGCTCTCAAGCAGGCGGACATCGTCGTCCTGCTCCAGGCGCATCATGAATACCTGGATGGGGCACTGGACGGCGTGGGCGTGTTCGACACCCGAGGCGTGCTGTCCGGGTCCGAGGTCGTCCGTCTCTGAGTCATCCGTGTACGAGCGCTAGGTCTGTCAGTGAATCGTCACTGGCAGACCTAGCCTCATGACATCCGGGCGAGCGGCAATCAGCGCGCTTAATTGGCAAGGCCGCATTCGCCTATGGGTCGATGTGCTAGGCGAGGGAGTCGCTTCCAGGTGCGCCCTCATGTGGGCGGTGACGTCGTCGAGAGGGACGCCCCCGGCCCATGCCGCGTGCCGGTGCCAGGCCCCGATCCGGCATTGTGCGGAACGCCGCCGAGCGTGACGCCGTGCATGAAACCGCGCGGCTCATGAGGTGCCCCGCACGGTGCATTCGCGTGGCCCACGGACGATGCCCGTCCCGTACGGTGCGGCCCCATGGGCTGGCTGGTCACGGGCGGTGCGGGCTACATCGGGGCTCACGTGGTGGCGGCCATGCGAGCTGCTGGCCAGGACGTGGTCGTCCTCGACGACCTCAGTACCGGGTGTGAGAAGCGGGTCGCGGGGGTGCCGCTCGTCGTCGGGTCCACGCTCGACCGCGAACTGGTCGGCCGCACGCTGCACGAGCACGCGGTGCGGGGGGTCGTGCACCTCGCCGCCAAGAAGGCGGTGGAGGAGTCCGTCCGCGATCCGTTGACCTACTACCGGGAGAACGTCGAGGGCCTGCGGTGCCTGCTCGAGGCGGCCGTCTCCGAGGGCGTCGACTCTTTCGTCTTCTCGTCGAGCGCCGCCCTGTACGGGGAGTCCGACGTCGAGCAGGTCGACGAGAACACGGTGTGCCGCCCGATCAACCCCTACGGCCGCACCAAGCTGATCGGCGAGCAGATGGTCGCCGACGTGGCTTCTGCCACGGGCCTCCGTTACGCCAGCCTCCGCTACTTCAACGTCGCGGGCTGCGCGACTCCCGAACTCGCCGATCGAGGCGTGTCCAACCTCGTGCCCATGGTGTTCCAGCGGCTGGTCCAGCAGCAGTCGCCCGTCATCTTCGGAGACGACTACCCGACGCACGACGGCACGTGCGTCCGTGACTTCATCCACGTGCAGGACATCGCGTCGGCGCACGCCGTCGCCGCCGCCGCCCTGGCGGAGGGTTGCATCACCGACCTCGTCGCCAACATCGGCCGGGGCGAGGGTGTCTCGGTGCGGGAGATGATCGCCGTCATCCGCGAGGTCACCGGCACCGCCGGCGAGGAGTGGTCGGAGCCGACGGTGCTCGATCGCCGGCCCGGGGACCCTCCTCGGGTCGTGGCGTCAGCGGAGGTCATCGAGCGCGCCCTGGGCTGGCGCGCCTCCTTCGCTGTCCGGGAGATGGTCGAGTCCGCCTGGGCGGGGTGGCCGCGTCCCTGATCTACTCGCCGCTCAGCGCGGGACGTCGGGGAGTGCCTCGTCGGCGAACTCGTCGGCGTTCTGGGCGAGCGAGTCGCTGCGGAGGTACTCCCACATGCGGTCGGCGGTGACGTGGTCGAGGTAGACGACGCTGGCCGGCCCCTCCATGCCGATGCCCAGCACCGGTGCGGTGAAGTACTCGATGTCGCCGGGCGTCACATCGCGCATCGAGTAGGCCAGGCTCGCGAGGTCGGCGTTGCTGAGGGTCTCGTCGACGCTCACGGCGCTGGTGACGGCCAGCATGGCCGCGTCGAGCTTGGGCGGGCTGGTGAAGGTCTCGGAGCTGAACAGCTTGTCGAACATGGCCCGCAGGTACTGCTGCTGCCGCTTCACCCGGTCGAAGTCGCCGCCGGTCAGGCCGTAGCGCTGGCCGAGGTACCAGCGGGCCTGGTCGCCATCGAGGTGGTTGACGCCGGCGGTGAAGGTGTACGGGCCGTTCCTCGTCGTCTCGGCCACCACCACGTCCACGCCGCCGAGGTCGTCGGTCACCTGGACCAGGCCCTCGAAGTCGATCGCGACGTAGTGGTCGATGCGCACCTGGGTGAGCTGCTCGACGGTCTGCACCAGAAGTGAGGGCCCGCCGAAGGCGTAGCTGGCATTGATCTTGTCCATCCCGTGGCCGGGGATCTCCACCCAGGAGTCGCGGGGGATGGAGATCAGCTGGGCGTGCTGCCGGTCGGCCGAGAGCCGGGCGAGCATGATCGCGTCGGAGCGGCCGCCGGGGTCGGCGCCCTGCTCGCCCTCGCTGCGGGTGTCGGAGCCGACCAGCAGGAAGGTGACCGGATCCTCGCCGGCGCTCTGCTGCGGGGTGGCCGGCGCGGGGCGGGCGTCGGCCTCCAGGTCGGCGAAGACGCCGGAGACGCGGTCGATGTTGCCGCCCCACCGGTCGGCGAGGAACCACAGGCCGCCCCCGACCAGCACGGCGAGCACCAGCGCGAGGACGCCCAGGCCGATCAGTACCCGCCGCAGCCCGCGGCGGCGGGGCCGCTCCTCCTCCACCTCGTCCGCCGAGGCGGACAGGAGTGGGATGGGTGCGGTGTCGCGGACGCGGCCGGCGTCGCCCGTGCCGTGCCCTGGCGCGCCGTTCTCGTCGCTGCGCATTCCTCAGCCCCCGTCCCCGTCGAACCCGGCCGAGGGTACGGCGATGCCGCAGGCCCACGCCTCGGCCCTGCCTCGCGAGGGTGAGGTCAGGCAAGTCCGGCTTCGCGGTCGGACGGCGCGCGCTCGGCCGGCGGGACGGGGCGCTGGACGGCCGGGCGGCCGGGCTGCCGGCCCCGCCGCGGCGGTGGCTCCGCCGTGGTGCGGCCGGGCACTCGCCACGGCCCCTCGTCCGCCGGAAAGGCGGGGTGGGGAAGCGCCACGTCCGCTGGATGGAGGTCCGGCCAGGTGTCCGGGTACACGGAGCGGTCGCGGGCGGCTTGCGCCTCGTGGTCGGCCAAACGGACGACGGCCCCGATCGCGATGGCCGCGACGAGGGCGACGACCACCCACACCGTGATGAAGATCAGCACCCAGCTCATGGGCTCTTCCTTGGTGTCGCCGGCTCGACGCCGGATCCGACCGGGGATTGCCGTTCTCCGCAATTCGCGTAACTGGGTTCGAAGGTACCTGCGCATCCCCTGATGCGGGCCTCTGCGCTGCATCGCAGGTGACGCGCTGGTGAGTTCGTCGATCAGTTGTTGCTCCGCGCGACGAAGTCAGTCGATCGAGCTACGGGCATGCCAGTGCTGCGGCACGTGTGAACCGCCGAGGCTTCCGTTACGGTCCGCTTGCAGCCCCTGTGGTCAAGGTGGGACAGGCGGGATGACGCCGGTGTGTCGGTCTACGTCCGCGACGTTGCGCGATGACAGCCTCACACCGTGAAGTGGCAGCGCGTGCATCTTGGCCCGAGCAACCATCCGTGCGGGCTCTGCCGGGGCACGGACGTCGTCGTCGTGCAGGCCCAGGAGGTCCGCAGTGGCCTGGCCTTGATCAACCCTCGCTGGGTTCCGGCCGTCCGCAACTACGACCGCTGCCAGACGTGCGGCGCCAAGAACGTCGCCCCCGAGCAGCTACAGCCGGCCTAGCTGCGATGCCATTCACGTCAGTGCTTCCGGAGCGCCGCTTCGCGTGGTGAGGCGGAGGCGCCGTCAGCGGTGTACGCCGGGTCACTCGCGGCCGGGCTCACGACTCATGTCGAGGAAGTCGCGGAGCCACTGGTCGACCCGTCGCATGGTGTCGGCGCCCGCAGTGCCCGTGCGTCGCGTGATCCGAGTGGTCGAGATCGTCCGCGGCTGTTCGGTCATGGCGAAGCTCGGCTTGGAGAGGCCGGTGCGGTCGCCCTCGACGAGCACGTGGTGGGGCCAACCTCGGTCCACTGACGTGATCGGGACGACGATCGCCAGCTCGCGGACGCTGGCCAGGTAGTCCGTGCTGCACACGACCAGGGCAGGTCGGGTGCCACGCTGTTCCCGCCCTGCGGTCGGGGCGAAGTCGACCCAGACGATGGCGCCACGCTCGAGCAAGGGAGCCGTGTCCGTCACGGGTGGAGGCCGTCGTCAGCCAACGAGTCCCATGCCTCGGTCTCCTCGCGGTAGGACGCGTCCGTGCTCGCGTAGGCCTCGCGGACGGCCTCGAACCGCGCACGCCGTTCGGCTTCGTCAAGCAGTTCGGCGATCACTTCGGCGGCGGTCATCCGTTGCCGGCCTGCCCGTGCGGCGATGCGCTCGCGCAGACTCCGCGGCACCTTGATGGTGGTAACCGTGTCGGGCATACCGGCGAGGATACCTAGGAAACCTGCGGTGGCGAAGGTCGTTGCCTCGGTGGAGTGGCCGGAGCCTGGTGCGTCAGGCTGGCGTGGCTGCTAGGGCGGGCGACCGTGCGAGGAGACCTGCTACCGCCGCGGGGTGTGGCCGGCGCCGCCCGTGCTGACCGGCAGCGAGCCGCCGCGCAGCCGCCGCTCCAGCGGTTTCTCGACCACCGTGAACAGCACGTAGGCGCTGGCGATCGAGCCCGCCAGGGCCAGCACCGTCGCGCCGAGGGCGATCGCCACGGTGGTGGGCTCGAGCACGTAGTCCACGGCCCGGATGACCAGTTGGTGCGTCAGGTAGAAGGCGAACGACCACTCACCGAGCTTCACCAGCACCGGGTGACGGAACACCGACGGGCGCCCGTCCAGGTCGGCCTGCGCCGCCGTCGCGATGGTGAGCGCGAAGGGGATGAACGGGATGGCCACCCAGATCAGGTACGCCGGGGCGTAGGCGGCGATGACGTAGGCGACGGCGACCAGCGCCAGCGATCCGCCCAGCCCGATCCGCCGGACCCGGCGCCCCTCCTTGATCCAGAGCGCGATCAGGATGCCGAGGCAGAACTCCCACAGCCGCTGCACCGGGAAGATGAAGATCGCCCAGTCGGCGACCGTCTCGCCGTGGGTCAGCGGCGCCAGCACGACCGGCGGCACGATCACCAGCAGGCAGAGCACCCCGGCCGCCCACCACCGCGCCCGCTGCGAGAGCCGCAGCGCCTGCACGATGAGCAGCGGGAACATCGCGTAGAAGAACATCTCGCACGAGATCGACCACGTGACGCCGTTGCCGGCCCAGTAGTACTCGTTGTCCGGGATCCACGCGTGCAGGCCGATGAACGACGGCGCCATGTGCCACAGGAGCTCCCCGGTCTCCTCCGGCCGGGCCAGCGCGTTGAGCGGGATGAACGCCAGGACGGCGACCCAGTAGGCCGGCGCGATGCGGGCGAACCGCCGTCGGTAGAAGGGGCCCGCCTTGTCACCCGGCCGGTGGGTCCAGGTGAGCACGAACCCGCTGAGGATGAAGAAGAAGCTCACCCCGGCCGCGCCCGGCTCCAGGTACGCGTAGAGCGCGTCGCCCACCGGCGTCAGCTCGAACGTCGCGATGGTGTGCGAGCCGAACACCAGCAGCGCGGCGATGAACCGCAGACCGGTCAGCGAGTCCAGCCGAGCGGTCGCCCGGGCGGGGGTGGGGCCGGACGACGAGGCGCGCGGGCGGGCGGGGATCGCCGCCGGGCGGCCGGCCGGCCGCTCGCCCGAGCGCTGGCCGGCCGAGCGGGCCGGGGTGCCGCGGGACGTCGTGCCGGGATGTGGTGCCGACACCGCTAGCCCTTCCGAGGCGCACGGGGCACCTCGGGCTGCTCGTCGACGACACGCCCGGGGAAGATCATTGCTCTCCACAGTAGAGGCTGCTGGCCGTCACCGCTGCGCGCAGGGGGAACACGGGAGGTGAACAGCTCGTTTCCTCCTGCGTGGCGGTGACTCCGCGGTCACGAGCTCGCGATGGGTAACCTCGGGCGCCCCGCCCGTGGTCACCCGGCGCGGGCCCGCGCCGTGCGAGCCGGCCGTCGTCCGGGGCGCTGCGCCGCCCACCGTGCCGAGACCAGGACCAAGAGGGAACCGTTGTGACTCGAGGACGCCGCCGATTCCCGCTCGCCCTGGTGGTGACGGCGTCGCTCGTCCTGACCGCCTGCGGCTCGGACGAGCCCGACGCCGGCGAGGGCGAGGCCCCGCACGCCACGGCCGAGCCGACGTCGACGCCGATCGAGTCCACCGCCATCCCGCGGTCCGACCTCGAGCCCGTCCCGACGACGGGGGACCGGTTCGACATCACCCGCCCGACGGAGGCCTCCCCCTCGGGCTCGGCGTCGCCGGACGATGAGGCGGCGGAGCCCGAGCAGGTGTGGAGCTACGCCGACGGCGACCTCTCCGCCTGGAGCGAGGTCCAGGCCGCCCGCCCCGAGCAGGTCCGGGTCGTCGACGAGCCGGCCCGCCCGGGCTCCGAGTACTCCGCCGCCTTCTCCGCCCGCCCGGGTGACTTCACCTTCGGCGTCGACACCACCATCCGCGGTGAGGTGCGCTCCACCATTCAGGAGGCCGGCGTCCCCCGCGAGGGTGACGTCCAGTGGTACTCGTGGTCGACGTACTTCCCCGAGGACTTCGTGTGGGACGGCGGCGACGAGTTCCTCATCTACACCCAGTGGCACCAGACGGCGAACGAGGGCTCGCCCAACGTCGATCTGTGGGTCACCGCCGGCCCGGACCCCGAACTCCGGCTCTCCGTGCGCGGCGGGCTGCAGGGCCGCGAGTCCGCCCAGTACGCCGCCACCTACGACCTCGGCCCGCTGGAGCGGGGGGAGTGGCTGGACCACGTCGTCCGCATCGAGTGGTCCACCGACCCCGACGAGGGCAACGTGCAGGTGTGGATCGACGGGGAGCGCGTGGTCAACGCCGTGGGGGCGACCCTGTTCGAGGGCCAGAGCATCTACTTCAAGCAGGGCATCTACGCCGCCAGCAACACCCGGCGCGAGCACACCGTCTACTTCTCCGACGCCCGCTGGGGCGAGTCGCGGGAGAGCGTCGCCCTCGAGCCGGCGGGCGACTGACGCTACTGCGCCGCTGACGCCGGCGAGCCGAGCGGGTTCTTGCCGGTCGGGGCGTCCGACGGGGCGTCGACCGGCTCGTCGTCGTCCGGCCCCGGCTCCGCGGGCGGCGTCTGCGGCACCACCCGGACGGCGACCAGCCAGCTCACCAGCGACATGGTGGCCGCGGCGATCACCAGCCCCGCCATCAGCCCGGTGCGGCCCCACACGGCGGTGAGGGTGACGGGCAGGAACACCGCGAGCGGCGCCACGCCGATGCGCACGCGCAGCGCCGCCTTGGTGTTGCGGGAGCCGCGCATCGCCAGCAGCGCGCCGTGGGTGATGCCGAACAGCACCATCTGCGCGCTCACTGCGGCCACCAGCCAGCCCGAGCCCCACGACTCGCCGAACAGCGCCCGGCCCACGCCCTCCGGCAGCAGCACCAGCGCCGTGCCGTAGACGACCGCGACCCCGGCCAGCGCCAGCGAGGCGAACCGGCCGATGCGCAGCGCCCGGCCGGCGTCGGACTCCACCGCGCTCGCCACCATCGGCAGGCAGATGACGCTCGCGGCGGCGACGGTGATGTTGAGCGGTCCGTTGGCCACCTGCGCGGCCTTCAGCTGGCCGAGCAGCGCCGTGCCGGCCACCAGCGGCAGCACGAAGATCGTCAGCTGGCCGGAGCCGGAGGAGAGCGCGAAGTCGCCCAGCAGCGGGCCGGAGACCGGCCACATCGCCTTGAGCCGCGCCTTCAACCGCACCGGCTCCCGCCGGATGCCGAACGCGACCAGCCCGATGACGTCGGCCAGCAGGGCGCCGAGGATCCACAGCGCCAGCACCGCCGCCGTCCCCGAGATCGCCTCGGTGAGCGCCAGGACGGTCGCGACCACCATGACCACCAGCCACACGCCGTCCAGCAGCACCGCCCGGCCCGGCCGCTGCTCGAGGAAGCCGACGTAGCGCAGGGCGTCCTGCAGCAGCAGGACGGGCAGGCCGAGGAAGAACACGGCCCAGGCGAGGTCCAGCGGCGTGGCCAGCAGCAGCAGGCCGACCGGGATGCCGAGCGCGCCGACCGCCGTCGCCGACACCGCGGCGACCAGGTGCACCGGCGCGCCCTTGAGCACGTTCCGCTGGGTGATCAGCAGCGGGTCGAGGACGGCGGCGCGCGTGCCGCCCAGCAGCAGCCAGTAGATGCTGTAGATCAGCGCGAACTCACCGAAGACGCTGGCGCTGACGCCGGTGGCGATCGCCACCGACAGCAGCATGTTGCTGGCGCTGGAGATCGCCTGGTCGGCGACGGTGAGGCCCCGGCTGACCAGCTTGCCCCCGCGCACGGCCCGACCCACGCGACGGATCACCATCGGCGGGCGCGGCGGGTCAGGGGCACGGCAGGGGAGTTCGGTGGACCGGGGTCAGCCGGCGCGGCGGCCGAGCGCCCGGTAGGTCCAGCCGGCGGCGGTCCAGGCCTCGCGGTCGAGGGCGTTGCGCCCGTCCAGGACGCGCTTCTGCTTGACGATCCGGCCGAACGCCTCCGGGTCCAGCTCGCGGTACTGCTTCCACTCGGTGAGCACCAGGACGGCGTCGGCGCGCTCGGCGGCCTCCTCGGGGGTGGCCGCGTAGTCCAGCTGCGGCCACTGCCGGCGGCTGTTCTCGACGGCCGCCGGGTCGGTCACCCGGACGACGGCGCCCTGCAGCTGCAGCTGCGCGGCGACGTTGAGCGCCGGCGAGTCGCGGATGTCGTCGCTGTCGGGCTTGAAGGCCGCGCCCAGGACGGCGACCCGCTTGCCCAGCAGCGAGCCGTCGCAGACCTCGCGGGCCAGCTCCACCATGCGGATGCGGCGGCGCATGTTGATGTTGTCGACCTCGCGCAGGAAGGTCAGCGCCTGGTCGGCACCGAGCTCACCGGCGCGGGCCATGAAGGCGCGGATGTCCTTGGGCAGGCAGCCGCCGCCGAAGCCGAGGCCGGCGTTGAGGAACTTGCGGCCGATCCGGTCGTCGAAGCCGATGGCGTCGGCGAGCAGCTTCACGTCGGCGCCGGTGGCCTCGCACAGCTCGGCCATCGCGTTGATGAAGGAGATCTTCGTGGCCAGGAACGAGTTCGCCGCCGTCTTGACCATCTCGGCGGTGGCGTAGTCGCTCTCCACCTTCGGGGTGCCGCGCTCGACGATCGACGCGTACACCTCGTCGAGCAGCGCCCGGGCGGTGTCGCCGTCGGCGCCGGCGGGCAGCCCGTACACCAGCCGGTCGGGGTGCAGCGTGTCCTGCACCGCGAAGCCCTCACGCAGGAACTCCGGGTTCCACGCCAGCAGCGCGCCGGGCGCCTTGTCGGCGATCAGCTCGGCCAGCTGCGCGGCCGTGCCCACCGGCACGGTGGACTTGCCGACGACGAGCTCGCCGGGGGCCAGGACGTCGATCAGCGACTCGACCGCGCCCTGCACGTAGCGCATGTCGGCGGCGTACTCGCCGCGCTTCTGCGGGGTGCCCACGCAGACGAAGTGGACGGCGGAGCCCGCGGCGTCGGCGAAGTCGGTGGAGAAGCGCAGCCGCCCGGTGGCCAGGGTGCGCTCCAGCAGCTCCTCGAAGCCCGGCTCGAAGAACGGCGCCTCGGCCTTCGACAGCGAGGCGATCTTGGCCTGGTCGACGTCGATGCCGACGACGTCGTGACCGAGCTCGGCCATCGACGCGGCGTGGACGGCGCCCAGGTACCCGCAGCCGATGACCGAGATCTTCACGCAGTGCTCCTGTGGTTCGGGTCGAGGTGGTCCGGCGCGTCGGCCGGGGCTGTTCCCCGGTCCGTCCGCCGCGGGCCTCCGCCATGTTCGACCACGCACCGGCCCGAACGCCAGCCGGGCGGCCACGGGAGCGGCGAGAATCGTCCGTGCAGGTGCCTGACGACCCGAACGGGTGTGACGCCGGTCGCTACCGCCGGGGAGGCTTGCTGCGGCGTGGCATTGTCGAGGGTCGGCCCGAGTGGAACGCTCCGCACCGGACCGGTGGGAACCGTATCGCCCGAACGGGGCGGCCGGCTGGCGGAAGGGGGTCGAGGTGGGCGACGCGCTGACCAGGACCGTGCCGCGCACGCTGGCCGTCTGCGTGCTCGCCGTCGCGGGGCTGACCGCCGCCGCGGCCTACCAGCCCGTCCTCGTCCTCGTGCTGGTGGTCGCCGCGCCCGTCCTCGTGTGGGGCGTCGACCACCCCAAGCGCTTCGTGGCGGCCGCGATCCTGGTGAGCATCTTCGGCAAGACGGCCGCGCAGGTGAGCGGCAGCGCGGCGGTGGACCTGCTCGACGAGCTGGCGATCGCAGCGTCGCTGCTGGTCTGCGTCGGGCCCCGGCTCTTCCGCGGCCAGCCGCTGCGGAGCTTCCCGGGGCTGGTCTGGTGGGCCCTCTACGGCGCGCTCGGGGTGGTGAGCGGGTTCGTCGTGGGCGTGCCGCTCGCCGTCCTGGCGTCGGGCACCGCGCTCGCCGGGAAGGGCATCCTGCTCGCGCTGGCCGTGGCGCAGCTGCACTGGACCAGCGACGACGTGCGCCGCCTGGCCAAGGGCGGGGTCGGCCTCCTCCTCTTCATCATCGCCTGCTGCGTGGTCAACCTGGCCATCCCGCAGACCTGGCAGAGCACGGTCGGCAACATCGACCAGCTCAGCTTCCGCGCGGCCATCCCGTCACTGATCGGCCCGTTCGTCGAGCCCGGCACGCTCGGGATCATGGCGGCCCTGGGCTTCCTCGCCGTCGTCGCGTGGAACACCACCATGGGCTCGACCCGCTTCACCTGGCTGCTCTCCGCCGGCATGGCCCTGGTCGCCATCCTCTCCTTCCGGCGCAAGACCTGGCTGGGGATGATGGGCAGCTTCCTGTGGCTGAGCTCGCGGGCCGGGCGGTCCGGCGTCTTCCCGGCGGCGATCACCGCCGTCGTCGGCATCGTCATCGTGTTCTGGTCGACGCTGCTCAACGCGCTGCAGGGCATCGTCGCCACCTACCTGGACCAGTCCGAGGGCACCGCGGCCCGCACGCTGATGACCCGCGACTCCTTCTTCGTCGCCCAGGACTACTTCCCGCTCGGCGCCGGGTTCGGCCGTTTCGGCTCCGACACGGCCTCGGAGTTCTACAGCCCGCTGTACCTCGAACGCGGCTACCAGAACGTCTGGGGCCTCTCCGAGCGCACCGGCAACGCGATGTTCCTGACCGACACCATGTGGCCGGCGGTGCTCGCCGAGAGCGGCTTCCTCGGGATGCTGGCGTTCCTGGTGGCGCTGGTCGCCGTCTTCCGGCGGCTGCGCCGGCTCTCGCGCGACGACCAGCCGGTCGCCCGCTTCCTGGGGCTGACGGGAATGGCCTGGATCGTCCAGTACCTGCTGGAGTCCACCGGCAATCCGGTGTTCGTCTCCCCGCCGTCCTACATCCCCCTCTTCCTCCTGATCGGGCTGCTGGGATCCTTCGGTGGCCGGGCTACCGAGACCGACACCGACGACGCCGACGACGAGCAGCCGGCCGGCGCCGGGCACGCGGGCGCGGACGGGCGCGGCGACGTGGCCCGGGTCACGCACCCGGCTCCCGTCGGCTGACATCGGCCACCCCAACCGGCGACATCACGAGCGCGAGGTCGGTTGTGCGGCCGGCCCCCATTACGCTTCGGTGGTGTCACCACGACGGGATCGAGCCGAACCGGCAGGTGAGCGGGTGGAGCTGTCCGCCGCGCTCAGCGGCAAGCGCGCGCTCCTGGTCGCCTCGACCGGTGGCCATCTCGCCCAGATCGTCCGGTGGTCCGAGCGGTTCGGCTTCCAGCCGGACTCCGTCTTCGCCACGTTCGACTCGGAGCAGAGCCGGTCGCTGCTGCGCGACCGCCGCGTGGTCACCCTCGACTACGTGCCCCCGCGCGGCCTCGCCCCGGCGGTCCGCGCCGGCATCCGGCTGTTCCGGGCCACGCGCCGCGAGCGCTTCGACGTCGTCCTGAGCACCGGGGCCGCGGTCGGGACGGCCGCCTGGGCCATCGCCCAGCTGCGGCGGCTCCCGTTCGTCTACATCGAGAGCGTTTCCCGCTTCGACGGGCCGTCGGCCACAGGCCGCATCCTCGAGCGGCTGCCGCGGGTGCAGCGCTACAGCCAGCACGCCGCCTGGGCCGACCGACCCGGGTGGCAGCTGGGCCCCTCCTTGCTCGACGACTACACCGCCGTCCCGGCGACCGACCGCCCGGCCCGGAACGGCGAGGGGCGCCGCATCTTCGTCAGCCTCGGCACCATCAAGCCGTTCCGCTTCGACGCGCTGGTCGACGCCGTGCGGGACCGGATGCGCCCCGGCGACACCGTCACCTGGCAGCTCGGTGTCACGACGCGCGACGACCTGCCCGGCGACGTCAACCAGGAGCTGCGCGCGGAGGAGTTCGACCGCCTGGTGGCCGAGAGCGACGTCTTCGTCACCCACGCCGGCGTGGGCACCCTGCTCCGCGCGCTCGAGCTCGGCGTCCGGCCGGTCGTCCTCCCGCGGCTGGCCGCGCGCGGCGAGCACGTGGACGACCACCAGCTGCAGGTGGCCCGCGAGCTCGCCCGGCGCGGGCTGGTCCTGCTGTGTTCCCCCGGGGAGCTGACCACCGACGAGCTCGACCCCTCGGGTGTGGTGATCCGCCGATCCGGGGACACGTCGGCGTGAGCCGGCCGTCGCGGCCCGCGCTGCGCGTCACGCAGATCGGCAACGCGTCGCAGGGGCGCGGCGGTGTCTCCTCCGTGGTGCGCACGACGAACACCTGGTCCGGCCCCGACCTCGAGGTGCGGGAGTGGCCCACCTACTGGCACGGCGACCGGCGGCGCACGCTCTCCGCGTTCGCCCGCACGGTGCTGAACGTGCTGTTCAGCAAGGTGGAGCCCACCGACGTGTGGCACTTCCACCTGACCCAGCAGGGGTCGTTCCTGCGCGAGGGCCTGCTGCTCGCCCTCGCCCGCCGGCGCGGGGTCTGCTGCACGGTCCTCGTGCACGGCTCGCAGTTCGTCGCGTTCGCCGAGGGCAACCGCCGGCTCGCCCGCCTGGTGCTGCGCCGGCCCGCGGTGGTCTTCGTGCTCACCGAGCCGGCCGCCGAGGTGCTGCGCTCGCTCGGTGTCGACGCGGTCCGGGTGGCCAACGCCGTGCCGATCGAGGAGGAACCGGTCGGGTCGGACCGCTCCGGGTTCGTCTTCGCCGGCGAGATCGGGCCGCGCAAGGGCGCCGACGTCCTCCTGGACGCGTGGTCGGCCGCCCGGCTCGACGGCCAGCAGCTCGTCCTGTTCGGCGACCTCGCCCCGCAGTTCCGGCTGCCCGACCCGCTCCCGCACGGGGTGGTGTTCGAGGGGCCGGTCGCCCCCGAGGAGGTGCGCGCCCGGCTGCGGACCGCGGTCGCGCTCGTGCTGCCCAGCCGGGCCGAGGCGATGCCGATGATCATCCTGGAGTCGATGAGCCTGGCCACCCCGGTCATCGCCAGCGACGTCGGCCAGATCGCCGAGGTGGTCGACGACACCGGCATGGTGGTTCCGCCGGCCGACGCCGACGCCCTCGGGACGGCGATCCGCCGGATGGCAGGCTCGCCGGAGCTGGCGCAGGGCCTCGGGCGCCGCGCGTGGGACCGTGTCCGGGAGCGGCACTCGAACGCCGTCGTCCGGCGCGTGTTCGTCGAGCACTGGCAGAACTGCGTGGAAGAGGCCCGAACGGGTGACGCCACCCGCCCGGATCGGGCGCAGGATATCTAGCCTAAGGCGCTCAGCAACTGCACGAATCGAACGGGGGAGCAGTCGCGGCCCTGCGGCGACCGCGACTGCGGCTCACACCTGTGGGCCTCGATCATCGGAGACGAGGAAGTAGTGGAACTCAGAGACACCATGGCGGCGTTCCGGGCCGGGTGGTTCCTGCCCGTGATCGGGATGCTCCTGGGTGGGGGCGTCGGGGCCGCGATGGCCCTGATGATGACGCCGACGTACACGTCGGCGGCGCAGGTGTGGGTGACGTCGACGGACGCCACCTCCACCACCGCTGCGTTCCAGGGCAGCCAGTTCGCCCAGAACCGGGTGGCCTCCTACGTCCAGATCCTCGACAGCGAGCGCCTGGCCGAGGGTGTCATCGACCGGCTGGACCTGGACCTCTCGGCGGCGGGCCTGCAGGAGCGGGTCGAGGCCTCGGTGGTGCCGGACACGACCGTCCTCGGGGTCGTGGTGACCGACACCTCGCCCCAGCGGGCGCGCGACATCGCCGCGGCGGTCGCCGCCGAGTTCACCGACCTGGTGCTCGAGGTCGAGGCGACCACCACGGTGCCGACCGACCCCGAGGTCGAGCCGGTGACGACCGTGCCGGTGAAGGTGACCGTCCTCGACACCCCCGAGGTCGCCGAGGAGCCCTCCGCCCCGAACCTCTACGCCAACATCGCCGTCGGCGTGCTCATCGGCCTGCTCGTCGGCCTGGCGCTCGCCTACGCCCGGGTGCGCATGGACCGCTCGGTGCGCGACGGGAAGGTCGCCTCCGACGCGGCCGGCGCACCCGTGATCGGCACCGTCGCCCGCGACCCGAAGCTCGCCTCCGGGCACGTGCTGCAGCGGAACAGCCGGTCGGGCAACGCCGAGGCCTTCCGCCAGCTGCGCACCAACCTGCAGTTCCTCAACGTGGACGAGCCGCCGCGGGTCATCATGGTGTCCAGCGCGGTCGCCGCCGAGGGGAAGAGCACCGTCGCGATCAACCTCGCCCTCACCCTGGCCGAGGGCGGGCACCGGGTCGCGCTGGTCGAGTCCGACCTGCGGCACCCCCGGGTGGTCCGGTACCTCGGGCTCGTCGACGGCGCCGGGCTGACCAGCGTCCTCACCGGCGCCGCCGACATCGACGACGTCCTCCAGCCCTACGCCAACGGCCGGCTCTCGGTCCTCGGCGCCGGCTCCATCCCGCCCAACCCCAGCGAGCTGCTGGCGTCCAGCCAGCTGCGCGCCCTGGTCGACCGGCTGCGGGCGACCCACGACTACGTCATCGTCGACACGCCCCCGCTGCTGCCGGTCGCCGACGCCAGCGCCGTCGCCGTGGTGATGGACGGCGTGCTGCTCTCGGTGCGCCAGGGCAAGACCCGGCGGGAGGAGCTGGAGCGCGCCGCGGCCGTCCTCGACCGGGTGGGCGCGCGAACCCTGGGCGTCATCCTCACCATGGCGCCGGCGTCATCGTCGCCGCACTCCTACGGCTACGACGGGGACGCCCCTCCGGAGCCCGACCCCAAGCCCCGGCCCGTCGCCGCCCAGGACAAGCCCCAGGCGCCGGGTGACCGAACCGGGGGCGACGTGCGGACGGAGCCGGGGGGTGCGACGCGGGTCGGGGTGCCGACCACCGATCCGGCCGGCGCGACCCGGGCCGAGGTGCCGACGGGTCCGGCGACCACCGAGATCCCCGCCGTCGGGCCGCCCCAGCCGCCCCAGCGCTCGGACTCGGCCAGCCGGAGCTGATCGAGGGCGCCTCGGCTCCGTCGCGAGCAGGCGCCGACACGGATGTGACCTGTACCGCTCACGCTCTGTGGGTGCACATGTCCGTTACGTAGGGTTATGTCGTGAGCGAGCCAAATCGTCGCGCAACCGCTAACGTCGAGCTCGGCGGTTCGACCGGCCGAGGCAACGGGGCCTCGCTGCCCTCTTCTGCTCACCCAGCGTGATCGGAGTGGGGCGGCGAGATGTTCGAGTCGCCGAGATGACGACCAGACGCACCCAGGAGGCTCGGTAACCCCATGCAGGTTTCTCACGACCAGACCGCTCGTGAGGTGCTGCCGGCCACGGTGCGGACCCGCTTCCCCGGCCTGCGCCGCCTGCGGGGCGAGGGCACCGAGGCGCGCCGGGCGTGGCGCACCGCCTATGTGCGCAGCATCGTGCTCGGGGACGCGGTCGCCGCCGTGCTCGCGGCCACGATCGGCTACTTCGGCCGGTTCGGGACCGACGTCGACGGCGCCGCCCAGTACTCGCTCTGGGCCGCGCTGGCGATGCCTGCGATGTGGGTGGCCGCCATGCACATCGGGCGGAGCTACGAGGAGCGCTTCCTCTGGGTGGGTGCCGAGGAGTTCCGGCGGGTCCTGCATGCCGCGGCCGTCCTGCTGGCTGCGGTGGCCGTGGTCTCCTGGGGACTGGACCTGCGCGTCGCGCGCGGCTTCGTCGTCATCGCCCTCCCTCTCGCGACGGTGCTGACGCTGCTGCAGCGCTACCTGCGCCGGCAGGCGCTGCACCGCGCTCGCAACGGCGGGGCCTTCCAGCAGACGACGGTCGTCGTCGGGCACCGCAACGCCGTCGCCTCGCTGCACGCCGAGCTCGACCGCGCCGGCTACCACGGCTACCGGGTCATCGGGTGCTGCCTGCCGGACGGCAAGGCGGCCGACGGCCCCGCCGACTTCGACGGCCTGCCCGTCCTCGGCGGCCTCGACGAGGTGCTCGACGTGGTGCAGCGGTTCGAGGTCGACACCGTCGCCGTCATGCCCTGCCCCGAGCTGGACGGCCCCTCGCTGCGCCGGCTGGGCTGGGACCTGGAGAAGACCGAGGCCGAGCTGCTGCTCGCCCCCGCGGTGACCGAGGTCGTCGGCCCGCGGGTGGCCATCCGCCCGGTCTGCGGGCTCCCGCTGCTGCACGTCGAGCGCCCGGAGCTGCGCGGGGTGCGCCGGCTGGCCAAGACGGCGGTCGACGCCTCGCTGGCCGCCACGGCGCTGCTGGTGACGCTCCCGCTGTTCCTCGTCATCGCGCTGGCGCTGAAGACGACCAGCCGCGGGCCGGTCTTCTTCGAGCAGACCCGCGTCGGCCGCGACGGGCAGACGTTCTCCATGCTCAAGTTCCGCAGCATGGTGCACGGCGCCGACCGGATGGCCGAGGTGCTGGAGGCCGACAACGACGGCAACGGCGTGCTCTACAAGCGCAAGGTCGACCCCCGCGTGACCCGCGTCGGGCGCCTGCTGCGCCGGTACTCCCTCGACGAGCTGCCCCAGCTGATCAACGTGCTGCGCGGCGACATGAGCCTGGTCGGCCCGCGCCCGCCGCTGCCCAGCGAGACCGAGCGCTACGGCTTCGACATGCGCCGCCGCTTCCTGGTCAAGCCGGGCATCACCGGGCTGTGGCAGATCAGCGGTCGCTCGGACCTCTCCTGGGACGACTCGGTGCGCATCGACGTCCGGTACGTGGAGAACTGGTCGCTGAGCTTCGACATGATGATCCTCTGGAAGACCCTCGGCGCGGTCGTCCGCGGGCGCGGCGCCTACTGAGCGTCCGCCGTGCTCCGCCAGCACTCGCGGATGTCGGCGTACATGGTGCGGGCGTCGAAGCCCGCCTCCCACGTGCCGTAGGCCGCCCGGGCCATCTCGTCCCGCAGCTCCGTGCTGCCCAGCAGGCGCACCAGGTGCTCGGCGAGGGCGTCGACGTCGCCGGGAGGCACGAGGAAGCCGTTCGCGCCGTGGGTGACCAGCTCCTCCATGGCACCCACCGGCGTCGTCACGGCAGGGATGCCCCGGGACATCGCCTCGATGACCACCATCGGCAGCCCCTCGGCGTGGCTGGGCAGCGCGAGCAGGTAGGCCGTGCGCAGCAGCTCCTGGGCCGCTGCCCGGGGCAGTGAGCCGGCGTAGGAGATCCGGCCGGGTCGGCTGCGGACGGCCTGCTCCACCAGCGCGACGACGCGGGGGTCGACCGGCGGGCCGGCGAGGACCAGCTCCACGTCGGGGAGGCCGTCGAGCCGCTCGAAGGCGCGCAGCAGCTCCGGCACGCCCTTGGACTCGTCGATCCGCCCCATCAGCACCACCCGCCTGGGGCGGTCGGCCGGCCAGGGCGTCACGGGCGGGGCGCCGTCGGCCACGCCGTTGTGCACGACGTGCACCCGCTCGGCGGGCACCCCCAGCTCCTCGGTGACCAGCTGGGCCCAGGGTCCGCCCAGGACCACCACGTACGCGGCGCGGCGGAAGAACCGCTCGATGCGGCGCTTCGCGGCCGGGGAGACGGCCTCGAGGAAGCCGCGGTACCCGGCGCCGTGCAGGTGGATGCCGTAGGGCAGGCCGCGCAGCGAGCACGCCGCCGCGACCGCCATCTTGCGCCAGGTGCTCCCGCGGCTGGCCACGTGCAGGTGGGCGACGTCGGCGCGCGCGGTGCCGGCGGTGAGCATGGAGCGGGCGAAGTTGGCGGCCCGCCGCGGGGTCGGCCCGATGCCCCCGGAGTCCACGACCCGCAGCTGCACGGGTGCGTCGCTGAGGCCGTTCTGCGCCTCGAGTTCGGCGACGACCGACGCCATGCCGCCGGACTGGCCGCCGGTGGGGCCGATGCTCAGGACGCGGAGTGCGCCGTCGTCGTGGTGATGGTGCCGGCCGGAGCCGGGCGTCGATCCTCGCATCGTGCCCGGATCACCGAGCCGCGACGTCGTCGAGCTCGGGCAGCGTCCACTGCTCCCCGAGCCAGGCATCGAAGCTGTGCGGCTCGAACGGCAGCACACCTCCGCCCGGGTAGGGCGTGTGCTCGCTGAACCAGATCACGCCGTCGACGTTGTAGAGGTCGACCCGCATGAAGTCGAAGGGGCGGGCGAGCACCTCGGCCGCGTGGTTCAGGGCGGCCAGGTTCTCCGGCGGCGGGCCCGGCTCGCCGCTGCCCAGGGCGGTCGCCACGTGCAGCGGCTCCCAGTCGGCCGTGTAGAAGGTGCGCGAGTGCTGCTTGGTGAACCGGCCCGTGTCCACGGACACCGCGGCGATCTTGCCGTCGAACATCAGGTACTTGTAGTCGTCGGGCGGCGTCACGCCGTCGCCGATGGCCTCCTCGAGGACGTAGAGCGGCCGCGCCTGGCTGTAGGCCCACTCGCCGAGCAGCACGCTCTGGTCGTCACGGAGCCAGGTCTTCGTCGCCGCGATCGTGCGGGCGTCCACCGACTCGTCCGCCCGGCCGAAGCGGACCAGCCCGCTGCGGTGGTTGGGCTTGAGCACCCACGGGCGGTCGAACATCCGGCCGGCCACCTCGGTGAGGTCGGTGCCCGACCAGAAGGTCTCCGGCACCGAGATGCCGGCCTCCTCCGCCACCTGCGCAGCGTGGTCCTTCATCGCCAGCTTGTCGCACGTCCAGGCCAGCACCGGCCGCCGGTCGTGCATGATGCGCCAGTTGATCTTCTCCCCGAACGTCTGCGGGTCGCGCAGGCGCGGGAGCCGGCCGTGCCCGGCCAGGTAGAGGTACCGCCGCCGCAGGGGCAGGGGGAGGAGCCCGGCGACCCTGCGGTGGGCCGGCTGGAAAACGTGTCGGAGGCTCTCGTTCAAGCCGCTCCGGGGCATCCGGACCCCTTCTGGTGTGAGACGTGGGCACGCCGGCGGTGTCTGCTGCCGGGCGCTCCGTCGGTGCGTCCGGTGTCGCGGCGAGCCTAGTACCCGGGCTCCGGCGTGGCTTTTCTCCGGAACCGAACCACCCCATCGGAGGTTTCGGGCGGTGGCCGGCGCCGATCAGACTGGGGGCGTGTCCGACGAGCAGATCCCCGCCACACCCCTGACCGTCCTGCTGGTGTGCACCGGGAACATCTGCCGGTCGGCCATGGGCGAGGGGCTGGGGCGGTCCTACCTGCGCGGGCTCCTCGGCGACGCGGCCTCCGACGTCCGGCTGGTCAGCGCGGGCACCCGCGCGGTCACCGGCTCCCCGATGCACCCCCGGAGCGCACTGGTGATCTCCGGGTTCGGCGGCGACCCCGAGGGGTTCGTGGCCCGGCAGCTGGAGCCGGGGATGGTCGCCGAGGCCGACCTCGTCCTGACGCTGACCCGGGACCACCGCCGCACGGTGCTGGAGCTCGCGCCACGGGCGCTGGCGCGCACGTTCACCTTGCGGGAGGCCGCCGCGCTGCTGGGCGCGCTGGAGGACCGGCCGCCCGAGGGCGAGGGCTTCACCGGCCGGGCCCGCGGGCTGGTCGCCGCCCTGGCCGCGGCCCGTCCCGGGCGCCGGGGCGACGAGGGCGACGACATCGCCGATCCGATCGGCCGCTCCCTGGAAGGCCACGAGGAGGTCGGCCAGGCCGTCGCCGACGCCCTGCTGCCGGTCCTGGCCGCGCTGATCTCGCTGCACCCCGAGGTCGACGGCGCCGTGGAGCCCGGGCCGGTCCGGATCGCCGCGCACGTGGACCGGAGCGGTGGGCACCCGGCGCCGGACGGGGCGGTCGACGGGGACGGGTCGCTGCCGGCTGCGCTCGACCACCGGTCCGCGGGCCCGGGACGTGCCCGGCGTGCGTTCGGCGCGTTCGGCCGCCGTCGGCGCCCGGCGAGCTCCTAGGACCGCCTCACGCAACCTTCGACTGGTTCACGGTGGGCCGGCTAGCGCTTCGCGTCAGGACAGTGTGCGCGGACGCGCAAGTCCCGTGCCGAGAACTGACCATCTGCGCACTCCGTCGCCATCAGCGGCGGTTACTGGCGGGCGACGGGCGGGGCGGTGGTCCACTCCGCGGGCACGAAATCGGGCACCGCAGCGGTGTCCGCCGCGTGCCGCCGATCGGCCGTGCGCACCGCCCGGCCGATGCCGAGCGCCAGGAGCACGGCCAGCATCGTCCACGCGGTCAGGAGGACCAGCACCCACGTCATGGGACCTTCCTAGGCGGGCGGAGGCGCCGGGGTCCGGTCCGACGCGGGCAGAACCTGCCGAAAAAGTCCACCCCCACATGTTTGGGCGTCCGCGCTGGTCGGGCCGCGAGTCGCGTAGCAGAACCCGTGACGACTCGCCGGGAAGCCCGGAAAATTCACTCGAACGGGCTTGGCGTTATGTAACCGTGACGCTACCTTCTGTCGCGTGTCACGAAACGCTCACCGACAGTGGCGAAGCCTCCGACCCGGTCGTCGCCGGCGCATGTCGCGCCGACGCATGACGCAGCTGCTCCTCGCGCTCATCGGGATCCTTCCCCTCAGCTATCCGATCGTGCAGGGCGGGGGATCCGGCGTCGTCGCCGAGCAGGCCGCACCTGCCGTCGAGTCCCGCGACTCGCGTCCCGCCACGCAGCCGTCCCCGGCCGCCACTGCCCCTGACGCGGCCCCGGCCGGCGAGGTCCCGGCCGACCAGGCCGCCGCCGGCGCCCAGGCCGAGGCACAGGCGCAGGCCCGGGCGGAGGAGCTGGCCCCGGTGGCCGGCTCGCGCTCCGGTACGGGCCCGGCCCCCACCGCCACGACCACCACCCCGACCCCCGCTCCGAAGCCCACCACGGCCGCGACCACCCCCAGCACGACCACCGCCCCGCCCGCCCGCGCGACGACCCCCTCCACCGGCGCCCTCAGCTGGGCCCCGCCGGCCGGCTGGCAGAATTACCCGGTCACCCGCATCACCTCGACGAACTCCGTCACCACGGTCAGCGGCAAGGGCGGGGACGTCCTGGTCCAGCTGCCCGCCGACCGCCCGGCCGCGCCGATCATCATCGCCAACTGCCGCAACGCCGTCGTCATGGGCGGGCAGATCAACGTCCTGCCCACCGCCCGCATCGGCAACGACGACCAGCGCGCCATCTACGTGCACAAGTGCACGGGCACCGTCCACATCGAGGGCGTCCTCATCAACGGCAACGTCGCCGGCTCGCAGGCCGACGGCATCGCCGTGAACGCCCCCGAGGCGACCGTGCAGATCCAGAACGTCCGGATGGACGCCCTGCGCGGCACGTACTCGGTGAACCACGCCGACGTCTTCCAGCCCTGGGGCGGGGTGCGCGAGTACCGGATCGACCGGCTCACCGGTACGACCAACTACCAGGGCATCCAGGTGCGCCAGGACCTCGGGGCCATCGGCAAGGGCACCATCCGGAACGCCAACGTCGGCAGCTCCGAGGTGAACCCGATCGAGCGGGGCGGGCAGTTCATCCGCATCGACTGCAACACCTACCCGCTGGCGCTCGAGAACGTCTACCTCGACCCGCGCTCCGGCCGGGACATGGGCTACAGCGTGTGGCCGCAGACCGATGACCGCAGCTGCCCCGCGAAGATCAGCAACGGCGTCGTCTCGTGGCCCTCGATCGGGAACCTGAGCGGCACCCTCACGCAGGGCAAGCCCGCGTCGGGTGACTTCGTCCCGGCCGGCTCCGTCGGCATCGGGTACGTCTCTCCCGGTTACCGCTGACCTGACCCTCGAGGGGGCGGGTGCCGCGCAGACGCGCGGCGCCCGCCCCTTCGTCGTCCCTAGTAGGCGCCGCGGCCGGTGAAGACCGCCCCCACCGTCCGCCAGAGGATCATCAGGTCCAGCGTCAGCGACCAGTTCTCGACGTAGTGGATGTCCAGCCGCACCGAGTCGCTCCAGGACAGGTCGGACCTGCCGCTCACCTGCCAGAGACCGGTGAGGCCGGGTTTGACCACCAGCCGGCGGTGCATCTCCACCCCGTACCGCTCGACCTCCGAGGGCAACGGCGGGCGCGGCCCGACCAGCGACATCTCGCCCCGCACGATGTTGAGCAGCTGGGGCAGCTCGTCGATGGAGTACCGGCGCAGCACCCGGCCGGCCCGCGTCACGCGCGGGTCCTGGCGCATCTTGAACAGCACGCCGTTGCCCTCGTCCACCGCCGCCAGCCGGGCGACCTGGCGCTCCGCGTCGACGTGCATGCTGCGGAACTTCAGCATCGGGAACCGGCGGCCGTCGCGGCCCACGCGCTCCTGGCGGAACAGCACCGGCCCCGGGCTGTCGAACCGGACGGCCACCGCGGCGGCGACGAGGATCGGCGCCAGCAGCAGCAGGAGCAGCACGGCGGCAGTCCGGTCGAACGACTCCTTGACCAGCCGGTGGAGGCCACGGAGCTCGGGGCGCTCCATCTGCAGCAGGGAGAGCCCGCAGACCGGGCGCACGCGGATGCGCGGGCCGGCGACCTCGGAGACCGATGGCGCGAGCAGCAGGTCGGCCTGGGTCTTCTCCAGCTCCCAGCCCAGCCGGCGCAGCACCGCGCCGTCCAGCTCCGGTGACGGCAGCACGGCCACGGTGTCCACCTCGTAGCGCTCGACGACGTCGACCACCTCGTCCAGGGCACCGAGGACCGGCAGGCCGCCGGGGCCGCTGCGGAGGCCGGAGCCGTGCGGCAGGCAGTACCCGATCACGCGGTAGCCCTGGTCGGCCTCGCGGTGCAGCTGCTCCCGGAGCGCCGCCACGCCGGTGCGGTGGCCGACGAGCAGCGTCGTCTGCTGGAAGCGCCCGTGGGCCCGCTGCCGGCGCAGCCAGGACCGGTGCGCCTGCCGCTGGGCGAGGGTGAGCAGGGTGGCCAGCGGCAGGGCGACGACGACGAACCCGCGGGCGACCTCGAGCTTCAGGCCCCACGAGACCGTGCCCACGATGGCCAGCAGCAGCGCGGCGGCGAAGAAGACCCGGCGGAACTCCTCCGGCCCCTCCCAGAGGTACCGGCTCTCGTAGCTGCGCGCGACCACCATGGCGAACAGCCAGACGGCCGGCAGGGCGACGGCGATGGCCAGGGAGGCGGTCGTGAGCCCCACGTCCGGCGGGGCGAAGCGGGCGAGCAGACCGCTGCCGGCGGCCGCGCTCGCGCAGAGCGCGTCCCACACGACGAGCCGGCGGACGTAGGGGCCGCGCCAGGCCCGGCGCGCTTCGGTGCCGGCCCCGCGGAGCCGGTCGGGCCGCGGCAGCCGCTGGAGCGGCGCGGCGCGGTGCTGGGTGACGTGTTCGGACGGAACGGCTTCACTGCTCATCGCGTGAGTTCCCTGCGGTGCGAACGGCGGTCCGGCACCCGGTGCGGAGAAGTCACCGGGGGCGGTCGCGCACGTGCGGAGTCATGGAGTGTTCGACGAGCCGATCGGGGGGGACCGGCGGGGGAGGACGGAGGGGGTGCGCCCGTCAGTCGGGGCTGGCACCCGGGTCCTCGACGCGGCCCAGGAGGACGGCGTCGTGCCCGCGAGCGATCCGGATCGAGCCGGCGAGGGAGGCGGGGAAACCTGCGTCGAGCACCGCGAGCGCGGCGTCCGCGTGGTCGGTGTGGCCCGTGGCGCACGACCCGCCGCCGTACACCGAGGCCGACGTGTGGCCCACGGGGGCAGGCGCGTGCACCGGCGCGACCGGCGTCGCCGGCGGGCTGGGCGGGGGAGGTCGGTGCACCGGTGGTGCCGCCGGCTCACGGGGGTCGTCGGCCGGCGGGGCCTGGCCGAGCCCGGTCGCGCCCACGGGCACCGGTGCGGCCTTCGCCGGGGAGGCGGGGGCCACGGTCGCGGTGCCGGGTTCGGGGGCGCACTCGGCCGCGGTGGGCCCGGCCGGGGCCGGGAGGGCGGGCGGGGTCGCCTCGGGGGGCCCCGCCGGGTCGGGCACCGGCTCGGCAGCGGGCGCCGGGTCGGCAGCAGGCGCCGGATCGGCCGGCTCGTCGGCGGCCGCGGGAGCGGCCGGCACCGGGTCCTCCGTGCCGTCGGCGGGCACGCCGGCGGGATCTGCGGCCGGTGCCGGCTCCGACGCCGGGGTGTCGGTGGCCGGAGCGTCCGCGTCGGTCCCGGCGTCGGTGGCCGGGGCGTCCGCGTCGGTCCCCTCGTCGGTGGCCGGGGCCGGCTCGGCCGGGGTCTCGGTCGCCGGAGGTGCCGCCGGGTCGGCGGGGGTCTGCTCGGCGGGTGGTGGGTCGGCCGGGGTCTCGCCGGCGGGGGTCTCCCCGGCGGGCGGCGGGTCGGCCGGGACCACGGGTGGGTCGAGCGAGACCACGGGCGGGTCGAGCGGGACCACGGGCGGGTCGAGCGGGACCACGGGCGGGTCGAGCGGGACCACGGGCGGGTCGAGCGGGACCACGGGCGGGTCGAGCGGGACCACGGGCGGGTCGAGCGGGACCACGGGCGGGTCGAGCGGGACCACGGGCGGGTCGAGCGGGACCACGGGCGGGTCGAGCGGGACCACGGGCGGGTCGAGCGGGACCACGGGCGGGTCGACCGGGACCTCCGGCGGCGGACCGGCGGGCGGATCGGGGAGCGGCGTCACCGCACCGGCCGGCGCGACGACGTGGGTGTCGCCCTCCGTGGGCGCCCGAGCTTCGGCCCGGGCCGCGTCGTCGGTGGTGGCGGCGAGCACCGTCCAGACGCCCAGCAGCAGGAAGGCGGTCACCAGCAGGCGCCGGGACCAGCGCGCACGTCCGGAGGGGGCCGCGGCCGGCGAGCGGAGGTCGCGCGGCACCCGCGCGGCACCCCACGGCCGGCCGATGGACATGCGGTTCCCCCTGTCGCTCCTCTCCCGAACACCTTCGGCCGAAGTCTGGGCGAGGGGAACCGGGCCCGGGTGGCGTTCGGGTGAACAGCGGCCGCGCGCGGCCCGGCCTCACTGTTGGTGACCGGAGGAACTCGGAACGGCGTCGCACCGTGGGCGTCCGGCCTCCAGGACGCCACCCCCTCGAAGGGGGCGGGGCCGACGGCGAGGTGCCGGGTCCCTCCGCTCGGTGCGACTACCGTCGTTCCCTGCACGACGACCCGCCCCAGCGCGGGGACCGGGCGCGGGAACGTCGTCCGGTCGCGGATCCACGGCGGAGGTTCAGCAGACGATGCGCATGCTCGTCACCGGGGGTGCCGGGTTCATCGGCGCCAACTTCGTGCACCAGACGTTGCGCGAGCACCCCGAGTACGAGGTCACCGTGCTCGACGCGCTGACCTACGCGGGCAACCCCGCCTCGCTGGACGCGGTCCGCGACGACATCGAGTTCGTGCACGGCTCGGTGGCCGACGCCGACGTCGTCGACCGGCTGGTGGGCCGCTGCGACGTCGTCGTCCACTTCGCCGCCGAGAGCCACAACGACAACTCGCTGCGCGACCCCGCACCGTTCCTGCAGACCAACGTCGTCGGCACGTTCACCCTGCTCGAGGCGGTGCGCCGGCACGGCGCCCGCTACCACCACATCTCCACCGACGAGGTCTACGGCGACCTGGAGCTCGACGACCCGGCGAAGTTCACGCCCGAGACGCCGTACAACCCGTCCAGCCCGTACTCCTCGACCAAGGCGGGCTCGGACCTGCTGGTGCGGGCGTGGGTGCGCTCCTTCGGCATCCACGCCACCCTCTCCAACTGCTCCAACAACTACGGGCCCTATCAGCACGTCGAGAAGTTCATCCCGCGGCAGGTCACCAACGTGCTCTCCGGGCTGCGGCCCAAGCTCTACGGCGCCGGGGAGAACGTGCGCGACTGGATCCACGTGGACGACCACAACTCCGCCGTCCACGCGATCCTCGACCGCGGCCGTTCCGGCGAGACCTACCTGATCGGCGCCGACGGCGAGAAGAACAACCGCGAGGTGCTCGCCCTGGTCCTGGAGCTGACCGGGCAGCCGGCCGACGCCTTCGACTCGGTCACCGACCGCGCCGGCCACGACCTGCGCTACGCGATCGACGCCACCAAGCTGCGCACCGAGCTGGGCTGGACGCCGCGCTACACCGAGTTCCGCGACGGGCTCGCCGCGACCATCGACTGGTACCGGGAGCACGAGGCCTGGTGGCGTCCCCTCAAGGACGGCGTCGAGGCGGCGTACGCGGCCCAGGGGCAGTGAACGCCGTCATCGTCGGCGCGGGCGGGCAGCTCGGCCGGGCGCTGCGGCGCGAGTTCCCCGGCGCGGTCGCCCTCGACCGGGTGGCGCTCGACGTCACCGACGCCGCCGCGGTGGAGGCGTTCGACTGGACCGGCGTCGACGTCGTCCTGAACGCCGCCGCCTGGACGGCGGTCGACGCCGCGGAGGACCCGGCGAACCTGGCGGCCGTCCGGGCGGTCAACGTCGACGCCGTCGCCCACCTCGCCCGGGCCGCCGACCGGGCCGGTGCCGCGCTCGTGCACCTGTCCAGCGAGTACGTCTTCGACGGCACGCACCCCGGGCCGATCCCCGAAGAGCTCCCGCCCGCGCCGCTGTCGGTCTACGGCCGCAGCAAGGCCGACGGCGACGCCCGCGCCACCGCCGTCGAGCGCCACTGGCTGGTGCGCACCACCTGGGTGGTGGGGGAGGGCGGCAACTTCCTGCGCACCATGGCCGGCCTCGCCGACCGCGGTGTCTCGCCCTCGGTGGTCGACGACCAGATCGGACGGCCCACCAGCGCCCGCGACCTGGCCGCCGGCATCCGCCACCTGGTCGTGACCGGCGCGCCCTACGGCACCTACAACCTCACCGGCGACGGCGAGCCCGTGTCGTGGGCCGACGTCGCCGCGCTGGTCTTCACCGCGCGCGGCCGCTCCGCCGACGACGTGTCGCGGGTGAGCACCGCCGAGTACTTCGCCGGCCGGATCGGCGTCGCGCCGCGGCCGCTGAACTCGGTGCTCGACCTGGCCAGGATCCGCGCCACCGGCTTCCGGCCGGTGCACTGGCGCGACGGACTGCGGCACCACCTCGCCGGCCTCAGCTGACCCCGCAGCCCCGCCGGTACCGACACGTGGCGCGCATCGGTCAAGCTCTGCCGCCGCCCTGCCGATGATCAGCGCGTGTGGTGGGCCTGGATCGTCGGTGGACTGGTCGTCTGGACGGCGGTCGCCGCGTCCCTGGGTGTCCTGATCGGGAAGGTGATCCGCCGGGCGGACGACCTCGCGACGCCGTCCTGGGCCCCCGCCGAGCAGCTCGCTCCCGCGGCCACCGCCGTGCGCACCCGCCGCCGCGCCGTCCCGCTGCCCCCGGTCGGGGTCGGGCTGGCCGCTGCCGCGGTCGTGCTCATGGCCACCGGCTTCCTGCTGCGCCTGAACGGGGCCACCGGCTCCGCCGCCCAGCTGCTCTCCATGGACGCCCCGTTCTCCCTGCCCCGCCTGTTCGTGGCCGGCCTCTTCGCCGTCGCCGCGATCGCCGCCGTTGCCGGGGCCGCCCGCAACCCCGGCCGCCGCACCTGGTGGCTGGCCGTGGGGGTCGTCGCCGCCGGCATCGCGTCGGTCAAGGCCGGGGGCACCGTGCACGCCGACGCGATGGCCGCTCTGTACTCCGCCGTCGGCCGGCCCGCCGCCATCGCCGTCAGCGCGGTCGCGGCCCTTGCCGTCGTCGGGGTGCTGTTCTTCCTCAGCCGCACGGAGCGCCGTGACCGGCGCCGGGTCCTGGGCAGCCTCGCCGGCTACGGCGTCGCCTCCGTCGGTCTCTCGGCTCTCTCCGCCCTCGCGCCGGCGTCGCTGGGGATCGCCGCCACCTTCATCGAGGAGTCCGGCGAGGCGCTGGCCGGTGTGGCGTTCCTGGTCGCCGTCCTCATCGGTGTCGCTCCGCGACTCGTGCTCCCCGCCGGCTGGGTGCTTCGCCGTGCCGACGACGCGCACTCCCTGGAGCTGGCTCCGCAGGTCGTCCGACCGCTCGGCGACCAGCCGCGCTGACGGCGGCGGGCCGGTGCGGGGATCCCTCAGAAGCCGGACCGGACCTCGCCGCACCGGCACCGGTACAGCGTCGCCGAGCTGAAGGCGTCCGGGCCGAGCCAGCGGAAGCGGTGCAGGTGCACCGCCGGGCCACGGCGGTCTGCAGGCGCGGATCCGGCACCGTGCACCCGGTGGCCGCCGAAGCGCGGGGATGACGTCACGACCACTCCTTCCCGGCGGAGCGGCCGGCCCGCCTGCCCTGCGCCGCCTGCCGTGTGTACCACCTGAGCGGGCGATGTGAACCCGACCCCGTCGCGACCGTGGGCGAGGGGTGGCGTCGTGCCCGAGGCGCGGGTCGGACCCCAGGGGCCCGACCAGGCCGTTCTCAGTCCCTGCTTCGCAGCGGTCACCGGCACGTCGGGCTTTCGTCATCCCAGCGTCACCGACCGGCCACCTAACGGTGAACCGCGCAGGGTGGCGGAGGCCTGCCTCCCGATGCCGTGTCGGCGCCCCTTGCGGCCGGCGTGCCGGCGTGGCAGAACGCTCACCACGCGCACCCGGCCCCCGAGGTGGCCGTGGTCCATCGAAGGAGGCACCCCTGAGCGTCCCTCCCGAACCGGATGACGAAGGTCACGCCGGCGACAGTTCTTTCCACCCGGACCGAGAGTTCGAGGGGGTCGAGGAGCGCGATCCGTTCGACGCGCTCTTCGGTATCGGCCTGGCGTGCGCGGCCGGGCTCGTCGGCTGCGCGGTGGCAGTCCTCGCCTGGGGTGGTGTGCTCTCCGAACAACCGCGCGACGGTGTGCCCGTCGCGGTCAACTTCCCCTTCGGCGGGCTGACCGGGGGACCCGCAGAGCAGGAGGCCGCGCCGCTCGCGTCCGCGCCGGGCGGTGCTGCTGAGGAGAGCGTTCCGGTCGCACCGGTCGGCGACGGGGCGCGATCAGCAGGCGACGGCGACGGCGACGGCGGCGTCGGCGGACGCGCCGGTTCCAGCGTCTTCATCGGCGATCGTCGGACTGCGACGCTCCCGGCGGCGGTCCGGCGCATCCTCGAGGGCGTGGACCGGCAGGGAGACGCGGCGCCGGACAGCGGGCCGACGACGAGTGCGCCGACGACGACCACTCCGCCGACGACGACCACTCCGCCGACGACGACCACTCCGCCGACGACGACCACTCCGCCGACGACGACCACTCCGCCGACGACGACCACTCCGCCGACGACGACCACTCCGCCGACGACGACCACTCCGCCGACGACGACCACTCCGCCGACGCCCACGACCGAACCGACGCCGTCGACGACGACCCCGCCGTCGACGACGACCCCGACGCCGACGACGACCCCGACGCCGACGACGACCCCGCCGACGCCCACGACCGAACCGACGCCGACGACGACGACCCCGCCGACGACGACGACCCCGCCGACGCCCACGACCGAACCGACGCCGACGACGACGACCCCGCCGACGCCCACGACCGAACCGACGCCGACGACGACGACCCCGCCGACGACGACGACTCCGCCGACGACCGAGCCGACGCCGACCACCACCGGACCGACCATCGTCTAGCGGGGACGCCGACGTGCGCGGTTCCGCGCCGCACGTCCGGCACCTGCGCCCCGACGTGCGCTGCGGAAGGCGCCGGCCAGGCTCCTGCCGCCGAGCGGTCGAGGGGCGGTGGCGGAAGCGGTCCGGACGCGCCGGGCACCCCCGGCCTGGAGGACGGCTCCAACCGTGCTGCCACCACCCTCCTCGTGAGGCGGCGTCCGGAGACGGCGGGCGGTCACACCACCGGATGTCCACCTCCACGCCGACGAGCTGTCAACGGGCCGTCGGCCCGCGGACAGCTCGTGCCCGCATGATGGTCCGCATGATGCTGACCGTGCTCGCGATCTGGGCGGTCGTCGCCGTCCTGGCCGCCGTCTTCGTCGCCGCGCTCGGGAGGAGCGCGTTGCACGAGGAGCAGGCGCAGGACCGGGACCGGGCCGGCGCGGCGCTGATCAGGTGATGACGCCCAGCTCCCGGAGCCTGACGACGACCTGCTGAGCCGCCTCCTCGGGGCTCGTCGCGGTCGTGTCGATGTGGATCTCCGGATCCTCGGGCACCTCGTAGGGGGAGTCGATGCCGGTGAAGTTCGCGAGCTCCCCCCGCCGAGCCTTGCCGTACAGCCCCTTGACGTCGCGTCGTTCGGCGACGTCAAGCGGGGTGTCCACGAACACCTCGCAGAACTCCCCCCCGCCGACCATGTCGCGAGCCATCCGTCGCTCGGACCGGAACGGGGAGATGAACGAGACGAGGACGACGAGGCCCGCGTTCACCATCAGGCGCGACACCTCGCCCACGCGGCGGATGTTCTCGACCCGGTCGGCCTCGGTGAAGCCCAGGTCCTTGTTGAGGCCGTGCCGGACGTTGTCGCCGTCCAGCAGCGTCGTGTGCACTCCGAGCGCGTGCAGCCGCTTCTCCACGAGGTTGGCGATGCTCGACTTCCCAGCGCCCGACAGCCCGGTGAACCAGACGACGCAGGGCCGGTGACCCTTCAGCTCGACGTGCGCCGCCTTGTCGACGTCCATCGCCTGCCAGTGGACGTTCTGCGAGCGCCGCAGTGCGAAGTGCAGCATCCCCGCCCCGACGGTGGCGTTGGTCAGCCGGTCGATGAGCACGAAGCCACCCATGTCCCGGTTCTCCGCGTACGGGTCGAAGGCGATCGGGCGGTCCAGGTTGAGGTTGCAGACCCCGATCTCGTTGAGCGCCAGGGTCGTGGCCGCCGTGTGCTCGAGCGTGTTGACGTCGATGCGGTACTTGGGCCGGCTCAGCGACGCGGGGACCGTGCGCGTCCCGAGCTTCAGCAGGTAGGGCCGACCCGGCAGCATCTCGTGCTCGGCCATCCAGACGACGTGCGCCTCGAACTGGTCGGCGGAGCCCGCCGGTGAGTCCGCAGCGCACAGCACGTCGCCGCGGCTGATGTCGATCTCGTCGGCGAGGGTGAGCGTCACCGACTGCTCGGCGACGGCCTCGTCGAGGTCGTCGTCCATGGTGACGACGCGCGTGACGGTGCTCTGCTGCCCCGAGGGCACCACGCGGACCCGGTCACCGGGCCGGACCCGGCCGCCGACGACGACCCCCGAGAAGCCGCGGAAGTCGTGGCCCGGGCGGTTGACCCACTGGACCGGCATGCGGAACGGCCCATCCTTCGCGTGCTGCCCCACGGGAACCGTCTCGAGGTGCCCGAGCAGCGTCGGGCCGTGGTACCAGGGCGTGTTCGGGCTGGGCTCGGTGATGTTGTCGCCGCGGAGCGCCGACATGGGGATGCAGACGATGTCGGTCAGCCCGATCCGGGCGGCGAAGTCGCGGTACTCGGCCTCGATCTCCTCGAAGACCTCGCGCGAGTAGCCGACCAGGTCGAGCTTGTTGACGGCGACGACGATCCTGCGGATGCCGAGCAGGGAGACCAGGAAGCTGTGCCGCCGGGTCTGCGTGAGCACGCCCCGGCGCGCGTCGATCAGGATCACCGCGGCCTCGGCGGTCGACGCACCGGTGACCATGTTCCGTGTGTACTGCTCGTGGCCCGGGGTGTCGGCGACGATGAACTTGCGCTTCTCGGTGGAGAAGAACCGGTAGGCGACGTCGATGGTGATGCCCTGCTCCCGCTCGGCGGCCAGCCCGTCGACCAGCAGCGCGAAGTCGAGCTCACCGCCTTGCGTCCCCGTCTTCGAGTCGGCCTCCAGCGCCTCGAGGTGGTCCTCGAAGACCAGGTGCGACTCGTACAGCAGCCGGCCGATCAGCGTGGACTTGCCGTCGTCGACGCTGCCGCAGGTGATGAACCGGAGCAGCGACTTGTGCTGGTGGATGTCCAGGTAGGACTCGATGTCCTCGGCGATGAGCCCCGACGGCACGGTCATCAGAAGTAGCCCTCCTGCTTCTTCTTCTCCATCGAGCCGGCGGAGTCGTGATCGATGACCCGGCCCTGGCGCTCGGAGGTGGTGGTCAGCAACATCTCCTGGATCACCGCGGTCAGCGTGTCGGCGGTGCTCTCCACCGCGCCGCTGAGCGGGTAGCAGCCGAGCGTCCGGAAGCGCACGCTGCGCAGCTGCGGCTCCTCGCCGTCGAAGAGCGGGAAGCGCTCGTCGTCCACCATGATCAGCGCCCCGTCGCGCTCCACCACGGGCCGCGGCGCACCGAAGTACAAGGGGACGATCGGGATGCCCTCGAGGTAGATGTACTGCCACACGTCGAGCTCGGTCCAGTTCGACAGCGGGAACACCCGCATGGTCTCGCCCGGGTTGCGCCGCACGTTGTAGGTGCGCCACAGCTCGGGACGCTGCTGCTTGGGGTCCCAGCGGTGCTGCGCCGAGCGGAGGGAGAAGACGCGCTCCTTGGCGCGGGACTTCTCCTCGTCGCGGCGCGCGCCGCCGAACGCCAGGTCGAACCGCCACGTGTCCAGCGCCTGCTTCAGGCCCTGGGTCTTCCACATGTCGGTGTGCGTCGCCGACCCGTGGCTGAAGGGGTTGATGCCCAGCTCCAGGCACTCCGGGTTCTGGTGCACCAGCAGCTCGATGCCGAGCTCGGCGGCCGTCTTGTCCCGGAACTCGTACATCTGCTTGAACTTCCACGTCGTGTCGACGTGGAGCAGCGGGAAGGGCGGGAGCGCGGGGTAGAAGGCCTTCCTGGCCAGGTGCAGCATCACCGAGCTGTCCTTGCCGATCGAGTAGAGCATCACCGGGCGTTCGCTCTCGGCGACCGCCTCACGGAGGATGTGGATGCTCTCGGCCTCGAGCCGCTGCAGGTGCGTGAGCGTGTCGGTCATCGTCGACCCCCGGTCTTCACTGGACATCCCGCTGCACCCTCTCGATCTCGGTGAGCACCCGCTCGGCCATCTCGGGCCGGCACACCACCAGGTCGGGGAGGTACGGGTCGGGCTGGTTGTAGCGGAGCGGCGACCCGTCGAGGCGGGACGCGTGCAGTCCGGCCGCCACCGCGACGGCGACCGGTGCGGCGGAGTCCCACTCGTACTGACCGCCGCCGTGCACGTACAGATCGGCCTCGCCGCGGACCACGGCGGCGACCTTGAAACCGGCCGATCCCATCGCGACGAGGTCGGCGCCGAGGGCCTGGGCGACGCCCGTCGCGATGGCCGGGGGCCGGCTGCGGCTCACCGCCATGCGCCACGGTGCCGCGGCGTCCCGGGAGGGGGCCACCGCGGCGGGGTCGGTGGCGAGCACGGTCCCCAGCCCGGGGAGCGCCACGGCGCCGGCGACCAGCGAACCGGCCTCCCACAGCGCCACGTGCACCGCCCAGTCGGACCGGCCCTCCGAGTACTCGCGGGTGCCGTCGAGGGGGTCGATGATCCACACCCGGCTCGCGTCGAGCCGGGTGGCGTCGTCGACCGCTTCCTCGGACAGCACGGCGTCGCCCGGCCGGGCCACGGCCAGCCCGGCGGCGAGGACCTGCTGCGCGGCCGCGTCCCCGCGCTTCTTCACCTCGTCGGCCGGCAGGTCGCCCACGCCGGACCGCAGCTCGAGCAAGGCACGCCCGGCCGTCCCGGCCAGCTCGACCGCCAGATCGACGTCCGACAGCCCCTCCCGGTCGAGGTCCCTGATCGGCGGCTGCGGCTGCGGGGGCATGGTCGTCCTCACTGGTCAAGCCTTCCGGCACGGCCGGGGGGCGGTTCGAGGTGCGTCATCTTGCATGTCGACCGGGTGTCGGAACAGGGGCTCGTTCCTCGTGCGCGGCGGTGGTCGGCCGAAAGGCTGCCGGGGCGGCGCTGCGGGGTCTGTCGTGGACGACCCGTACCGGCTCGGCTACCTCCTGTCGCGAAGTGCATCGGACAGCCGCGCTCATCCGTCAGTTCACCGGCGCGGACGTCGCGGTGGGTCCGGCTTCGCGGGCGGCCTGGCGGCGGCGGCGTTCCTGGCGGGCCAGGGGCGCCTCGCCGTGCCGGACCCGCACCCACGTCCAGGCCGCGAGGCCGCCGACCAGCGCCGCGGCGACGGTGACGAGGACGACCACCGTCGAGGCCCCGAGCAGCTTCACCCCGGACGCCAGGAGGATCACGGTGAGCGCCCGCCGGACCAGGCTGCCGGGCGAACGCGAGGAGACCCGGGCGCCCAGCCAGACCCCGGGGATGGCACCGACCAGCACGCTGGCGGTCAGGGCGAGGCCGAAGTCGCCGAACATGAGGTGCCCGACCGAGGCCGCCGCCACCAGCGGCACCGCCTGGACCAGGTCGGTGCCGACCAGCTGCCCGGCCCGGATGGAGGGGTAGAGCAGCAGCAGGGACACGATCATCAGCGACCCGGCGCCCACCGACGTCATCCCGACGACCAGCCCTCCGCCTGCCCCGACGAGCACGGTGGCCAGGCGCTTCACCGGGATGGTGCTCAGCGGCCGCTCCGGCGCGTCGGCCCGGCCGCGGGCCCGACGCCGTTCCCTCTCCCGCAGCCGGAGGTAGGCCTTCGCGGCCATCGCCAGGGAGGCGAGGACCAGGACGCCGCCCAGCGCGGTCAGGAGGATGTCCTGGAGGTTCCCGCCCTCACCGATAGACCGCAGCAGCAGGACTCCGGTGAACGCCCCGGGGATCGAGCCCACGCACAACCACGCGACCATGCCCAGGTGGACGGTGCCGCGTCGCAGGTGCACCACGCCGCCGATCGGCTTCATGAACAGGCTGGCCACGACGTCGCTCGACACGGCGGCCAGGGGCGGGACGCCGAAGAAGAAGACCAGGATCGGTGTCATCAGGGCGCCACCGCCCATCCCGGTCAGTCCGACGACGATGCCGACCAGCAGGCCGGCGACCGCGATCGCAGGATCCCAGTCCATGTCCACCCCGTGCCTCGGTCGGTGACGCATCGCGGTCTCGTCTGCCCCGGCCGGCCTCGACGACGGGCCGGGCCGGGGGCCCTTCGTTGGCCGCCGACCATAGGGGCTCGTGCGGCCGGCCAGTAGGTTTCGCGTCCCGGGAAAAGAACGCCGCCCGACGGGTCCGCGAACACTCGTCGACGAGCGGACGGCCACCCGGCGAGTTCCTGACCGACCGTATGTGCTGAGTCAGCTCTCCGTGGGGGCGGCCGAGAAAGGTCGGCCATCCCCGCCGTAGCGCGTGCCGACCACTTCTCCTGGACGCCTGCGATCCCTATGGTCCGGCTCCATCATCGGGACGGTTGCGGGCGAGGATGGCCATGGCTGCAGACGCACAGCAGACGTACCTGCGAGTTCTGCCGACAGAGCACAGCAGCCCGCCCGGCACCCTCGCGACGGCCCGTCGGCGTCGGAGCGCCGTCCGCAGCAGCGGATGCGAGGAGTGATGAGCGGGCGGGCGCATCCTCTCGAGAAGCGTCGGGTGCGGCTGTCGAGGAACACCGTCCGGCAGCCGTCGGCGTCGACCTCGCTCGGCCACCTCCGCGGCGGCCGCAAGCGCGGACGCAAGCGCAGGTTCTTCATCCGCACGGTGCTCGTGTGTGCGGACCTCGCCGCCTTCGCGCTGGCGATGACGCTGACGTCCCGGCCCAGCTGGAAGATATTCGTCGTCCTGCTCCTGATCCTCGTGCTCTTCCACGCCGGCGGTCTGTACCGACCGCGGCTGAGCCTGTCGGTGCTCGACGACGTCCCCGACATCCTCGGGCGGTCGCTCGCCGCGGGCGCCCTCGCGATGGTGCTCGGCGGGCTGAACGACGGGACGGCCGGACTCGCCCGGCTGGTCACCTGCGCCCTCTTCGGCGTGCTCTGCATCGTCGGCCGGGCGGTCGCCTACGGCCTCATCCGGGAGGCCCGGCGCCGTGGCCGGCTGCGACAGCGGGCGCTGATCCTCGGCGCGGGCTCGGTCTCCGGCGAGCTGGCCGCGAACCTCGCGGCCCATCCGGAGTACGGCCTCATCCCGAAGGGCATGCTGGACGACGACCCGCTGCTGGACCAGCAGGAACGGCCCGTTCCCCTGCTGGGCGGTTACGAGGCGCTCACCGATGTCGTCCTGGAGCACCGGGTCGACCTGGTCATCGTCACCTTCGGCTCGGTCAGGGAGTCGGAGATCGTGCACCTGCTGCGGGCCTGCGACCGGCTGGCCTGCGAGATCCTCTTCGTCCCGCGGCTGTTCGAGGTGCACGCGGTCACCAAGGACACCGAGGTGCTGTGGGGGATGCCGGTCGTGCGCATGCGGCGGGCGCCGTTCCGCACCAGGGCCTGGTCGGTCAAGCGGGCCAGCGACATCTTCATCTCATCCAGCCTGCTGCTGGCGCTGGCCCCGGTGCTGCTCCTCTGCACGCTCATGAGCCTCTGGGAGACCAGGTCGGTCGTCTTCCGCCAGACCAGGGTGGGTCTGGACGGGCGCCCGTTCACGCTCCTCAAGTTCTGCTCGATGCGACCGGCGGAGGAGTCCGAGGCCAACACCCACTGGAACATCGGTGAGGACGAGCGGCTGGGCCCGTTCGGGAAAGTTCTGCGCCGGACCTCGCTGGACGAGCTGCCACAGCTCTGGAACGTCCTCCGTGGCGACATGAGCCTGGTGGGTCCCCGGCCCGAGCGCCCCTTCTTCGTCGACGAGTTCACCCGTCAGTACCCGTGGTACTTCGCGCGGCACCGCGTCCCCGTGGGGCTCACCGGGTGGGCGCAGGTGCACGGGCTGCGCGGGGACACCTCGATCGAGGACCGCGCCCGCTTCGACAACTTCTACATCGAGAACTGGTCGATGTGGGGGGACCTGAAGATCCTGCTCCGGACGGCCAGCCAGGTGTTGCGCGCCGCCGGCAGGTGAGCCCCCGCCCGTCCTGGAAGGGCGGTGACCGCGTGTGGTGCCCGCTGCACCGCTGAGCTCGGTGTCCGGCCTCGGAACCGGGCGCGCACCGACCCCGCGGGGCCGGGGACACCACCGGCCTCGTGGCCCGGCGCCGCACCTCGCCCCGTGGACCGGCGCCGCACCTCGCCCCGCGGACCGGCACGGACCCGCCCCGTCCACCCGGCCGGTGCGACGGCCGACGGGACCGATCCACTTCGCCGGCGGCTGCGACCGGACATCGGTCCGATCGCGCCCGGCCTGGACGGCGGCGGACCCGCACAGGGGCCGACGTGCCCGTGCACCCGGCTCAGGCGACGGGGGTGCGCTCCCGGGTGAGCTCGCGGGACCGCTGCGGGGAGCTCGGCAGCTGCGTACCGCGTACCACTCTCCAGCGGTACAGGAGGTAGCCCGCGGCCAGGACGCCGGCCAGGGCCAGCAGCCCGACCGCAACGAGGACCAGCGTGCGTGACGAGCCGCCCGCGGGGATCTCCACGGTCAGCGCGGCCGGGGCGGAGCGGTTGCCGGAGGCGTCGACGGCGGCGACCGAGTACTCGACCACCCTGGGGGCCGCGGTCTCCGACGCCGCCGGCAACTGGTCCCGCATGCCGGTCGTGGGCACCGAGGCGATCTCCACGCCGTCGCGCGAGACGACGTACCCGGCCACCGGGACACCGGTGCCGCCCGGCACCCAGCGGTCCCCGTCGCTGGCGGCGGCCCAGGAGAGGGCGACCGCCCCGGAGGAGAGCACCTGAGCCTGCACCGTCGGCGGCGACGTGGGCGGCACCTGGTCGGCGGGATCGGCCGCGGGCGGCCCCAGCGGCATCTCCGCGTGCCGGTAGGTGCGGCTGTGCCAGTCGCTCGCCAGGACCACCAGGCCGGATCGCGCGTCCAGGACGTCCTTGGTTCCCGTCGGGTTGCTCAACTGGTGACCCGTGCCGTTCACCAGGGTCGTGCCCATCCCGGGCGGGAAGGCGATCGCGTCCAAGGGCGACGTCTTCCTGACGATCGAGCCGTTGTAGCTCGCGAGGACGTGCAGCGCATTCGTCGCGACGTCGACCTGCACGATCGGATCGTTGAACCCTTCGTCGAGCGAGCTGACGGGGACGGTGGACCACTGCCCTCCGGGAGCCCGCACGAGGACGGCGATCTCGCCTGCGGCGGGGTTGCCGATCGGCTCACCATCGGCCGTCTTCACCACGGCGACCAGCGTGTCTCCTGAAGCCCCGGGGATGCGCCCGAGGCTGACGTGGTTGTCGGCGACGTTGGGCCCGCTCACCGCCACTTCGTGGGTCCAGACCGTGGGGTCGTCCCCGGCGCGGTGCGACGCGAAGCGGAAGGAGCCGCTCGCCTGGTCCGACCAGAGCATCCCGACGCGATCGTCGAAGGCGATCAGGGCGCCGGCCTCCACGGCCCCGCCGGGCCCTCCGGACGACAACGTCGTCACGCGGCCCCAGGTGAGCCCACCGTCCAGGCTGCGGATGACCACGACGTTGGTGGCGGTGGCGTAGCCGACCCAGAGCGCGCCCGCCGCGTCCTTCGCGATGGTGGGTGGCGAGCCGGAGTTGCGCGGGGTCACCAGCACGGGGGCAGCGACCCGGTAGTCCCGCGCGGCTGCGTCGAAGGACAGGTTCACGTAGAACAGGGACGCGTCGCTGCTCCGGGTCACGACGTGGACGGCGTCACCGTCCCGGAGGGCGTCCCCGACGTCCCCGGTGTCGGTGTTGACGACCGCCGATGTCGGCCGCCAGATGTGGTGGGGCATGAGCTCGAAGACCCGGACCGAGCGGCCCGCCGGCTCGACGATCAGCGCCCACCAGGCGTCCGCGTGGAACCACAGCTTGCTCTGGTTCTCGCTGCCGGTTGGCGGATCCGCGTACTCCGGGCTGTACCCGGGGCCCTGGAAGGTCTGCGGCTGCGTGGTCGTGTCGGCCCCGGCCGGGACGGTCCCGCCGGTGGCCAGCGCGACGACGAGGGCGAGGAGCCACAGGCCGCGAGACCGCCGGCCCCTCCGCTTCACGCCGGCTCCGGGGCGGGCACGTCACCGGCCGGCTGCAGTGCCCGGGTCGCCTGCGCGGGCGACCGCGAGACCCCGCGCCGTGCGCGCAGCCCGAGCCGGCGCTTGACGAGGATGACGCCGAGCAGGCCACCGTCGAGGTAGTCCAGCGCCAGCGTGCGCAGCCGCCGGGGGGAGATGCCGAGCGGCGCCACGGCGATCACGTACACGGGAGCCGCGGCCGGGTCGACGAGCTCCGACGGGGACCCCCCGTCGACGAGGAGCAGCTCACCGGTCTCCTCGTGGCGGAGCTCGGAGGGCATGGCGTCCCCGGCCTGGCGCGTCTGCGCGCGCGCTGCGTCGACGATCTCCTGGGGCGCCTGCAACCGCACGGGCCGGACGGTGGACATCGCGATCGCGACCATGACGAAGATGCGGTGCCGCAACCCCTCGGCCGACGGGGAGCTGATCAGGGTGAGCCGCCCGGCCGGAGCGGTGGCGAGCCAGCGGGTCACCGCGGCGATGCCGCGCACCCCGCGGGCGCCCAGGTAGGTCCCCGGTGTCGCACGGGGCAGCTCCACGATCCCCAGCAGGGGCACGCCCACGGCGTCCTTGACGTCCGGAGACGTCACGCAGGGCTGGCGGAGGGCGGCGATCATCGCGATCAGTCCCAGCCCGAGGACCAGGCCGGCGAGTGCGCCCGCTCCCGCCTGCAGGGGGTAGGAGACCGGGTCCAGCGGCGTGGTCGGCACGAGGGCGGGCGAGAGGACGGCGAACTCGCCGACGCCGGAGCCGGCGCGGTTCAGCTCCGCCGCGTACGCCTGGGCCGCCAGGTCGGCCATCCGCGCCGCGGTCACCGGGTCGTCGTCGCGGGCCTGCACCACCATCGTCACGGAGTCCGGCCCGGCGACCACGGACAGCGTGCCGGGGACGAGGCCGTTCGCCTCACCGCCCACCGCCGGGCCCAGCGCCGGGTCCGCGGCCACGGCATCCGCGACGGCCCCGCCGGAGAACACCGACTCGGCGAGCGACGGGAGGACCCGCTGGTGGACCGTGAGCTGGCGGGCGACCACCAGCGCCTCGGCCTGGTACGTCCGCTCGGCCCGCACCACGAGCAGCGGCACGGCCGCTCCCACGAGAAGGCAGACCAGGGGCACCCAGCTGAAGTGCCTGAGGCACCAGCTCAGCTTGCGACCGAATCTCGGTTGTTCGGAGCTCACAGACATAGTCCCCGTCCTCCACCTGGCCGGCTCGGCGGAGCGCCACCATAGCCGCTGATCGGCCGTTGGGGATGGGGTATCGTCCGCCCTCCCTCGGAGGCCTCCCGGCCGCCCCCACGACCCCGGAGAGACCGGATGTCGAGCTCACGGCAGAACGCCAGCAGGAAGACGGTGCTGATGGTGGGGAAGGGAGCGCCCGACCGCGGCGGCATCCCGACCTTCCTGGACACGCTGCTCGGCAGCCGCCTGGCCCTGGACCACGACCTCCGGTTCCTCAACGTGGCGCACGCGGGCACCCCCGAGGGCGGGCACGTGACCTGGGGCAACCTCCGTCGCACCGTCCAGGACGCGGTGTCGGTGTGGCGGCGCGCCCGCGGGTGCGACATCGTCCACATCCACTCGGCGCTGGCGCCGGCCGTGACCGTCCTCCGCGCGGCGCTGCTCGCCGCCGCCGGTCGCGCCCGGGGCTGCTCCGTCGTGGTGCACGCGCACGGCGGGAACATCCAGTTCTGGCTGACCACGCCGCTGCGCCGCTTCCTCCTGCGGCTGGCCATGGTCCCGGCCTCCCGGGTGGTCGCGGTGTGGACGGCGGGTGAGCGGGCTCTCCGCCAGGTCCTGCCCGAGGGGCGCGTGCTGCTCATCGACAACGGAGTGCCGGTGGAGGGTCGTCCCCAGCGCGAGGGCGACCACGAGCCGCCGCGGGTCCTCTACGTGGGTCTGCTGACGCCGCGCAAGGGGGTGCTGGACCTGCTCGAGGCGTCGCGGCTGCTGCGGGACAGGGGGGTCGACCACGAGACCTGGCTCCTCGGAGGGACCCCGGACGAGGGGCCGGCCGCGGAGGCGGAGGTCCGCGCCGGCCTGGACGGGTCCGCGCGGCTGCTCGGTACCCGAACCCCCGAGGAGATGCCCGCCGAGTTCGCCGCCGCGGACGTGTTCTGCCTGCCGTCCTGGTGGGAGGCGATGCCCTTGTCGGTGCTCGAGGCGATGGCCGCCGGGCTGCCGGTCGTCGCCACCGACGTGGGAGACGTGGCGCGCTCGGTCGCCGACGGGGTCACCGGACGTGTCGTGCCGGTGCAGAGCCCGAAAGAGCTCGCGGATGCGCTCGAGCCGCTGCTCACCGACCCGGAGCTGCGGCGCCGCATGGGGGAGGCGGGGAGAGAGCGGGTCGTGGAGATGTTCTCCAGCGAGGTCACCGCCGCTAACGTGTCCGCTCTCTACGACCAACTCGTCCCGGCCGCACGGCGGCGGGGCCGCGCGGGAGGAGCCCGATGACCATCCTCTGTTACCACTCGGTGGAGCCGGACTGGGAGTCCCCCCTCGCGGTCAGGCCCGAGGCGTTCGCCCAGCAGATGGCGTGGCTCAGCCGCAGCCGCCACGTCCTCCCCCTCGCCGACGCCCTTCCCCGGCTGGACGCCCGCATGCGGTTGCCGAGCGGAACGGTCGCGCTGACGTTCGACGACGGTTTCGCCGCGCTGCACGAGCACGTGCTTCCGGTGCTCACCCGCCTGCGCCTGCCGGCCACCGTCTTCCTCGTCGCGCAGACCCTCACGCCGGCCGGCCGGCCGGTCGACTGGGTCAAGGGCGCGGGCACCGCGCGCCTGACCACGCTGACCTGCGACCAGGTCCTCGAGATGCAGGACGCCGGTGTGGACTTCCAGTCGCACAGCTGGGCCCACCACGACCTCACGGACCTGTCCTACGAGGAGTGCGTCCGAGACCTGCGAGCGAGCCGGGAGTTCCTCTCCGACCTCCTCGGCCGGGAGGTCACCCAGCTGGCCTATCCCCGCGGGCTGCACGACGCCGGCGTGCGCAAGGCGGCCGCCGCGGCCGGCTACACGCACGCGTTCGCGTTGCCCGAGACGGCCGAGGTGTCAGGGCCCTACGCCGTCCCCCGGGTCGGCATCTGGCGCGGGAACGGGTTGCTCGCCGTCCGCGTCAAGGAAGCACGTCCGTACCTGCCCCTGCGCACGTCGGACCCGGTCGCCCGGAGCGCCCGTCGGGTGAAGGCCGTGGTCGGGAAGGTGCGCGCGAGGGCCTGAGCAGGTCAGGCCGGACGGGACGTCCCGCCCGGGAGCGTGCGCCGCAGCGGCCACGTCAGCCCCTGCACCAGGAGCTGGCGGTGGCGCGGCATGCGCCGGCTCCACTCGTCGTCCAGGCGGATGGTGACCGGCCCGACGCGGAACCGGTTCGGGTTGCCGGCCACGGTGTGGTTCACGTCCAGCACCACGGAGTCGTCGTCGACGAACGGTGCGGCGGCGTCCTCGCCGAGGAAGGTGAGGATGCGCGAGACCGTCACCCGGGGCTGGGCGGCGAACTCCTCGTAGCGCACGAACATCCACCGGTCGGCCGGGACGTGCCGGCGCAGGGCCGCGGCACCCAGGCCGTTCTCCATCCAGCGGCTGACGCTCGACAGCAACCCCCGGGTCCCCATCGGCCGGGATCCCCCGTCCACCCGGATCGTCTTGTCCCGCCTGCCCCACGAGAAGACGACCGCGCGAGGGTCGCGCACCATGTGCAGGACGTAGAGGTCGACGTCCGGGAGCCCTGCGAGCACGGCGGCGTCCTGCGCCCGCTTGGAGCTGTCGACGATGACGCGCGCCCCGGTCACCTCGGCGACCGCCCGCACGAGCTGGTCCGTGACCGTCCGGATCGGCTCGAGCGGCCGCCAGTCGGCGCCGGTCGCCGCGCTCCGGACCACCCGCAGCCGGCGCCGGCGGGAGGTCAGCAGCGCCTGGGCCGAGGCGACCTCCCCGGCGAGCGCTGCGACGGTCCCGGTCCGGCCGGCCGCGACCTCGGCGACGACCGCGGACCAGAGGGGGCACTCGCCCACCGGGAGACCGCACCCGCACGTGCGCCGCTCCAGCAGTCCGCGCTGCCACAACCACCGCAGCTCGCCGACGTCGACCACCCCGTCGACCGCTCCCAGGATGCCGGCGAGCACCGTCGTGCCGCTGCGTCCCGGCCCCACGATCGACAGAACCTTGATCCGTGCCACCTCGCGAACAGTAGCGGTCACAAGGGGCCCGGAATGTGCGACGATCCCCGGCCTGTGAGCGGAGAGGCGGTCCGGGCGTGGATCTGACCACGGTGTTCGTCGTGGCTCTGTCGCCGCTCCTGGGCGCCTACGTCATCGCCTGCTTCCGCGACCCGGTGCGCTACGCGTTGCCCCCCTACGCGGTCCTAATCCCGTTCGGCTCGAGCTTCAAGGTCTTCCCCGGGGCGTTCGGCGGGATCTCCTCGCTGCTCGGCCTGCTGCTGGGAGCCGCGCTCCTGATTCAGCTGGTGACGACGCGGTGGGGGAGCGCCCGGATCCCGCTGGCGATCCCCGTGTGGCTGGCCTTCCTCGCCCTGTCCGGGTTCTCGCTCTTCTGGAGCATCGCGCCGGGCGCGACCTTCCTCGACCTCCGCATCCTGGCCAGCAACGTGGTCCTGCTGGTGGCGCTCGTGCTGACCCGCTTCGACCACCGGACGCTGCGGCTCTTCGCGACCTCGCTCATGGCCGGCGGGGTCGCCGTCGTGGGCTACGGCCTCGTGCAGATGACCCTGCTCGGCGGTCTCCCGGGGAAGAGGACGGGGCCCGGTGACGGCCCCCCGCGGTTCGGCGACGACCTGCTCGGGGCCAACAACGAAGCCGCCGCCCTGCTCCTCCCTCTCGCGGTGGCCGCGTCGCGCACCCTGACGGAGTCCGGCCGGAGCCGCCTCCTCCACGGCGCCGCGACGCTGCTCCTCCTCCTCGGGATCCTCATGACCGGTTCCCGCGGCGGGTTGCTGAGCGCCTTCGTCGTCTTCGCGGTCGTCCTGTGGCTCGGCATCGCACCCCGGGCCCGCAAGGCGGTGATCGCCACCTCGGTGGTGGTGCTGATCGCGCTGGCGCTGATGTTCCAGCCGTTCGGCTTCGGGCGGCGGCAGGTCGAGAACTCGACGAACTCCTCCGGGCGCACCGACATCTGGATGGTCGGCGCCCAGGCCTGCCCGCTGTACTGCCTGGGCGGGGCCGGCTGGGGTGCCTTCCCCACGGTCTACCAGCAGGAGCTGTCCTCGACCCCTGAGGCGCGGGTGCAGCCGCGCGGCGCCACCTTCGAGCCGCACAGCATCTTCCTGCTCGCGGTGATCGAGGTCGGCCTGCCCGGCTTGGTGATCATGGTGCTCGGCCTGGCGGTCGCCCTGCTGAGCGCGTGGCGACTGCCCGCCGCGATGCGGGCCCCACCGATGGCGGCCCTGCTGGGCACGTGCGTCTCCTCCTTCTTCCTGTCCAACATCAACTACAAGTTCTTCTGGGCCGTCATCGCCTACGTCGCCGTCTCGGAGACCGTCGCTGCGGCCACCCAGGAGCGGGCGGAGCCGGCGCGCCCGGCAGTGGGAGGTCTCGTGCCGGCCCAGCAGGAGGTGCAGTGACGCTCGAGCGCCCGATCTTCGTCGTGGGCACCATGCGTTCCGGCAGCACGCTGTTCCGGCTGGTCCTCGACGCGCACCCGAACATCTCCATCTGCGAGGAGACCGGCTTCATGGGCGGCCTGACGGCCGCGAAGGAGATCCCGAACTGGGCGCGCGGCCGGAACTGGTTCGAGCGGCTGGGCTTCACCGAGGAGGAGTTCGACGCGCGGCTGCGCGGATTCTACGCCGGCATGTTCGAGCGGCACGCGCAGTCCCAGGGCAAGAGCCGGTGGGGTGAGAAGACGCCTTTCCACTCGCGGTACATCGCCCAGATGGCGGCGCTGTTCCCGGACGCAGTCTTCGTCGCCATCGTCCGCCACCCCGGCGCGGTCGTGCACTCCCTGGTCGAGAAGTTCCACTACGAGACCTCGGATGCCGTCACCTACTGGGAGAGCACGAACAAGGAGATCCTGCGCCGGGGCCTCGAACTCGCCGACGACCGTTTCGCCCTGCTGCGCTACGAGGACCTCGTGGCGCACCCGGAGGAGACCCTGCACGAACTGGTCGAGTTCCTGGACGAGCCCTGGTCGGAGGACCTGCTGCGCCACAACGACGTGCAGGCCGCCCGGGGCACCCCCCGGATCTCGGCAGGCGCCACCAGGACCCGGGATCCCATCACCACCGACCGCGCGCACCGCTGGTCCGACTCGATGACGGAGGACACCCGCCGGCTGCTGGAGTCCTCCGCCGGCCCGCTGGCCCGCTTCCTCGGCTACCAGCCGACCGAGCCCGGGGCGCCCGGGGCGCTGGTGCCCCCGAACGCCGAGGGGCGGCGCCGGCTCCTGACCCGTGCCGGACTCGCGGAGCGGCAGGCCGGCGAGGGGGCGGTGTCGGTGGCCGAGGACACGGCGGCCGTGATCATGCCGGACATGAGCCCGGCAGAGCTCGCGAAGCGGCTGCAGGCGGCCGAAGCGGCTCTGGCACGGATCCGGTCGAGCCGGGCGGTGCGCTGGACCAATGCCGCCCGGCGGGCGCAGCGCCGGGCCACCGGGGTGCCGATCGAGTTGTTCGGCGCCGCGAGCGGCGCGGTGCGCAACCGGACAGCGCCGCGCGGCACGCCGCCCCCCGGGCCCGCCGGCCCCCGGGGGGGCGGGGGGCCGGCGACGCCCGCGCGCTCGTGGACGCGCCGCGGGCGCCGCAGGGCCTGCCGGTCGTCAGCCGACGGCTGACGACACCCGCCGGAGGGACTCCACGCCGGTCACGGCGTCCGCCTGGCTCACCAGGGCGGAGTCGTGGTGCTCGTTGCCGTTGACGTAGTCCTTGCCCGGGCAGTACGAGGCGGTCCACCCCTCGAAGCTGGAGCGGTAGGACTCGAAGGTGTCGGCGCCTGTTCCGCCGTACAGGTAGGACGTGCTGCACTCCGTGTCGGTGATCGTGTCGTCGCCGGCGCCGCCGTAGGCCTTGTCGATTCCCCAGGCGACGGTGATCCGGTCATGTCCTCCGTCGCCGCGCAGGGTGTCGTTCCCCGCGTCCATGTCGGCGGAGGACTCGTCGACGACCTGGTCGTCCCCGGCGTTCCCCTGCACGACGTCCGCCCCGCGCCCACCGTTCACGACGTCGTTCCCGTCGCCACCGTTGATCTTGTCGTTGCCCGGACCACCCGTGACGGCGTCCGCTCCCGGGCCGCCGCACAAGAGGTCCGCCGCCAGCCCCGGCACCGCGTCGTCCGAGTAGAAGTCGCCGCCGACGATCCTGTCGTCACCTCCCGCGCCGTAGATGACGTCCGCCACGCCGGACTGCCCCACGAGCACGTCGGCGCCCGCCGTCCCGACGATGGTCGCCGGTTTTCCGAAGCACAGGGGAGTGGCGGCCTGCGCGGCCGTGGCCGGCGCCATCACCGTGGTCACCAGGAGGACCGCGGGCAGGACGGACGTGCGTCGCTTCATGGCAGGTTCCCCCTCGACCGTGGATGACGTCGGGAAGTACGTTGTTGCGCCCGGCACCGGGGAGACAGGGACCAACTGCTCTGTGCCACGGCCGGTGGCCGGTCGTGACCCCTGCGTCCGTGTCCGAGCACCGTGCGTGGTGAGGGCCAGGTCGTGGAGAGGACCGGACGGGGCGCGGAGCTCCCCCCAGCGGGCGCACGCTGCCGGTTCCCGGGCGCGGCGGAGGTCGGGCGCGACGATCAGCCCGGTTCGAACCCGACGAGCCGGACGAGGCGCTCGGTCTCCTGCCGAAGGTACCCGGACGCCGCGCGGAGGGAGGCGCTGCGCACCTTCCCCGGGATGCTGCGGGACGGGCTGTCGACGAGCGCCGCCCACTTGTCCAGGGTGATCAGCAGCTGGTGGCAGCGCATCTCCTCCGCAGGCAGCGCACCGTCGCCACGGTAGCCGTCGATCACCGCTCGCTCGCGGCGGTCCAGATCCTCGGCGCTGTACGCCGCGCCGTGCGTGTGCAGCTGCAGACCTTGCATCCGGAGCGCCACGAGGAAGCGGCAGAGGTCCTCGACCCGCGGCACCCGCCACCGCGTGAGCGGGTCGAAGACGGCGAGCCGATCGTCCTCGAGCAGGAACACGTTTCGCGGGGCGTAGTCGCCGTGCCCGACCGCCAGGGGCAGGCGGGCGGGCAGGACGTCGGCAGCCAGCCGCGCGCCGGACCGGACCGCCTCTCCCGCCGTCCGCGTGCCGAGCCGATCGGTCAGGAACCCGCCGAAGGCCTCGAACCGGTCGACCACGTCGTCCCGGGTCGCCTGCCGGACCGGCAGGCCGGCCGCCGGCATCTGCTGCTGGAAGACGCGCAGCCAAGCGCCTGCTCGCCGCCAGGTCTCCTCGTCACCGCGCCGCGAGCGCCGGCCGATCCGTGGCGAGAACCGGCTGGCTCCCACCAGCACGTCGCGCAGCGTCGGCGCTGCCACGTACTCCATGAGGACGGTGTCGTGGTCGGCCAGGTGGTCCAGCGGTCGGACGGCCCCGAACTCCGGGTTCCCGTTCCCGAACATCGCCTGGACGGCGGTCAGCCCGGTGAACTCCAGCGCGGTCTGCTCCGAGGCCGGGAGCAGGGACGGGGTGAGCCGCGGACGCGCTCCCACGTCGCGCACCGCGTCCGACCAGCCGCGGCGGACCTTGGCCAGGACCTGCGGCCGGGCGGTCCGGTGCCCGACGTGGACGGCGTAGAGCACCGCGCGCGGCCGGTCCACGAGCCGGCGGAGCCGCACGTGCGGTCGCGCGCCGGTGCCGGGAAACCACTGGTCCGCGCACTCGGCCACGCGCTGCCGGATCACCTCTTCGGCACCGGTGGCCGGACGTCCGACCGGTCGCGCGGGCCTCACCACCGGCGCCCTCCCGGTCGACCTGCCGTCGCGCCGGTCGCGGTGCGCTCGTCCGACCGCGCACCACCGGGCGTCGCCACAGGTCCCACTGCCTACCGCCCCAGGGCTGGTTCCTCGACGACGTGCGGCGCATCCGCCCGCTTGCTCCCGGGCGCGGGCTCGGACCGGTACCGGCGGCCCCGCTTGACCAGCAGGACCCGGGCCTCGGCGCTGCCGCCCAGGTGCTCGAGCACGGCGGCCCGCAGGGCGGCGCTGCTGATGCCCTCCCGGGCGACGAGGACGGCGGCGGTGAGTTCGGGCGGCTGCACCAGGTCCAGCGGGTCGTTGCTGTCGATGACGGTCAGGCCGGTCGGGCCATCGGTACCCGAGAGGTCGAGCCGGCCGGGGTCGGCGCCCAGTGCGGCCTTCCGCTCGGAGACGACCTCGTGCAGGTCGGCGGGCCCGATGAACCGGATGTCGCGGACCCGCATCAGGACGCTCGTGAGGGCCACGGACAGCTTGCCGCGCATCCGCTCCTCGCCGGCCCGGCTGACCAGGACGATCGTGGGGGTCTTGAGCCGCAGCAGCCGGCGGCACACCGGGATGAGCCCGGGGAACTGGTCCGGCCGGGCTGACCGCCCCCGACGCGTGCGGGGCACGGTGACGGTGCCGAGCGCCGGCACCCCGGTGGCGTCGTCCACCCCCGCCGCGTCGATGACCGGTCGCCGGACGGCGAGGAGCAGGGACACCGCCGTCAGCCCGAGCACGAGCCCCGTGGCCCCGCCCACCACGACGGCGAGTTTCTCGTTCAGGGCCGGGCCGGGCGGGGGAGGTGGCTGCGCCTGGCTCAGCAGCTGGAACAGCCCGACGCCCGCCCCTGGGGCGTTCAGGGCGTCGACGAAGGTGGTGGCGGCGGTGTTGGCCAGGTCGGCCGCGGTCTGCGGGTCGGGATCGTGACCGATGACGCGGAAGACGATGGAGTCCTGGTCCGCCACCAGGGAGACCCGGTCCGGCACGATGTTCCTCAGCGGGACGACGTCACCGAAGCCGGCGGCCACCGCCTGCGCGACCTGGCCGTTGTCGAAGACCGTCTCGCCGTAGCGGGGCATCGCCGTGAGGCTCATGTCGAGCCGCGTCGCGACGATCAGGGCGTCGGCCTCCGCCGGCTTCTCCACCCTGCTCGCGGCCAGGGGCGCGGCGACGGCGCCGAGGAGGACGCACACGAGGAACACCGGCCAGTACCGGCGCAGCCCCCACCGCAACATGCCGATCGCGTCGCCACCGGGTCCGTTCATGGTCTGCTCCTGTCCGTCGTGGCTGGAGTCGGCGCACTTTGACACGTATCACACGCCTGTGGCAGGGCTCGGTTCACGGCCGCTCGCCCAGCGCGGTCTCCACCGGTCCGACCAGGGACCGGAGCTCCACCGGGTACGGGTGCCGGAGGACGTGGCACGGCCGGTCACCCAGGTACCGCTGGAGCAGCGACCGCTCGATCTCCCGCGCCTCGTCGATCACCGCGCAGCGGCGCTCGGGGAAGAGGAAGCGGAACTGCCGGTACACCGCGAGCAGGGGGGCTCGCTCCTCCTCGAGGGAGGCGAGCATGTGCGCGGCCACCGCGGCCCCGGTGACGGGCTCGATCGAGACCTCGTCGTGGTCGTGGCTGAGCACGAACAGCACGTGGTCCACCCGGCCGTGCAGGGCGAGCGCATCCGCGCCGAAGATCCGGGCAGGGGGGACCTGGACGTAGGCCTGCCGTCGCAGCACCGGCGCGGTGCGGCGCAGAACCGACGCGGGCAGGCCACCGAGACGCGTGGACAGACCCGCCGCCGACGAGGCCACCGCGGGGAGCGACCGGAGCCGGGCCCTCGTCGTGACCGGGAGGCGCGCGCGCAGCCCGGGCATCTGGTCGATGTGCCAGTTCCAGAGCCGGATGGGTTCCGGCACGCCGTGCATCCCGCCGTCCGGGGTCAGGTACACCCATTCGTCACCGACGTAGCGCGCGCCGCGCGCGGCGAAGGCGAGCAGGGCCTCGGTCTTCCCGCCCTTGCCCCAGCCGGTCGCCAGCACGCCGACGCCCTGGTGGGTGAACGCCGAGGCGTGCAGCGGCAGGACGCCTCGGCGGAGCGCGGTCATGTTGATGACGGCGAGCAGGTGCGGGACGTGCCCGGCGCGCCGCTCGCAGACGATCTCGCAGCGGTCCCCGATGGTGTCCACCGGGAACCGGGTGCGGGCGGCCACGCCGTCCTTGCCGCGGAGGAGGTAGAAGTCGTCCGCCGTGCCGGCGCTCTCCGGCCACGTGGCGTAGGTCATCGGCCGCGGCCCGTCGAGCTCGTCCACGAACCGGATGGTGATCTCCGGCTCGCGCGCCAGGGGGGCGGTGAGCGGGCCGAGCTGGCGGGTGAGGGTCTCCACGTCCTCCGGGCGTGCGTCCACCACCCGGATGCCGACGATGCCGTGGAGGTCGAAGTCGACGTCCGGCCCGGTGACCTCGGTCTCCGCCACGGTCGTGCCTGCTGCTCCGGTCATGGCCTCCTGCTCTCGTTCAGCAGCTGCAGCGCCTGGGCCCAGACGCCCACGCCCCACCCGACGTGCATGGCGAGGAAGGCGGCGGGGACGTACACCCGGGACGCCGGGTCCTCGAGGGTCCGTGCGGTGCCGATGGACGCCGCCGTGAGCCCGGCTGCGTACGGGGCGAGCAGCGCACACCCGAGGAGAGGCCGCCGTGCCGCGACGACGGCCGCCGTCGCCAGGTACGGCACGAGCAGCGGCGGAACCAGGTGGCGGGGGCGCAGCGACGCCGGGTGCAACCGGGCGACGTCGAGCTTGCCCGCGCCGTAGCGCCGGTACTGGCGGTAGAGCGACCGCACCGTCTGCCGGCTCTTCCACGAGATTTTCAGCGCCGGGTCGAAGAGCAGCACCGCCCCGCTGCGGCGGAGCCGGTAGTCGAACTCGAAGTCCTCGTTGGCCACGAGCCGCTCGTCCCAGCCGCCGAGCCGGCGCAGCAGGTCCGTGGGGTAGGCGCCGAACGGGATGTGGTCGACGGTCTGCTCGGTCGTGCCGTAGTGGTACAGCGATCCGCCGACGCCGAACCTGCTGCCGAGAGCCGCCGCGATGGCCCGGCCCGCGGGCGTCGTCCCGAACCCGTCCTTGCGGCCGCCGACACCGCCCCAGCGGCCCTCGCGCAGACGGGCGACCGCGGCGCTGACGTAACCGTCGCCCACCGTGGAATGGGCGTCCATGCGCACCACCCAGCGGCCACGGGCAGCGGCGAGGGCGATGTTGAGGGCGGCCGGGATGATCTGCCGGGGGTTGGGCAGCAGCTCGATACGCGGGTCCTCGGCCCTGTGCCGCTCGACCACCGCGACCGTGCCGTCGGTCGAACCACCGTCGACGACGATGATCTGCAGGGCCGGGTAGTCCTGGCGGCGGAGCGAGGTCAGCGTCGCGTCGATCGACTCCTCCTCGTCGCGGGCCGGCACGATCACGCTGACCAGGTCCGCGCAGCTCCCGGTGGCGGTCATCGCAGCAGCCACCGCAGCACCGGGACCCGGCCCAGCTCGGGGAAGTTCTCCTCCAGCTCGATCGCCCGCCGGCCGACGACGAGGACGACCAGGGAGGCGGCCGTGGCGGCGACCAGACCCACCAGCAGGCCGGGGCGCAACGTCCACTGGAAGACCCACAGGGTCGCCGCGCACGCGACGATCGCGAGATAGCAGCGCAGGCAGCTGCGGTCGATGAAGCCCGTCCTGATCGACGAGCGCAGCGCCCACTGGTTGAGCACGTTCTGCACCACCAGGGCCGCGAGGTTCGCGATCGCCACCGCGACCGCCCCGTACCTCGGCACGAGCAGGATGCTCAGCCCGATGTTCAGCACCGCGACGGACACGTTGACGCCGACCAGGAACCGCAACCGCGCGCACACCTGCAGCGTGTAGGCGTTGAAACCGAGGGCGGTGTTGAAGTAGTAGCCGATCGACAGCAGCGCCAGGACCAGCGCCGATTCGCTGTAGCGGGGGCCGAACAGCAGCAGCGTGAGGTCGTGGGCCAGGGGGCCGGTCAGCGCGAAGACCGGGAAGGTCAGGACCGCCACCAGCGCTCCCGTGTGCCAGTACGCCGCACGCAGGCCGTCGATGTCGCGTCGCTCGAAGAGCCGTGCCGCGAGGGGGAGGAACAGCGGGACGAAGGCGCCGAGCACCGCCGTGTTCAGCCGGGACGGGTTGAACACGGCCCGGTAGGTCGCGACCTCCTCGGCGGACTGGTAGTAGCCGAGGACCAGGACGCCGCCCACGACCAGCGACAGCTGGAGCAGCTCCCCGGTGAGCAGCGGCGTCGAGAAGGAGAAGACCGCCTTGAACGGGACGCGCAGGCGGCGCGGCCGCAGCTTCTCGAGCAGCCCGCGCTCCCGCAGGACCCGCACGAGCACCCCGAGGGACACCACCAGCCCGACGAGGCCGGCGGCCACGTACCCGATCGCGAGGAACTCGACCGATGCCCCGGTGAGGGCGAGCGCCACGACGACGGCCAGGCGCAGCCCGGGCGTGAACAGGTACTTGCGGAAGAAGATGGCGCCCGGGGCGCTGAAGACGGCGAAGATGTTGATGAAGACCTGGTCGAGGGCCTCCAGCGGCGCCAGGAGCAGCAGGATGAGCACGACCTGGACGGTCGCCGGGTCCGCAGTGTTCAGGAGCTGATCGGGGAAGCTGAGGAACAGCCCCAGGCCGACGAGGCTGGTGACGACGATCGTCCCGACCGCGAGCAGCACCGCGCCGAACATGCGGTCGTAGTCCTGGTGCTCCTCGTACTTGGCCATGAACCGGCTGAGCAGCCTGCCCTGCCCGAGGGACAGCAGGGTGCGGCCGGCCGCCGCCAGGGCCAGCGCGTAGGAGAACGCGCCGAAGTCGCTCTGCGTCAGGACCCGCACGATGACGACCTGCGTGGCCGTGGTGAGCAGCAGGGTCACGATCCGGCCGACGACGAGGAGCGCCGACCCGCGGACCTGCGAGCGGCGCATCTGACGGCTGGTCCCCGTGCCGTATCGCGGTGCTGTGGCGGCCTCGGCTTCCGTGCCGTCGGGGATGCCGTCGGGGGAGGGCAGCGGCTCGACCGGTGCCGGGTCGTCGGCCGGGGGCCGTTCCTTGGGCGGGCGGGGCGGCGAGCTCATGCGGGCGAGCTGACCGTGAGCCAGCCGGGGAGGTCGTGGTACCCCCGCGCCGCCAGGAGGCGCGCAGTGGACTGGTTCGACTCCCGGTAGATGTCCTGGATGTGCCGGCGCAGTTCGGGGTCGAAGCTCTCGCTCAGCTCGCCACCGCTGTTGAGGTGCGCGTAGGCGCGGCGCAGGCCCCGTTGCGCCGCCGGTGGCAGGAGGCGCTCGCTGCGTCGTTTCACCGTGCGCGCCGCGGCGGCCAGCAGGGTGCTCCGGGGATGCTGGGTCACCTTCCGCGGCTCGGCGTCGAGCGAGGCGACCACGTCGACGTCGATGCCCAGCCAGGTGCACAACGTCGCGATCACCGCCCGGGGGTCGCGCTTGAGGTCCTCCAGGAAGACGACCCGCAGGTCGTCCCCGAACTCCTCGAACCAGTCGCCGAGGTAGTCGGCGTAGAAGCCGATCCGCAGCCCGTGCAGCCCGTCGCGGGGGACCGGCTGGACCCCCTCGCGGTGGCGCTGCTCGAGGACCCGCAGGTACTCCTCGAACGATCCGATCCGCACGTTGTTGCCCACCGAGCGCTGGAACGTGTAGGCCGACCAGAGCCGGTCCGCGGGGTCGCGGAGGCTGATGATGATCTTCGGTTTGCCCAGCACCGTGCGGATCGCCTCGATGACCGGCCGGCCACCGTAGGAGTACGTGGGCGTCGCCTCGAGCGCGTACCGCTCCCCGCGTGCGTGGGCGAAGTGCCGTGCGTAGGTCTCGATCGGTGGCACCGGTCCGGTGTGGCGCTGCGGGTTGTAGTGGTTGAAGTACCCCGTCTCCTTCAGATCGGAGCCGCACACGTCCGGATGCTGGGCCAGGTACGCGAAGAGGGAACCGGTGCCGGCCTTGGGCACACCGGCGATCACCAGGTCCGCGATGCGGGTCTCACTCATCCCCGTCGGCTCCTCGTCTCGTGCGCGTGACCGCTCCGGCCCGGCAAGGTGCCAGAGGCTAGCGGCTGGAGGGGCAGTTGTGACCGGTCGTCACCGCGCCGCTGTCCGGACGGCCCACGACGGCGCCCGCAGCGGATCCGATCGGAGCCCTTCTGCAGATGCCGTGCGGGAAGGGGGTCAGAACGCCGTCGATCTGGGCTAGCGTCCCGCGGCACCTGACCAGGACCCCCCGGATCCGCAACCGATCCAGGGGATCCGCCGGGCCAACTTCCGGTGAAACCTGCGTGGCGCAGGACGGACACCCACGGGGGGACGCGTTGTCGGTACCCAGCGAGCGGCTCGCTCCGGCGCGACTGGCGCCGACCTCGTCGAGCCGCGGTCGCACGCGCTGGATCGGCAACCCGGCTCCGGCCGCGGGTACGACCGGCCGGGGACCTCGCTGATGTTCAGCGTGGCCCTCATCGGACCGGACGGCGCCGGCAAGAGCACCATCAGCGAGCTGCTCGAGCGGCAGCCGATGCCCGCGCCTGTCAAGCGCATCTACATGGGTGTGAACCTCGAGGCCAGCAGCCTGATGCTGCCCACGACACGGCTGGCCCTCGCGCTGAAGTCCGCACGCGGCCGGCGCTCGGACATGACCGCACCGTCGCAGCAACCCGTGCCGGCGGCCGGCAGCCCGGTCCGGCGCGTGGCGAAGGCAGGCGTGCGGGGCGCCCGGCTGGTGCTGTGGCTGGCCGAGGAATGGTTCCGCCAGATCGTCGCCGAGTACCACCGCAGGCGGGGCTCGATCGTCGTCTTCGACCGGCACTTCTACGCCGACTACTACCACTTCGACGTCGCGACCGAGGGCCGGCGGCCGCTCGCCTCCCGCGTGCACGGTTACCTGCTCGAGCACGCCTACCCGAAACCGGATCTCGTCATCTGCCTCGACGCCCCGGGTGCGGTGCTCTTCGCGCGGAAGCGGGAGGCGAGCCCCGAATGGCTCGAGCAGCGGCGCCGGCAGTACCTCCGGCTCGCGGAGGTCGTCCCGTCGTTCGTGGTGGTCGACGTGGACCGACCGCTGGACCTCGTCGCGCGTGACGTGGCGACGGTGATCACCGAATTCTCCGAGAAGAGGCGCGCGTGAAGATCCTCCTGGCCAGCTCCATCGACCCGGCGGCCATCAAGGTCCTGGAGTCCCACCACGACGTCGTGCGGGCGTTCAACGCGCCCGAGGAGCAGCTGATCGACCTCGTGCGGGACCGCGAGGCCGTGGTGTTCCGGAGCGGGGTCAAGATCTCCGCCGCGGTCCTGGACGCCGCCCCGAACCTCGAGCTCCTGGTCCGGGCCGGCTCCGGCCTGGACAACATCGACATCGAGCACGCCCGGTCGCGCGGGGTGCAGATCGTCCGGGTGCCGGGCTCGTCCGCCCAGCCGGTGGCCGAGCTGACCTTCGGGTTGCTGCTGAGCCTGGTGCGGAAGGTGGCCCTCGCCGACCGCCTGCTCCGTGAGGGGCACTGGCCCAAGGCGCAGCTCGGTGGCCCCCTCCTGGCCGGCAAGACGCTCGGCATCGTCGGGGCGGGACGGATCGGCAGCCGGGTGGGCGAGATGGGGGTCGCCTGGGGGATGCGGGCGATCGGGTGCGTCGACCGGGTCACCCCGGAGGTGGCCGGCGGTCTCGCCGGGCGCGGCATCGTCCTGGCGGACTTCGACACCGTGGTGGCCGAGGCCGACTTCCTCTGCCTGCACCTCCCGCTCGACGAACGCACCCACCACATCGTCGACGCCCGCGTGCTCTCGCGGATGAAGGACGGTTCGTTCCTGGTCAACGTCGCCCGCGGCGGGGTCCTGGACGAGAAGGCGCTCTACACCGAGCTCACGGAAGGCGATCGCGTGCTGGGCGCGGCGCTCGACGTCCACGAGTCGGAGGGCGAGGGGGTGGTGTCGCCGCTGGCGGCCCTGCCCAACGTCGTCCTGACCCCCCACATCGGTGCCATGGCGTGGGACTCCCAGCGGCTCATCGGCGAGCGCGTCGTCGAGTTGCTCGGCGCTCACGAGCGCGGCTGCCTCGACGACCTCCTGATCCCGGACGAGGTGGTCACCGGAACGGCCCGCTGACGCGGCCGCGGCCGCCCCAACCCCGAGCACACGAGCAGAGGAAGGTCAGCATGCGAACGAATCGCGCGGAGAAGAAGCGAGCTGCACTGCGGGAGGGCCTGGAGGCCGAGCGGCCGTTCGTGGCGGTCGGAGCCCACGATGCCATGAGCTCCCAGTTGATCGGGTCCTACGGCTTCGACGCCGTGTGGGTGAGCGGGTTCGCCGTCGCCACGATGGCCCACGCCCTGCCGGACCTCAACCTCACGACCATGACCGAGGCGCTCGAGGCGGCCGTCCGCATCGACGGCGCGACGGATCTGCCGGTCCTCGCCGACTGCGACAACGGCTTCGGTGGGCTGTCCAACGTGGTGCGCACGGTCATCGAGTACGAACGCGCCGGGATCGCCGGGGTCTGCGTCGAGGACAACCTGTTCCCCAAGCGCAACAGCCTCTACAAGGGCGAGTCGAAGAGGGAGCTCGTCCCCGTCGAGGAGCAGGCGCGGCGCATCCGTGCCGGCAAAGCGGCGCAGGAGACCGACTCCTTCGTGTTCGTCGCGCGGGTGGAGGCGCTGATCGCCGGCCACGGGGTGGAGGCGGCGTGCGAACGCGCCGACGCCTACGCCGACGCCGGGGCCGATGCGATCCTCATCCACTCCAAGGACAAGTCGCTGGGAGAGATCGAGGGCTTCCTCGGGAGCTGGGGCGGACTGGGGAAGACCCCGCTGGTCGCCGTGCCGACCCTCTTCCCCGACTACACGGACCAGGAGCTCTACGACAAGGGCTTCTCGATGATCATCCTGGCCAACCACCCCATGCGCGCCGCGGTCGGGGCCATGGAGCAGGTGCTCGACACCCTCCGGAGGGAGCGGAAGGCGTCCGCGGTGGATCCGCACATCGCCCCGGTGGACCACATCTTCGAGCTGGTCGGGACCAAGGAGGCCATCGCGCTCGAGGAGTCCGGGGGTTGATCGCCGGCTCGCGCAGGACGGGCACGACGGTCGCCGGGGGGCCGCCGGCCGTCGTGCTCGGCCTGGACACGATCACCGGGCTGCAGACCGCCCGGATCCTGGCAGCGCGCGGGGTCCCGGTCATCGGGGTGACCAACAGCCTCGAGCACTACGCGTGCCGGACCCGCGCGTGCACGCGGGTGCTGGAGGCGGACCTGCGCAGCGAGGACGTCGTCGACGTCCTCCTCCGCCTGGGGCCCGAGCTCGGTGACCGGGCCGCCCTCATCCCCTGCACGGACCTGGCCGTCCTCCAGATCTCGCGGCACCGGGACCGGCTGGCGCCGTGGTACCACGTCGCGCTCCCCGAGCACGCCGTCGTCGACATGCTCATGGACAAGGTCGGCTTTCTCCGGCACGCGCAGGAGAACGGCCTGCCGATCCCCGGGACGGTGATCATCGACAGCCGGGACGACGCCGAGCGCGCCGCCCGGAGCCTCACCTACCCGGTGGCCCTCAAGCCGCCCCTGAAGTCGGCGGTCTGGCAGTCGCACACCAGCGCCAAGGCCTTCCAGGTGTCGGACGGCCGGGAGCTGCTCGAGGTGTACGACCGCGTGGCCTCCTGGTCGGACCGGTTCATCGCCCAGGAGTGGGTCGACGGCGGGGTCGACGCCCTGTACTCCTGCAACGCCTACTTCGGGGCGGGCTCCCGGCCGCTGGTCACCTTCGTGGCGCGCAAGCTCCGGCAGTGGCCGCCGCACACCGGGACCAGCGCTCTGGGGGAGGAGTGCCGCAACGACGAGGTGCTCCGGGAGACCCTGCGCCTCTTCGCCGGGCTCGACTACCGGGGGCTCGCCTACGTGGAGATGAAGCAGGACGCGCGCACCGGCCGGCACCTCATCATCGAGCCGAACATCGGGCGGCCGACGGGCCGCTCCGCCATCGCCGAGGCCGGTGGGGTGGAGCTGCTCTACACGGCCTACTGCGACATGGTCGGCCTCCCGCTCCCGGCCGCCCGTCAGCAGCGGTACGTCGGGGCCAAGTGGATCGACGACCGCCGGGACGTGCAGTCCGCGCTGTACTTCGCCCGACGAGGCCAGCTCGGCCCGGGTGACTGGTGGCGGTCCGTCCGGGGACCCAAGTGGCACGCCGTCGTGTCCCGCTCCGACCCGCAGCCCTTCGTGCACGACCTGCTGCAGGCCGGCCGGCGGGGGGTCGGGATGCTGCTGGCCCGCGGGCGCCGGACCTGGGCGACTCGCCGCCGGGCGACCGGCCGGGTGCGACGCCCGGGCCCCGGACCGGGATCCCCCCCTGGGCCCGACGGCCCACGAGAGGGCGCGCGGACGGTTCCCGTCCCGCTGTCGCCGACCACGTCCACGGCCGAGCACGCGGGTGCGGCCCGCCCCGCCAGGAGAGAGAGGTAGCCGTGCCCGCCACGACCACGATCCCCGACTTCGCCTACATCGGTACGAGCAAGGCCGGGTCCACCTGGCTCTTCAACGCCCTGGCCGGTCATCCGGACGTGTACCTGGCGTCGGACAAGGGTCTGTACTACTTCGACCAGCACTTCGACGAGGGGCCGCAGTGGTACCTGGACCACTTCCGGTCCGCCGGGGACCAGGCGGCCGTGGGCGAGATCTCGCACTCGTACCTCTCCTCGCCCGCGGCCGGGGCGCGCATCGCCGAGTTCAACCCGGGCATGCGCCTGCTGGTCTGCCTGCGCGAGCCCGTCGACCGGGCGTTCTCCGACTACCTGGACCTGGTGAAGAACGGCCAGTACGACGGCCCCTTCGCCGCCGCGCTGGAGAAGTTCCCGCGGCTGCTCGACCGCGGCAGGTACGCGACGCACCTGCAGCGGTACCTGGACCTGTTCCCGCGCTCGCAGCTGCACGTCAGCCTGTTCGACGACCTGCGCGCGGACCCCCAGGCCTACGCCGACGAGGTCTTCGCCTTCCTGGGCGCCCGGCGTCTCGAGCTGCCGCCGGCCGACCTGAAGAGCAGGATGCCCGCCGGGAGGCCCCGGAGCGCCGCCGTCGCGGCGGCCGCCAAGTCGGCCTCGAAACTGGCCAAGCGGACGGGTCTGCGCCGGTTGCGGTCCCGGGTGAAGCGGTCGATCGTCGTCCGGCAGGCGCTCTACCGGCCCTACAAGGACGACCGGCCCACCGTCGACCCGGCGCTGGCCGCCGAGCTCCGGCAGGGGTTCGCCGACGAGGTGCTCCGGCTGGACTCCGTGCTGGGCAGGCCGGTCTCGGAGCTGTGGGGCTACTCGAGCGCGCCGGCGCCGGCGGCGGACCGGTCGCAGCCGTTCCCGGGCCGGTGAGGGAACTCACCGCCACCGCCGGGCGTTTGACCCCACCTCGGTGATGTCCCGATTCCCGGACCCGGCGAGGGGAGGCCTCGTGGGTACCTGCTCAGGCCGGCGGCGTCGGCACGCGTCGACGTGCGGCGCCGGCATCCTCGTGCTGTCCCTGGTCCTGAACGGGTGCACGGCGGAGCCGCGGCAGCCCCGGCCCGGCGAGCCCGTCGACCGGGGCGAGGCCCCCCTCGTCGAGGGGGACCCCTTCCGCGCCTTCACCTCCGACTCCTGGTGGAACACGCCGGTTCCCGCCGACGCGCCGAGTCATCCGCGAGCGACGGACATCCTGCGGTACATGAGCACCGCCGAGGAGGCTGCCGGTGGCTGCGTGCGGCTGGCCGGGGCGCAGGACAGCCCGTGGGGGCAGCCCGTGTACTGGGCTTCGTCGGACGACCCGAGCTACCAGGTCACCGTCGGCAAGGACGACCCGCCGCCCGAGCTGCAGGACCTGCGCATCCCCGACGGGGCGCTGGCCGCGGACAACAACGACGCATCCATGTCGCTCTTCGACGTCGACCGCGGCTACGTCGTCGCGCTGACCGACGCCGAGTTCGACGCGGACAGCCGGACCTGGCGGGCGAGCGGCGCGACCGTCACCTACCTCGATTCCAACGGCCTGGACGTCCGCACCGGGCAGTCCACCGACGAGCGCAACCGCGGCAGCCACCGGGGCAACAACGCGGCCGTGATGATGGCCCGCTTCGACGAGGTGTCCGCGGGACGTATCGAGCACGTGCTCAAGGTCGCCTCCGGGCCGGACCCCTCGTCCCGGGCGGTCTTCCCCATGGTGGGCAGCGACGGGGACTCCTCCGACCCCGCGGCGCCGCCGCAGGGCCTGCGGTTCCGCATCAAGCCGTCGGTCGACCTGGAGTCCCTCGGCCTCCCGCCGCAGGCCCTGGTCATCGCACGGGCCCTGCAGGAGTACGGCTTCTACATCGGCGATTCCGGAGGGGTCACCGCGCTGAAGCTGGAGGACACCCGCATCCAGGGGCGGGGGGAGCTGTGGGACCTGCCCGCCGACGCGCTCTGCGAGCTACCGCTGAGCCCGAGGTACTGGGACGTGCTCCCGGAGGGGTACTGACCGACGGGATGAGTCGCGATGCCGAACGCCCTCGACCGCCTCGCCGGCCAGCAGGATGAGCCGGTGAGCACACTGCTGAGCAGCGCCGACCGGGCGCGCCACTACGCCCGCCGTCCGCTGGCCCGCACGCCCTACCTCTGGGACGCCGCGATGAAGGTGCGCCCCGAGAAGAGGGCGACCCTGGCGCGGCCGGACACCGCCATCGTCATCGAGGGGTTCCTGCGCTCGGGGAACACCTTCGGCGTGGCCGCCTTCGAGATCGCCAACGGGCCGGAGCCGCACGTCGGCCGGCACCTGCACGGCGCAGCCCACGTGTTGCGGGCGGTGCGCCTCGGCCTGCCGACGATCGTGCTCATCCGGCAGCCGCGGGACGCGGTGCTGTCCTACCTGGTGCGGCGGCCCACGCTCACCCCGTACGACGCCCTGGTCGAGTACCTGGACTTCTACCGGACCGCCTGGCCGGCCCGCGAGGGCTTCGTCGTCGCCCCGTTCGACCGCGTGACCAGCGACTTCGGTTCGGTGCTGGACCAGGTCAACGAGCGCTTCGGCACCTCGTTCCGTCGGTTCGAGGCCACCCCCGAGAACGAGGCGCGTGCCTTCCGGCTCGTCGAGGAGATGAACCGGCTCGAGACCGGGGGCGAGGTGGTCGAGTCGCTCGTCGGGCGGCCCTCGGTGGAGCGGTCGCGCCGCAAGGACGAGCTCCGCGCACTGCTGGAGCGGCCGCGGACCGCGAAGAAGTTGTCGGAGGCCACGGCCCTGTACGAGCGCTACCTCGAGCGGGCGCGCACGGCGTCCTGAGGCACCAATCCGCTGGCCAGCGGGCAGCCGGGCGGCTGCCGGGCGCGCCCAGGTCGCTGCGGAGAGTATCTGTGTTAATACGTACAGTGTAGTTTTCTTGCCAGAATCACTGGCCGAAACTGTGCAACTACGCCTAGTCTCCGTGCGGTAACGATTCGTTATTGACCGTGAGGCTTCCCGTGCTCGATCAGACCCCCTCCCGCGGCCGGCACTCCGCCCGGGTTCCCCCCTCGATCTCCCACCGCGCACCGGCGCGTCGCCGGCTGGGCATCCCGATGTCCGTGGCGCTCACCGCCGTGACGGCGGCCCTGCTGCTGGCCGTCGCAGTCCTCTACGGCGCCCCCGCCGACACCCGGCAGCCGGCTGTGGCCGCCGGTGTCTCGCAGTCACTGGAGGAGGCGGGCAAGTCCTCGTCGTGGAAGGAGCGGCGTGCCGAGCGTGTGAAGGAGCGGCGGGCGCGGATCGAGGCGCGGGCGGCCGCCCGCGCCGAGGCCCGGGCATCGGCGAGCGCCACGCCCAGCCCTGCCGGCCCGGTGGCGGAAGCTGCTCCCGAGCCCGCCGCGCAGGCGCCCGCGCCGGTCGCCCCGGCGCAGCAGGGCAGCACCGCCGCATCGACGGTCCGGCCCGCCGGCCAGTCCGGCCTGCCCTACGGGGCCGGCTCCTTCTTCCGGTCGCGGGTCACCGGTGCGCCGGTGGACGCTGCCCGGACCAGCCAGTTCCGGGCCTTCATGGCGAGCCACCCGGACCAGGCCGGCATCGACTGGCCCAAGATCAACGTCAACCCCGACTGGGCCATGAGCTACCACGTCGGAACGGCGAACGACCCGGTGTGGCGACTGGCCGGCGGCAACACGTCCGACCCGCGCCTGGCCGTGCTGCGGACCCAGGGCTTCCACATGGCCGACTCGGTCGCCGACAGCTTCCCCACCGGCGACCAGGACCGGCCCGGCGTGATGGTCGACACGGTGTTCGGCTACACGGTCCAGTTCGCCGACGCCGTCCCGAACAAGGCCACGCGCACCATCACGGTGTCCAACGCCGGCATCATGTGGCACGGCTCCAACGGTCTGGACGGGCGCAACCCCGCCAGCGACGACGAGCGCAACTTCACCAGCCGCGGTCGCATCCCGGACGCCATGGTCATCCGGCGCGACCAGCTGGACCAGGCGATCGCCAACGGCACCGGGCTGGGGCACGTGCTGCACCTCTTCTTCGTGGAGACCAACACCGCCGACGGCGTCGTCCACCCCATGACCGGGGCAGAGGGTGACAAGGCCGGGTGGGGTGCCGAGGGCGAGCGCATCCGGATCCGCCCGGACCTGGACCTCGAGGCCCGCGGGCTCACCGGTGCGGCGCTCGCCATCGCCCGCACGCTGCAGGAGCACGGCGCCTACATCGGTGACAACAGCGGCTCCAGCACGCAGATCAAGGCGTCGCAGCCGCACCACTACTCCGGGACCAACCTCACCACCGATGCCCTCAAGGGCAAGATCAGCTGGGCCGACTTCGAGGTGATCCCACGAGGCTGGCAGGGCTGATCGCACGACTGTGCGGCCGGGACCGCCGCTCGTCCCTCACGGGACGGGCGGCGGTCCTCCGCGTCCGGGGTCCGGCGCCCCGGTCGAGGCCGCCCGGCTGGCCCGGGTGTCCGTTCCGCGGGCCGTGCGGGTCCCGGTGGCTCACCGCGGCCGGCCGGACGCCCGTGGTCACGCGCCCGTGGTGAAGCTCCAGGAGTAGCCCGCGAACTGGTTCGGCGGGGTGGCGAGGTCCGTGACGCCGTCCGTGATCGTCACGGTGTAGGACGTGTCGGCCGCGAGCGTCACGCCCGGGTCGAGCACCCACTTGCCGCTCCTGGTGTTGTAGCGGACCGCGGCGGTGACCGCCGGACCGCCGCCGGTCGGCGTCAGCAGGAAGGTCTCCGGCGTCACGTTCGTCACCTCCTCGCTGAAGGTCGCCGTGATGTTCACCGTCCGGCTGATGCCCTTGGCGTCGGCCCACGGGGTGTGGTGGGTGAGCATCGGAGCCGTGGTGTCGCCCTCCGTGGCGGCGGTCGTGGTGAAGGTCCAGCTGGTCTCGGCGAGGGCGTTCCCGCCGTCGTCGGTGATGGCGCTGGTCAGCCTCGCGGTGTAGGTGGTGCCGGCGGTCAGGTCGGCCGCCGGGTCCAGGGTCCAGGTGTTGCCGCTGCCTTCGGTGACCGTGGCGGCTACGGCCGTCCCGCCGGCCGGCGTCAGCGTGAAGGTAGAGGTGCTCACGCCGGTCACGGCCTCGCTGAAGGTCGCCGTGACGCTGGTCGCCACGGGAACGGCGTCGCCCGTCGGGCTGGTGCCCGTCACCGTCGGCGCGGTCGTGTCACCGGCCGGTGCGGCGGTGCTGAAGGTCCAGCTCGTCTCGGTGAGCTGGTTGCCGTACCCGTCGGTGATGCCGTTGGTCAGCCTCGCGGTGTAGGTGGTGCCGGCGGTCAGGTCGGCCGCCGGGTCCAGGGTCCAGGTGTTGCCGCTGCCCTGGGCCACCGTGGCGGTCACGGCCGTCCCCCCGGTCGGCGTCAGCGTGAAGGTCGAGGTGCTCACCCCCTGCACGGCCTCGCTGAAGGTCGCCGTGACGCTGGTCGACAGCGGCACCGTGCTGCCCGCGGGGCTGGTGGCCGTCACCGTGGGCGCGGTGGTGTCGGCCGGAGCGGTGCCGGAGGGGAACATCGCGAAGTAGGGGAACTTCTTCTGGGTGCCGGCCTGGGTGAAGTCGCCCCCGACGTACAGACGGCTGCTGGAGCTGGCCATTGCCCAGACGCCGGGCCACACGGTGACGAAGTTCGCGGAGAACGGGCCGAGCACCGGCTTGGTGCCGCTCACGTCGAACTCGGCCACGAGCATCCGCGTCACCCCGCCGACGCTGACGAAGTGGCCGCCGACGTAGAGCCTGCCGTCGGGTGCGAGGGTCAGCGCCTGGGTGTCGCCGTTGAAGCCTCCGAGCCGGTAGATCGGGGTGCTGCTGTTCGTGTCCAGGATGTAGAGCCCTCCGGCGTTGCGTCCGGCGGTGTAGACCCGGTTGCGGGCGGCGTCGACCGTGAGGTCCCAGATGACGTTGCAGCCGCTGCACGCCATCGGCGGAGCCCACGCGTCCACGGTGTCGGACGACAGGGTGGCCGAGGCCAGGTAGTTGCGCGGCTGGCCGTTCACGGTGGTGAACTTGCCGCCGAAGAAGAGGCGCGTGCCGTTGGTGCCGAGCGAGTACACCTGCCCGTTGGTGCTGGCGGTGAACGTCGTGACCCGCTTGCCCGTGGTGGTGCTGACCGCGCCCAGGCCCCCCTGCGCCGCGCCGTTGTGCTTGGTGAACTGACCACCGAAGTACGCGGTGGTCCCTACGACGACGATGTCGCGCACGGTGCCGCCCACCGCGGGCTTGAACGTGTTGTCCACGGCACCCGTGGCGGCGTTCACCGCCGCCAGCTTCCGGTGGGTGGCACCGCCTACCGTGGTGAAGGCGCCGCCCAGCAGCAGGCGGGTGCCGTCGGACGTGAGCGCGAGCGCACGGACGTCCGCGTTGGCGCTGCCCCGCCACTTCAGGGCTCCGGTACCGGCGTCGAGCGCCGCGACCCCTCCGGTGAACGACCCACCCACGTACACCGTGCTCCCGCCGGCGACCACCGCGTGGACGCCGCCGTCGGGGACCCACGCCGGCCCGACGGGTTCGGTGCCGTACGCGGCCGAGGCGGCGGGTGCCAGACCCACGACGACGGCGGCGGCGGCCAGGACGACGACCGCAGCCCGCAGTCCGTTCCATGCGCGTCGCGCCGAGCCGCGCGGCGAAGCCCCGGTTCTCGCGAGTCGATCGGATTCACGCATCTGCCCCACCCCGCTGGTCGGCCGTCGGTCGTCGTCCTGCCGGCAGGCGACGAGGTTGCTGCAGGCTAGGAATGGCCGGGGCGCGGCACAAGGTCCATCGGCCCGAACAGCCCGAGAAACAGGGACCCTGCGGACCCGGGGCCCGCCTCGTTGCGATGAGTGCGTGCAGCGGGACGGAGCGTCGCCGTTCTCGACCACGGGGCGTCGTCGTCCCGGGGCGGTCCGGCACGGACCGCGCAGCCGACCGCCGTGCCGATCGGATCCGGCCGTGGCCGCCGGTGCCCGAGGTGACGGAACGCTCCTACAGTCCGCGGCACGTGCGCCATCCAGGTCGCACACGCGTGCCGGGCGTCGTAGCCGGCAACCTCCTGGGGTTCCCATGATCTCCACGTCCGGCCCGCGCCGTCCCCGCCGGCCGCAGCCCACGCGCCTCCTCGTCGCCCTGGCCGCCACGGTCGGCTTGCTGGCTCCGGCGGTCCCCGCCACCGCCGCGGTGGGGGAGCCGGTCACCTACCTCGGCCACACGTACTCGTCCACGGTGACCCGGCCCAGCGCGGACAAGCCGCAGAGCAAGCTCTGGTACCTCGACGGGGCGTGGTGGGCGCTCATGGTCGGCGCGGGCGGCAGTCAGGTGTACATCCACGAGCTGCTGCCCGACCACACCTGGCGCACCACCGGGACCCTCGTCGACAGCCGCCTGAACAGCTCCGGTGATGCCCTCTGGAGCGCGCGGGACGGCAGGTTGTACGTCGCCAGCCGGGTGAGCGGCGAGAACCTGAAGGTGGCGGCCTTCACCTACAGCTCGGCGACGCGGTCGTGGGCCGTGGCTCCCGGCTTCCCGGTCAGCGTGAACAGCGGCGGGGGGTCGGAGTCGGCGAGCATCGACCAGGACTCGCTCGGCAGGCTCTGGGTCACCTACACCCGGGGCTCCAGGGTGTGGGTCGCCCGATCGGATCCAGCGGGGGGCAACTGGACCGCCGGCTTCCTGCCGTCGGTGGTCGACACCTCGATCAAGTCCGACGACCTCTCCGCGGTCATCGCGTTCGGTTCGAGCGTCGGCGTCATGTACTCGGACCAGGTGACCGGCAGGTTCTGGTTCGCGATCCACGACGACGCCGATCCTGACGACGTCTGGCGTCTCGAGGACGCCACGGCGACCCTCAGCTCGGTCGACGACCACATCAACCTGAAGCAGCTCGTGGGCGACCCGCAGGGCCGCATCTTCGCCGCGGTCAAGACGGCGGCCAACGACGTGGCGGGCGCCCCCGCGAGCGCACCGCTGGTCGGGGTGCTGAGCCGGAGCGGGCCGTCGGACGGTCAGGGCACCTGGGCGTTCGCCACGGCCGGAACCATCGCCGACGACCACACGCGCCCGATCATCATGGTCGACGCCACGCACCAGGAGCTCTACTTCCTCGCGACGTCCCCCGGCAACGGCGGGGACATCGTCCACAAGAAGTCCCCGCTGTCGACCATCAGCTTCCCCACCGGCCGTGGGGCTCCGTTCGTGGACGCCAAGCCCGTCGTCAACAATGCCTCGGGGGCGAAGGAGCCGGTCACGGCGCAGACCGGCCTGGTCGTCCTCGCCGTGGCCGAGGGGCAGAAGCGGTACGTCCACGCCGAGATGGACCTCGGTGGCGGCGACGGCGGTGGGGGCGGTGGTGGCGACGTCGCACCGCCGACGGTCGGCACCTCGCCCTCGGCCGGCGCGACCGAGGTGGCGGTCGGCACCAGCGCGGTGGCCACGTTCAGCGAGGCGGTGCAGGGCGTGACGACGAGCACGTTCACGCTGACGACCGATGGTGGCTCCCCCGTCCCGGCGGCGCTCACCTCGGACCCTTCGGGCACGGCCTGGACCCTGGATCCGGCCTCCGACCTGGCAGCGGGTGCCGTCTACACCGTGACGCTGACCGGCGGACCCGATGCGATCCGCGACCTGGCGGGCAACGCGCTGGAGACCGAGAGCTCCTCCTTCACGACGGCGACGGCTGCCGAGCCCCCGGGTGACTCGGTCGAGCCGACGGTGACGGCCAAGACCCCGGCCCCAGGCGCGACGAGGTTCAGCCGCACCGGCAACGTCACGGTGACCTTCAGCGAACCGGTGCAGGACGTGACCACGGAGACCTTCGTGCTGAGGAACTCCGCCACCGGCGCCGTCGTCACCGCCGTCGTGAAGCGCAGCAAGGACACGAACAAGTACGTCCTGAACCCGAGCGCGACGCTGCCGGCGCGGACGAGTTTCACCGCCACGGTCGTCGGGGGAGCGAGCGGGGTGGCGGATCTGGCCGGCAACCGGCTGGCGGCGGACGTCGGCTGGAGTTTCACGACGAGGGCGTGACGCCGGGGCGCCGGTCGGCGTCAGCGGTCACCGATCGGAGGAGGTGGCGCACCGGGAGGGGAGCACGTGACGGCCGGTGAGCGCGACCTGGCGGTCGGAGTGCCGGGAGCGGTCGGACAGCCACTCGGCGAGGTGGTCGCCGGCGACGTACGTGATGCCTCCGGCCACCGCGAGGCGCTCGGGGAACGTCGCCCAGACCACGACGACGGCGCGCGGAGCGACGGAGCGGCGGCCGGTCGTGGAGACGGTGCGGCCGAGGGCGGCAGCCGCGGGTGCCAACGAGCAGTGCTGCCCCCGGGCGGTCCAGGCGGTCTCGGGGCGACCGCCAGGTGTGATGGTGGCCCCCTTGTGGTCGACCGTGACCACACCGCCCCACGCCCTGCTGTCCAGGAGGTACGCGCCCGTGGGGCCGATGACGAGGTGGTCGGCCTGGCCGCCGTCGGGCAGGCGGACGAGCCGCGTGACCTGCCACTCCGCACGGTCCAGCGACCGGAGGACCATCCCTGTCCGGCGCCGCCCTTCCGTCGTCGCTGCCCAGCTGTGCAGCTGCGCAGCGGCCACGGAGACGACGCGGAGGGCGTCGACGAGCTTGGCGCCCCCGGCGAGAAGGGCGGTGGTGGTCGCGGTAGTCCCCAGCGTCATGGCGTGGCCCATCCCGAACGGGCGGTTGTGACGACCTCGGACAAGGTAGTGGCACAGCCGGTGCCTGAACATGGGTTCGCTCCTCCGGGGCGACCGGGGACCCGCCGGTGGTCCGGCTGGTGCTGGCCGCGGCCGTCCGGGCGCCGGGTTCCTGCGCCGGTCCCCGTCACGTCCCGGGCGTCCACCTCGCTCCGCGCCGGCGGTCAGCCCCGCGTCCAGGCCAGGAGGTCGTCGGCCGTCCGCGTGTTGATGACGCGCTCGACCGGGACGCCGCACTCGACCGCCCGCTCGCATCCGTTGTGCTGCCAGTCCAGCTGGCCGGGCGCGTGCGCGTCGGTGTCGACGGCGAACTCGCAGCCGAGCTCCACCGCCAGGGTCAGCAGCCGCCGCGGCGGGTCCAGCCGCTCGGGGCGCGAGTTGATCTCGACCGCGGTGCCGAACTCGACGCAGGCCGAGAACACCGCCTCGGCGTCGAACTGGCTCTCCGGTCGCGGCTTCTGCGTGCCGTTCCGCTGCCTGCGGCCGATGACCAGCCGGCCGGTGCAGTGGCCGAGGACGTCGGTGTGCGGGTCGGCGACCGCGGCGAGCATCCGCTCGGTCATCTGCGCCTTGGGTGCTCGCAGCTCGGAGTGCACGCTGGCGACGACGACGTCGAGGCGGCCGAGCAGCTCGTCGGTCTGGTCCAGGGAGCCGTCGACGTTGATGTCGCACTCGATGCCGGTGAGGATCCGGAACGGGCCGAGCTCCTCGTTCAGCGCGGCGACGACGTCGAGCTGCTGCTCGAGGCGCGCGGGGCTCAGGCCGTTGGCGACGGTCAGCCGGGGGGAGTGGTCGGTCAGCGCCAGGTACTCGTGGCCCAGCGCGAGGGCGGCCTCGGCCATCTCGCGGATGGGGCTGCCGCCGTCGGACCAGTCGGAGTGCGCGTGCAGGTCGCCCCGGAGCGCGGCGCGGAAGGCGGCGACGTCCTCGGCCGCCGGCAGCTCCCCGGCGTAGGTCTCCTCGAGCCCGGCCAGGTACTCGGGCACCTCGCCGCGGTGCGCCTGGGCGATCGCCGTCGCCGTCTTCGGGCCGATGCCCTTGAGGTCCTTCAGCGTGCCCGTGCGGATGCGGCGGTCCAGCTCGGCATCGTCCAGGCCGTCGACGACCGCCGCGGCGGTGCGGTAGGCGCTCACCCGGTAGGTGGCCTCGCGGGCGCGCTCCAGGAGGAAGGCGATCCTCCGGAGCGCGGCCGCGGGCGGGAGCGGGGTGCTCAGCTGAACACCTTCAGGGCTCCCTTGCCGGTCTTCTTGCCTGCCGTGCGGGAGGCCTTCTTCTGCGCCTTGAGGGCGCGCTTGGTGGCCTTCTCGTAGTTCTTCTCCGTGACGTCGGCGGCGCGCTTGGCCGCGCGACGGGTGCGGTAGCCCACCGACGGCCTGCCCTCGGTGTCGACGGCGGCCAGCAGCAGCCCGCCGAGCAGACCAGTGTTCTTCACGAAGTTCGAGATCTGCCCGAACTTCTCCGTCGGGTCCTCGTGCTCCCAGAACCGGTGGCCGGACAGCGTGGTGGGCACGATCGAGGCCGACAGCACGATGGCGGTCAGCCGCGGGAACTTGTTCAGCGCGAACAGCGAACCGGCGGCGACCTTGATCGCGGCGTCGGCCTTCACCCACTGCTCGACGTCCTTGGGCAGCTCCACCGGGAGCTGCTTGTCGGCGGTCTGGGCGATCTTCTCGACCACGGGGCGCGCCCCCGCCACGCGGTCCTGCGGCTTGCGCAGGGTGCTGACCCCTCCGTAGATGAAGGGCGCGGCGAGCAGGGGCCGGGCGATCCGGCGAACCAGCATGGGGAACCTCTTTCCTCGGAGGGCCTGGGGGCAGTCGCTCGGTGCACTGCCCCGAAGATCCACCCGGCAATCACCCGGTCGGGGCCGGGTTCGCCGTCCCCGCTGCCCTCGCGCTGGGAAAGCGGCCGCGCGGCCCCGCTCCCGGCTACCGTGCCGCCATGTCGCTGCTCCCGGCGGTGCGCCAGGTCGTCGGCTCGCTGGTGCTCGCGGCCCTGGCGGCGGCGGTCGCCGGCGGGGTGTGGTCGGCGGCCACCGGCGAGGGCTTCCGGGTGCGCTTCGCGCTGTCGCTGATGGTGGTGGCGGGGCTGCTCGCGCTCGCCGGCGGCACGCTGGTCCCCCGCATGGCCACCGCCGAGCTCCACGCCTTTCTCGGCCGCGGTCCCGGCAACGAGGAGCCGGGTGACCAGGGCGAGGCGCTGACCCCGCTGGGCGTCTTCCTGTTCGTGGCGCTGCCGCTGTTCGCCGCCGGCCTGGTGGCCTACGGCAGCGGGTGACACCGGCTCACTGCAGCTCGACGAAGCGCTCCACGTCGCGGGGGCGCCCGGCGATCACCTGCCACCCGCGCCGGGCCGAGGCGGCCACCGCGCCGCCCACCGCCAGGCCGGCCAGCACGTCACCGGGGTAGTGCACCCGCGAGTAGCCGATGCCCAGGGCCAGCGGGGCGAGCGCGGCCCCGGCCCCGGGCGACTCCAGCGCCAGCCCGGTGACGAACGCCGCGGCCGAGCCCGGGTGCCCGCTGGGGAAGGACAGGCTGCCGGGCTCGCGGCGACGACCGGCCCACCCGGTCGGGGCACGTCCTCCCCCACCGTGGAGCGTCCTCCCTCACGGTGGGCGGTGAGGGGGGACGCTCGATGATCAGGTTCCCTGATCGTGGCCGGGGGTCAGCTCTTCTGGCGGGCGCGGTACGCGGCGACGGTCGACCGGCTGGCGCAGGTGTTGGAGCAGTAGCGGCGGCTGGCGTTGCGCGAGGTGTCGACGTAGACGTCGTCGCAGCCCTCGGCCGAGCACACGCCCAGGCGCTGCCAGCCGTGCTGCACCACCACCTGCGACAGGCCCATCGCCACCGTCGTCGTCAGCTGCTCGAGCGCCGGCGCGTCGGGGCCCGCGTAGTGCAGGTGCAGCTCGCCGTCGTGGTCGGTGGCGTAGGGCCGCGGGCGGGCCAGGGCGAGCAGCTCGTTGAGCCGGGTGAGGACGTCGTCCTGCGACTCCGCCAGCGCGACGGCGCGCACCAGCCGGGCGGTGACGGCGGCCTTCTCGACGTCGGCGGGCGTGAGGTCCAGCGACGTCCCCGTGGCGAACCACTCGTCGTGCGACGCCAGGAACCGCGCCACACCGTCGTCGGGCGCCAGGTCGGCGTTGGCCAGATCGATGGCCAGCTCGACCGCGGTCGACCCGTAGGTGTCGTAGTCCAATTGACTCCCTACCGTCGAGTCCCTAGTCTCGGGTCTGCGTAGGCGGTCAACGGTCCTTGACCGCCTACTGTTCCGTTCCCTGCAGTGCGAAACGAGTGCAAGCGTGCGTGCCTACCTCGCCGTCTGGCGGCTTCCCTCCGCCCCGGTCCTCCTCATCTCCGGCTTCGCGGGCCGGCTGCCGTCGGCCATGGTGCCGCTGGCGCTGCTGCTCATGGTGCAGCAGCAGACCGGCTCGTACGCGATCGCCGGTCTGGCGGCGGCCACGCTCGGCATCGCGTCGGCCGTGATGGCCCCGGTCCTGGGCCGGCTCGCCGACCGGCGGGGGCCGTGCCCGATCCTGCTGACCCAGTCGATGCTCTACCCCTTGCTGCTCGGGCTGCTGGTGGCGGTCACCCTCGGCGGTGCGCCGGACGTCGCCGTCATCGCGGCCTCGGCCCTGGCCGGCGCGAGCACGCCGCTGGTCTCGGGCACCGTCCGTGCCCTCTGGTCGCGCACCGACCCGCGCAGCCGCCCCGCCGCCTACGCCCTCGATGCCACCGCCACCGAGCTGGTCTTCGTGGTCGGCCCCACGCTGGTCGCCACGCTCGCGGTGCTCGCCCGGCCGGCCTGGGCGGTGGGGCTCGCGGGTGGGCTGGCCGTCGTCGGCGCGCTCGGCGTCGCCCGCGCCGCCCGGTCCTGGGTCCCCTCGCCCGCTCACTCGGCGGGGCTGTTGAGCACCGTGCTCACCCCTGGCATGCCCCGCGTCCTGGTCAGCGGATCGGGCCTGATGCTCGGCTTCGGCGCGCTCGAGGTGGCCATCCCGGCCTTCGCGGACTCCACCGGCAGCCCGGGGATGTCGGGGCTGCTGCTGGCGGTCTGGTCGCTGGGCTCGGTCGCCGGCGGGCTGTGGTTCGGCGCCCGGGTGGTGAGCGCGTCGCTGCCCCGGCAGTACCGCTGGCTGCTGTTCGGCGTCACCATCGGCCTCGCCCCGCTGGCCTGGGTGTCCAGCCCGTGGGCGCTGGGCGTGCTGCTCTTCCTCGGCGGGACGGCGATCGCGCCCACCCTGACCGTGCAGAACTCGCTGGTGGGGTCGCTGGCGCCGGTCCACGCCACCACCGAGGCGTTCACCTGGCTGTCCACGATCGCCGTGGGCGCCTCCGCGATCGGCGCGGCCCTCGGTGGCGCGCTGATCGAGACCTCCGCCGGGGTACCCGGGGCGCTGCTGCTTGCCTGCGCGGGAGCGGCCGCCGCCGTCGTCGTCACCCTCGTGCCCGGTCGCGGGCCCCGCGTGGCGGCTGTCCGCCGGGAACCGGTCGCCGCCTGATCGAGGTGCCGAGTGCGACGGGCTCGTGGTGATCGCCCGCCCGATGGCCACGGGCTCGGCGCACTCGGCCGTCCGCGGAGGGGGGTGTCGGCCCACCCCCGGGACGACCGGCCGCGGGGCGCTGGTAGTCTCTTTCCTCGGTGGTTCCGAGGCGACTCGAGCCCCGGGAGGCTTCGCCTAGTCCGGTCTATGGCGCCGCACTGCTAATGCGGTTTGGGTTAATCCCCATCCCGGGTTCAAATCCCGGAGCCTCCGCGCACGACAACTGAACACAGGCACCCGTAGCTCAACGGATAGAGCATCTGACTACGGATCAGAAGGTTAGGGGTTCGAATCCCTTCGGGTGCACGTCTGGTTGAGACACCGATCTGCCGCGCAGCCCCGACGGGGGCGGCGCGGCAGATTCGTTTTCCGGGGTGGTGCGGGTGCATCTGGTGCAGGGTCGGGCCGGTGCGCCGTCCCTGCAGCCGCGCCGTGGCCCGGCTGCACGTCGGGTGGCCCGGCTGAACCCGCTCCGCGCCCCCCGAGGTGCGCGTCGTGCGCCCTCAAGTCGTAATTGCTCGACTACTCTCGGTCAGCGTCCGTAGCGGCGCCCTCGCCAGCCCGGCCCGCCGGGTCGCAGCCGCCGTGCTCGACCCGATCCGAGGACCGACGTCATGAACAAGCGCAACCTGGCCGTCCTGGCCGCCATGACCGTGATCGGCGGCTCCGGACTCACCGGCGCCGCCCTCGCAGCTCCCCGCCCCCTGGCGTCGCAGACCCAGGCCGCCGCCGCGCTGCCCGCTCCGGCCGAGCTCACCGGCGAGGCCGTCGACCAGAGAGCCCTGCTCGACTGGTCCCACGTCGCCGGAGCTCGTGACTACCTCGTCATCGACGTCACCCGGAGCGACGCCGGGCGCGTGGTCGGCTCCACGAGCGGCACGTCCTGGACATCGCCGCGCCTGCCGCTGTCGACGCCGGCCTACTCCTTCGTGGTCGTGGCCCGCGACTCCGCCAAGAAGCAGGGTGCGCGCAGCCAGGCGGTGCAGGTCTTCCCGGGCGGGCAGCCGTCGACCCCCGCCACGATGCCCACGGAGCCGACGACGACGCCCACGGAGCCGACGACGACGCCCACGGAGCCGACGACGACGCCCACGGAGCCGACGACGACGCCCACGGAACCGACGACGACGCCCACCGAGCCGACGACGACGCCGGCGACGGAGCCGGAGCCGGAGCCGGAGCGGTCCGTCACCCATCCCACCCGCGTCTGGGGCTACGAGAACGCCACGAGCCTCCTCCCGGACCCGTGGGACGAGGTCCACTCCCTCCGACCCGACGCCCAGGGCGTCACCACGGAGAACCCGTACCCCGGCAGTCCCCGGACCGCCTTCTTCACCGTCCACCCCGGTGACACGGGCTGGAACGGCACCACGGGCACCCTGCGGTCCGAGGTGCGCGACTCCATCGCCGACTCCGGCGACGTGGAGCCCGGCGACGAGCAGTACTGGGCCTGGTCGACGTTCTTCCCGGCGGATTTCGACTGGGACGAGCGCGGCCAGTTCCTGATCTTCACCCAGTGGCACCAGACGGCGAACTCCGGCAACCCGAACGTCCACTTCTGGTCCGACGTCGACGAGAACCTCATGCTCGACGTCCGCGGCGGCACCGGCGGCCGGGTCGCCGGTGACGCGCAGTACGCCGAGACGTTCGACCTGGGCCTGATCGACAAGGGTGCCTGGAACGACCTCACGGTCCGCTTCGTGTGGTCCCCGGACCCGGCGACGGGCCTGATCGAGGTCTGGCACCAGGGCGAGAAGGTCCTGTCGGAGAACGTCGCCAACCTCTACGCCGACCAGTCGGTCTACATCAAGCAGGGAATCTACTCGGCGGCCGGCACCTCGCGGTCGCACCACCTGCAGCACGCACCGATCGGGTTCGGCCCCACCCTCGAGTCGGTCGCGTCGCTGAACGTGCTCCACCGGCCGGCGGGCTGATCGCCGACCGCAGGCGCCGACGGACCACCGGAGGGCTGGGCGCCGATCCGTCCGGAGACCGTGCCGGCGCCGGGCGCACGTGATCGAGCCACCGAGCGGCCCCGCACCCCGAGGGAGTGCGGGGCCGCTCGTCGTCCGGACCGTCCTCGCCCGCACCGTCGGCGCGGGGTCGGGTGCTCCCGCACCGCAGGTCCGAGCCGCTCCCTGATCAAGATCAGGGACGACCTCAGGGGTTTCCCTGATGTTCGGCCACCTCTCCTCCGGAAGTCTCTCCGCCGACGGGACGGGCCCCGATGGTCGGGCCGGCCCGATCCCCGACCGGCCAGCTGACGGGATGGGCGCACGCCCGCCTGACCAGCAGATTGACCTGCGGACACCCGCACACGGACAGGAGACGACGATGGATGGATCCCGCAACCTCGCGGGGCGGGTCGGCCGGTGGAGCGCGCGGCACCGGAAGACGGCGGTGCTCGGCTGGCTAGCCTTCGTGCTGGCGGCCGTCGCCGTGGGCGCGTTCGTGCCGCAGGCCCAGCTGACCTCGGCCGAGCAGACGATCGGCGCACCCGCCCGGGCGCAGCAGATCCTCGACGACAACGGCTGGGCGGAGCCGGCCTCGGAGATGGTCCTGGTGCAGCGCGAGGCCGGCGTCCCCGAGGCCGCCGCCACCGCCGCGCTCACCGACCTCGTCGACGAGCTGCGCGGGACGCCGGAGGTCGCCAACCTGGTCAGCCCGCTCGACGGCGCCCCGCTGGTCTCCGCCGACGGCCGCTCGGCGCTGGTCACCTTCGATCTCGCCGGCGACCCGGACGACGCCGCCGAGCAGATCGCGCCCGTGCAGGACGTGGTCGCCGCGGTGGCCGCAGAGCACGACGACGTCCGTGTGGAGCAGTTCGGCGGCACCAGCGCCGACCTCGCGCTCTCGGAGACCCTCGACGCCGACTTCCAGCGCGCGGAGCTCCTCTCCATCCCGATCACGCTCGCCGTGCTGCTGCTGACCTTCGGCGCGCTGGTCGCCGCCGTCCTCCCGCTGGTCTTCGCGCTGACGGCGTTCGTCGGCGCCCTCGGCCTGCTGAGCCTCACCAGCCAGATCTGGCACGTCGACCAGACTGCGCAGATCGTGATGCTGCTCATCGGCCTGGCCGTCGGCGTGGACTACTCGCTCTTCTACCTCAAGCGGGAACGCGAGGAGCGCGCCAAGGGCGCCGGTCCGGTGGACGCGCTCGACATCGCCGCCGCGACCTCCGGGCACTCGGTGCTCATCTCCGGCATCACCGTCATGGTGGCCATGGCCGGCATGTTCCTCACCGGGTTCTCGGTCTTCACCGGCGTCGCCTCGGCGACGATCCTGGTCGTCGCCTGCTCGGTGCTCGGCTCGCTGACCGTGCTGCCGGCGATGATGGCCTGGCTCGGCGACCGGGTGGAGAAGGGCCGGCTCCCGTTCGTGGGCCGCCGCACCGCCGACCGGCCGGGCCGCTTCTGGCCCGTGGTCCTCGGTGCGGTGCTGCGCCGGCCGCTCGTCGCCGCCCTGGTGGCCGGTGGTGCGCTGGTCGCACTCGCCGTCCCGGCGGTGTCGATGGACCTGCGCGCCGAGGGCGTCCAGGACCTGCCGCAGGACCTCCCGGTCATCCAGACCTACAACCGGATCACCGAGGCGTTCCCCGGCGGCCCGTCACCGGCCGAGGTGGTGATCGAGGCGCCCGACGTCGCCGCCCCGCAGGTGCAGGGCGCCATCGCCGAGCTGCGCGAGCGCGCCCTGGCCAGCGGGCAGATGAACGAGCCGATCGCCGTCGAGGCCAACGAGGCCGGCACCGTCGCCGTCGTCAGCGTGCCGCTGGTCGGCGACGGCGAGGAGGAGGCCTCCCGCGACGCCCTGGCGACGCTGGCCGACGAGCTGGTGCCGGCGACCGTGGGTTCGCTGGACGACGTGACCGCCGTCGTCAGCGGGGGCACCGCCTACTCGGTGGCGTTCGACGAGCTGATGGCCGAGCGCACGCCGTGGGTCTTCGGCTTCGTCCTGGTGCTGGCGTTCCTGCTGCTGCTGGTCTCGTTCCGCTCGGTCACCGTTGCGGTCACCGCGATCGTGCTGAACCTGCTGAGCGTCGCGGCCGCGTACGGCGTGATGGTGCTGGTCTTCGAGGAGGGCGTCGGCGCCGGTCTCATCGGCCTCGACGGCACCAGCGCGATCGTGAACTGGATCCCGCTGTTCCTGTTCGTCATCCTCTTCGGCCTGTCGATGGACTACCACGTCTTCATCCTCAGCCGGATCCGCGAGGCCCGGGACCGCGGACTCGCCACCCGGGACGCCGTCGCGCAGGGCATCACGTCCTCGGCCGGGGTGGTCACCAGCGCCGCCGTGATCATGGTGTTCGTCTTCCTGACCTTCGTGACCCTGTCGATGACGAGCATGAAGCAGATCGGGCTGGGGCTGGCGGTCGCGGTGCTGCTGGACGCCACCGTCGTCCGGGCGCTGTTGCTGCCCGCCGTGATGCAGCTGCTGGGGGAGCGCAACTGGTACCTCCCGCGCTGGCTCGCCTGGCTGCCGTCGGTGCGGCACGAGCCGGCCCCGGTGCCGGCCGCCGCCGTCGTCCCGGTGCCCCGCCGGGAGGTGGTGGACGAGCCGCTGGTGCTCTCCGGCGACTGAGCCACCCGCTCCGGGGGTCGAGCCCGCGGTCGAGGGGTCCGTCCGGGCCCGCGGACCGCGGGATCGACCCCCGGAGCCGTGTCCAGGGGCGACGGGCGGACTTTGCGATCGCGTGACAGACCGGCCGTTCGGATGGCGCCGTGCGATCCGGGGGGTACCGAGGAGAGCGGCCCCGTCCGCGGGAGCCGCCGTTGCCCCCTGCGCCGAGGAGTTCCGTGTCGCCCCGTCCCGTTCCCGCCGGCCTGCCGCTGCCCGGGGTGGAGGAGACGCCCGTCCGGCGCCGCCGGCGGGGGGGTGCGCTGCTGAAGCTTGTGCTGGCGGTCGTGCTGGGCGGGGCGCTGCTCGCCGGTTTCGCCGTGCCGGTCGTGGGTGGTGCCACGTTCGCGACCCGTACCGGCACGGAGCTGATGCGCCCGGTCGGTGACGAGCTGCTCGACCGCACACCGCCGGGCAACACCCGCGTGCTCGCCGCGGACGGCTCCCTCATCGCCGAGTTCTACCGGCGCAACCGCACGGTGGTGCCCAGCGAGGCGATCGCCCCGGTGATGAAGGACGCCCTCGTCGCCATCGAGGACAGCCGCTTCTTCTCCCACAGCGGCGTCGACGGCAAGGGGCTCGCCCGCGCCCTGCTGCGCAACCTGAGCGCCGGCGAGGTGGTCGAGGGCGGCTCCACCCTCACCCAGCAGCTGGTCAAGCAGATCCGGCTGCAGACGGCGACCAGCCCCGACGCGCGGCAGGCCGCCACCGACGAGAGCATCGGCCGCAAGCTGCGGGAGGCCCAGCTCGCCCTGGCGCTGGAGCAGGAGTACACCAAGGACGAGATCCTCAGCCGGTACCTGAACCGGGTCTACTTCGGCGCCGGTGCCTACGGCGTCGCCGCGGCGGCCGAGACCTACTTCGGCGTGACGCCGGACGCGCTGACGCTCGCCCAGGCGGCCACGCTCGCCGGCCTGGTGCAGAGCCCTGCGGAGTACGACCCGTTCGTCGCCATCGACCGGGCCACCGAGCGCCGCGACGTCGTCCTCGCGCGGATGGCCGAACTGGGTCTGGCCGACCAGGCCGCCGTCCAGGAAGCCCGCAGCGCCCCGGTCGTCCTGACGCCCGGGGAAGGGGCGCCGCGCGGCTGCCGCGAGGTGCGGCTCGGTGCGTTCTTCTGCGACTACGCGCTCAGCTACCTGACCGGAACCCTGGGCATCTCGCGCGAGCGGATCGACACCGGCGGCCTCACCGTCGAGACGACGCTGGACCCGGCGATGCAGCAGGCGGGGGACGCCGCCGTCCTGGGAGCCCTGGCCCGGGAGGACTCCCGCGCCGGCATCTACACCGCGGTCGAGCCCGGCACCGGCCGGGTGCTCGCCATGGCGGTGAACCGGATCTTCGGCGCCGCCGAGGGCGATCCGACGCAGACGACGGTCAACCTCAACGTCGTGGCCGGTCAGGGCACCGGGTCGACCTACAAGGTGTTCACCGCGGCCGCCGCCCTCGAGCAGGGCTTCGGGCTCGACCACGTCATCACCACGCCCGACCCGTACGTGTCGACGGTCTACCGCGACGGCGACGGGCCCTACGACGTCGAGAACGCCGGCCGCTACCGCCAGCGGCTGGACATGGAGCAGGCGCTCTACATGTCCTCGAACACCTACTTCCTGGCGCTGGAGGACCAGCTGGGCAGCGTGGAGGCGCCGGTGCGCATGGCGCAGCGGCTGGGGCTGGCCTCCCTGGACCCGGTCGCCGACCAGGTCATCGCGGAGAACCGCGGCTCGTTCACCTTCGGCGCCGAGGCGACCAGCCCACTGCACCTGGCGAATGCCTACGCGACCCTCGCCGCCGGGGGGACCCGCTGCGCGCCGACGCCGATCCACCGCGTCCTCGACCGCGATGGCCAGCCACTGCTCGGTGAGGACGGGCAGCCGCTCGGGGGCCCTCGGTGCGAGAGCGAGGTGGTGGCGCCGGGGCTGGCGCACACGATCACCCAGGCCCTGCGGAAGGACGTCGAGCCGGGGCATCCGGGCCAGACCGGCCGCCGCGCCTACGTCCCCGGGCACCAGATCGCCGGGAAGACCGGGACCACGCAGGACAACTTCTCCGTCACCTTCGTCGGGTACACCCCGCAGGTGGCGGCCAGCGTGATGGTCTACAACCCGGTGGAGAACCAGGACGTCGGCGGCTTCGGCGGCGGCATGCCGGCCCGGATCTGGCACGACGCCATGCAGCCGATCCTCAGCGCGCGGGAGCCGGTCCCCTTCCCGCCGGCCGATCCGTTCTACGTGGAGGGAACGCGGGAGACGGTGCCCGCCGGTTGCGTCGGCCGGTCCACCGACCGCTGCCGCGGCCTGCTGGGCTCACGCGACCTGGGCGCGACCGTGGTGGCCGTCGACAGCGGCCGCCCGCCGGGTGTCGTCGTCGGCGTCGACCCCGGTCCGGGGGCGATCCTCGACCGGAGCCAGCCGGTGACGGTGCTGGTCAGCAACGGCGCCTGGTGGGCCCCGCCTCCGCCGCCGCCTCCGCCGCCTCCGCCGCCTCCGCCGCCTCCGCCGCCTCCGCCGCCTGCGCCGGAGCCCCCTCCGCCGCCGCCTCCGCCTCCGCCGCCGCCGCCTCCGCCTCCGCCGCCGCCTCCGCCAGCGCCGGAGCCCCCGCCCCCGCCGGAGCCCCCGCCCCCGCCGGAGCCCCCGCCTGCGCCGGAGCCCCCGCCTGCGCCGGAGCCCCCGCCTGCGCCGGAACCCCCTTCGCCGCCGGCCGAGCCGGAGACGCCGCAGCCGCCTCCGCCGCCGTCGGAACCGCCCCCGCCGCCGTCGGAACCCGAGCCGCCGCAGCCACCGGCCGAGCCGGAGCCGCCGCAGCCGCCTCCGCCGCCGTCGGAACCCGAGCCGCCGCAGCCACCGGCCGAGCCGGAGCCGCCGCAGCCGCCCACGGAGCCGACGACGCCGCCGGACGCGGTGCGGTGAGCAGCGGTGCGGCGGAAAGGGGGCGGGGGGCCGGTCCTGGCGGTCTGGCCGCGTTGGTCGGTCTACCCAGCAGTGGGTAGCCACTGTTTTCCCGGCTTCCCCCGCCCGCCCCTACTGTGACCCAGGCCACAGACATCGTCAACCCGCGGCACGGGACCGTCCGGAACGATCAGCCGACGCGGCGCAGGACCTCCGGGCCCAGCTGGTCGACGGCGGTGTGCCCGGTCAGGCCCAGCGTGAGGTCGAACTCCCCGACGACGTCCTCGACGACCTGGCGCACACCCGCCTCGCCGGCCAGGGCCAGCCCCCACGCGAACGGCCGCCCGAGCAGCACGGCACGGGCACCCAGCGCGACGGCGGTGAAGACGTCGGCGCCGCTTCGGATGCCGCTGTCGAGCAGCACCGGCACACGGTCGTCCACCGCCGCCACGACGTCGGGCAGCGCGTCCAGCGCCGCGATCGACCGGTCGACCTGCCGCCCGCCGTGGGTGCTCACGACGACGCCGTCCATGCCCTCGTCCAGCGCGCGTCGCGCGTCGTCGGGGTGCAGCACGCCCTTGAGCAGGATCGGCAGCTTCGTGCGGGAGCGCAGCCAGGCCAGGTCGTCCCAGCTGATCGAGGGTCGCGAGTAGATGGCCAGGAAGGTCTCGACGGCCGCGCGGGGGAGCGGGGAGCGCAGGTTCTCCCGGAACGGGCCCGGCCAGGCGCGGGCCATCGTCACCAGTGCCCGCACCGCCGCGGGGGTGGGCCGGGGCTGCGGCTCGCGGGGGCCGGCAGCGGCCGCGCGCTCCTCGACCAGGCGCCGGAACACCGGGTCGGAGGTGTACTGGGCGATGCCCTTGCCCAGCGCGAAGGGGAGGTGGCCGAGGTCGAGGTCACGCGGGCGCCAGCCGAGCATCGTGGTGTCGAGGGTGACCACCAGGGCCTCGCAGCCGGCCGTCTCGGCGCGGTGGACCAGGCTCTCCACGAGCTCGTCGGAGGTCGACCAGTACAGCTGGAACCACCGCGGTGAGCCGTCCATCGCGGCCGCGCACTCCTCCATGGAGCGCGAGCCCTGGTTGGAGAACACCATCGGCACGCCGGTGGCGGCGGCGGCCCGCGCGACGGCCAGGTCGGCCTCCGGGTGCACCAGCTCCAGCGCCCCGACCGGCCCGAGCAGCAGCGGGGCGGGCAGTCGGCGTCCGAACAGTTCCACGGAGGTGTCCCGGGCGCTCGCGTCGCGCAGCACCCGGGGGACCACGGCCCACCGGTCGAAGGCGGCGCGGTTGGCGCGCTGGGTCGCCTCGTCGCCGGCGCCGCCCGCGACGTAGGCGTAGGCGCGGGCGTCCAGCGCCCGCTTCGCACGCTCCTGCAGCCGGCGGATGCCGACCGGCACCCGCGGGGAGCGGCCGTACACGCCGGCCCGGTACACCTCGTTCTGCCGCCGTCGGCCGGCACCTGCTTCGTCCACGCGGCCACCGTAGTGACCCGCCTCACGGGCGACGAGGCAGGGCCGGGCGCTCGACCCGGGCGGGGGTGGGATCGGCCGATTCCGGGCAGCGCGCGGGATGGATTCAGGGGGTTCTGCGGTTCCCCCGGACGGGTGATCGGCGGGTATCTCGCGACACGCCGCGCGACACGCGCGACACGCGCGTAACGGGCTAGCAACGAAGCGTCACTTCCGTCATCATCTGGAACTCGAGCGCATCGGAAAGGAGGGGGCAGGGCTGAACAGCGGTTTCGGGCAGATCGCCGGGCCGACGTGGACGACGTCGGCGCGGGTGGCCCGCGGTGCCCTCCCCGCCGGTGTGGTGACCGGCCTCCTCGTGGTCCTCCTCGGCATCGCCGTCTCCGGTGCCGCCCCGGCGCATGCGGTCGACGACCCCACCCGTCCCGACGCCCGGGTGACCCACGGCCCCAGCTGCCGCCCCGGCGGCATCGTGGTCGAGGTCGTCGCGGGCAACGCTCACTACAGCGTGGTCCTCGCCACCGTGCGGACGCCGTCCGGTGAGGACGAGGCAGTCCTGGAGCCCTTCGCGAGCGTGGTGCTGCGCACCGGCGACGTCGCTCCCGGCGAGACCATCGACCCGCGGCTGGTGTTCACCGCCCGCGACGGCTCGGGGCCGGCCTTCGTCGACGAACTGGCCGACTACACGCTCACCCGGCCCACGGTCGAGGACTGCGAGGCGGCCATGTCCCCGCCGCCCCCGCCGCCGGCGCCGCCCACCGCCAGGGTGGAGGCCGCCGAGCCGGCACCTCCGCCGTCGGCCGGATCGGGCACCGGCACGCCGCGCACCCCCGGCACGACGACGGCACCGGCCCCGACCACCGGCCGCGCCGGCGCACCGACGAGCCCCGAGCCCACCACCGGCGGTCGGGCGCCGCGCACCTCCGACGCCGCGGGGGCGGTCGTCCCGGCCGGATCCGTGGGTGGAGGCGCCCAGGTGCAGGCCGGCGGCACGGTCGTCCTGCGCGGCGCCGGCTTCATCCCCGGCGAGCGGGTGGACGTCCTGCTCCACGGCGGCGAGACCGTGCTGGCCAGCACCGCCGCGGACCCCGCCGGGGAGGTCCGTGTCGACGTGCGCATCCCCGAGACGGCCGCGGCAGGCCCCGCGACGCTCGACCTGGTCGGGGCCGACTCCGCGGTGGGCACGAGCGTCGCCCTGCAGGTCGCGGCCGCCGCCGAGGAGGCCGCGACCGCTCGCGGGGTCCTCTCGCTGGCGTCGCTGACCATCGCCGCCGTGGCGCTGGTGGCCACCGCCGCGGGGCTGGTCTCGGTCGCCGGGCGCCAGCACGCCGGCCGACGCGCCGTGGGTTCGGTCTCCGCGGGCTGAGGTCGGTTTCACCGTCGCCCGATCAGGGGACCCTGACCGAGTGCCACTGTCCGAGGACGCGCTCGCGCGCGGCGTCCCCCGGGATGCCGCCGCTCTTCCCGGAGCCGCTCCCCGCCCCGCCGAGACGTGGTTGCGCATCGTCCAGGTGCACGACCACATCACCCGGCGGGTCGACTCGGCGCTCCACCGCCACCACGACCTCTCCCTCACCGGCTTCGAGGCGCTGCGGCGCATCGCGGAGTCGCCGGGGGAACGGGCCTCGATGGGAGAGGTCGCCGAAGCCGTCGGCCTCTCCCGGCCCGGCGTCACCAGCACGATCAACCGCCTGGTCGCCCAGGGGCTGGTCATCCGGGAACGGGTGGACGGCGACCGCCGCCTGCTGCACGCCCGGCTCACCGCCGCCGGCCGCGCGCGGGTGACGGCGGCCTGCACCACGCACGACGAGCTCGTCGCCCACCTGCTGACCCTGCTCGGTGACGACGCCACCGTCGTCACCGACGCGCTCGCCCGGGTCTCGGCCGCCACGCGCACCCGCCGCTGACGCCCGCGCCGACCGCGGACGGGCAGGCGGCCGGTCCCGCGTACGGTGCCCCCATGGCTGTCCAGGGTGACCTCCGCCACGCACGGTCCGAGCGGGTGGGGGGTGCGGCATGAACGGCGCGCAGGCCCTCATCCGGACGCTCGTCGACGGTGGGGTCGACGTCTGCTTCGGCAACCCGGGCACCTCGGAGATGCACTTCGTCGCCGCGCTCGACACCGTCCCCGAGATGCGCGGCGTCCTGTGCCTGTTCGAGGGCGTGGCGACGGGCGCCGCGGACGGCTACGGCCGGATGACCGGCCGGCCGGCCGGCGTCCTCCTCCACCTCGGGCCGGGGCTGGCCAACGGGCTGGCCAACCTGCACAACGCCCGCCGCGCGGCGACGCCGATGGTCCCGGTCGTCGGTGACCACGCCGGCTACCACAAGCAGTACGACTCCCCGCTGGACTCCGACATCGACGCGCTCGCCGGCACGGTCTCCCGGTGGATGCGCCGATCCGAGACCTCCGCGGACGTGGCACGGGACGCGGCGGAGGCGATCGCCGCGGCCCGCACGGCCCCCGGCGGGATCGCCACGCTGATCCTGCCCGCCGACGTCTCCTGGTCCGAGGGGGCCGCGCCCGCGGCGCCGCAGCCGGCGGGCGGACCGCGGCCGGTGCCGGAGGACGCCGTCGCCGGCGTCGCCGCGCTCCTGACCTCCGGTGAGCCCTGCGCGGTCCTGGTCGGCGGGGCGGCGACGCGGGAGGCGGGGCTGCGGGCCGCCGGCCGGGTCGCGCGGGCCGCCGGGGCCCGGCTGTTCTGCGAGACCTTCCCGGCGCGGCTGGAGCGCGGGGCCGGCCTGCCGCCCGTCGAGCGCCTGCCCCGCGCCGGGCAGCAGGTGGCAGCGCGCCTGGCCGGCGTCCGCCACCTCGTCTGCGTCGGAGCCCGCCCGCCGGTGGAGTTCTTCGCCTACCCCGACCGCCCCAGCAGCCTGGTCCCCGAGGGGTGCGCGGTGCACGTGCTCGCCGAAGGAGCGGACGACGTCGTCGGCGCGCTCGACCGGCTGGCCGACCTCGTGGCCCCGGGCGTGGAGCCCGACCTGCAGCCCCTGCAGCGGCCCGAGCTGCCGACCGGCCCGCTCACCCCGGACGCCGTGGGCGCGGCGCTGGGTGCCCTCCTGCCCGAGGGGGCGGTCGTGGTCGACGAGGGGGTCACCTCCACCCGGCAGATGCCCGTCCCGACCGCCGGTGCACCGCGGCACGACTGGCTGACCCTCACCGGGGGCGCGATCGGCCAGGGCCTCCCGGTCGCCACCGGAGCCGCGGTCGCCGCCCCGGGGCGGCGGGTCGTCTGCCTCGAGGGCGACGGCAGCGCCATGTACACCATCTCGGCGCTGTGGACCCAGGCGCGCGAGCAGCTCGACGTGACCACGGTCGTGTTCAGCAACCGGTCCTACCGCATCCTCGAGGGCGAGCTCCGCAACGTCGGGGCGGAGGCCTCCGGGCCGCGGTCCAGGGACCTCCTGGAGCTCAGCCGGCCGGATCTGGACTTCGTGTCGCTGGCCGCCGGGATGGGCGTCCCGGGCAGCCGGGCGACGACAGCCGAGGAGTTCGTCGAGCAGTTCCGCCGGGCGGTCACCGAGCCGGGACCGCACGTGATCGACGCCGTGCTGACGGTGCCCTGACCGAGTCCGGATCGTTGCCTTTTCGGGGGGCTGCCCGGGTCGCCCTGTGCTTGTATCCAGGTGATCCGCACCACCGACCGGACGCGTTCCGGTGGGGGGCAGACCGGTCAGCGGTGACCGTTGGGGGGAAGAAGCAATGCGCATCTCGGCAGGCCTCGCAGGCGTGGCACTGATCGGTCTGGTCGCCGCCTGCGGCGGTGAGGACGGCGGCGGCGGCGGCACCGCTGCGGAGGGCGGTGGCGGGGGCGGCGACGCGTCGTCGTACCCGGCCGAGTCGATCCGCATGATCGTGCCCTACGGCGCCGGCGGGCCGACCGACCTGACCACCCGCACCGTCGGTGCCTGCATCGAGGAGGAGCTCGGGCAGACCGTCGTCGTCGAGAACCTCCCGGGTGGCTCCGGCGCCCTGGCCACGAGCGAGCTCGTCGCCGCCGAGCCCGACGGGTACACCCTCTCCCTGGTCACCGCGGGCACCATGGTGCTGACCCCGCTGGCCAACGAGGTGGGCTACACCAAGGACGACATCACGCCCGTCGGCGTCATGACCGAGGTGCCGTCGGTGCTGGCCGTGGGGGAGAACTCGCCGTACGCCACCGCGGAGGACTTCTTCGCCGCGGTCGAGGCGCAGCCGGGGACCGTCACCGTGGGCACACCCGGCGCCTCCACCCCGCAGGCGATCGAGCTGCAGCGGCTGGCCGAGGAGCACGGTGTCCAGGTCACCGCGGTGCCGTTCAACGGCAACGCCGAGATGACCACCGCCCTCCTCGGCGGGAACGTCGACGCCGTGCTCATCAACGCCTCGAGCGACGTCGTCCAGAACATCGAGTCGGGCGCCTTCGTCCCGCTCGTGGCCTCGCCCGAGGAGCGGCTGTCCTGGCTGCCCGACACCCCGACGTTCACCGAACTGGGCTACGACGGCCTGACCCTCTCCGGTTCGACGTTCGGCCTCGCCGGCCCGGCCGGGCTGCCCGACGACGTCGTCTCGACGCTGGAGGACACCCTGCAGACCTGCCTGGACAAGCCCGAGGTGCAGCAGACGCTCGGCGAGGAGTACGTCCTCGAGGAGTTCGCCGGCGCCGAGGAGCTCGGCGAGGTCCTCGACCGCACGCAGGAGGTCTACGAACCGATCCTCGGCTGACCCGATCCCCGTACGACCCGCCCCCGACCACCGGAGGAACCCATGCGCCGTACCCGCTCGACCTGGCCCGCGCTGATCGCCGCGTCCGTGCTCTCCCTCGCCGCCTGCGGCGGGACCGAGGACGCCGGCACCGAGGACTCGGCGGAGGCCGCGCCGGACTACCCGACCGAGACCATCAACCTGATCGTCCCCTACGCCGCCGGTGGCCCGACCGACCTGGCCGGGCGCACCATCGGCAGCTGCATCGAGGAAGAGCTGGGCCAGACCGTCGTCGTGGAGAACCGCGAGGGCGCCTCCGGCTCGGTCGGCATGCAGGCGATGATCGCCGGCGGGAACGACGGCTACACGCTGTCGCTGATCGCGGTGCCGGCCTCGGCCACCAACCCGCTGCAGGACGACGTCGGCTACACCAACGAGGACTACGTCCCCATCGCCGCGGTCACCGAGATCCCCTCGGCCCTCATCGTCGGGGAGGGCTCGCAGTTCAGCACCGCCGAGGAGTTCTTCACCTACGCCGAGGAGAACCCGGGCGAGCTCAACGTCGGGGTCCCCGGCACCACGACGTCGCAGGCCATGGAGCTGCGGCGGCTGGCCGAGGAGTACGGCGTCGAGGTCACGGCCGTGCCGTTCACCGGGAACGCCGAGATGACGACGGCGATCCTCGGCGGCAACGTCGACGCCATCTTCATCAACAGCTCGCAGGACGTGCTGGAGAACATCGACGCCGGCAGCTTCCTGCCGCTGGCGGTCAGCCCGGCCGAGCCCGTGGACTACATCGACGCGCCGACCCTGGCCGAGTCCGGCTTCCCGGAGCTCACCAACAGCGTGTCGGTCTTCGGCCTCGCGGCCCCGGCGGGCGTCCCCGACAACGTGGTCTCGACGCTCGAGGAGACGGTGGACACCTGCCTGCAGAAGGACGAGGTGCGCGAGCAGCTCGGGGAGCAGTACGTTCCCGACGAGTTCGTGGACAGCGCCGCCTTCTCCGACCGGATCGACAGCATCATCGAGCCCCCCGTATCGACAGCATCATCGAGGCCTACGGGCCGATCCTGCAGGAGTGACCTCCCGCGGCCGCGGGGGACCGGCGCCGTCCCGGTCCCCCGCGGCTGCCCGGTCGCGTCCGCACCTTCCCCCGGAGAGTTGATGACGAAGCAGTTGCACCGGCTCGCGCCGCTGATCCTGGTGCTCCTGGGCGTGGCGGGCATGCTGGGCGCCCGCAGCCTGGGCCTCGGTGAGCTGAACGCCCCCGGCCCCGGCCTGTGGCCGTTCATCGTCGCGATGCTGCTCACCGGGACAGGGATCGTGCTGCTCTTCATCGACGACCCCGAGGACTACGAGCCGTGGACCCGCGGCACCCTCGGGATCGCCCTGGGGCTGGCCAGCCTCGCGGTGTTCATCGTCCTCTTCGAGACGATCGGCTTCCTGGTCTCGGCCATCCTGATGCTGCTCTTCTGGCTGCGGATCTTCGCCCGCGAGCCGTGGCGCTGGGCCGTCCCGCTCGCGGTGCTCGGTGCGCTGGCGTTCCACCTCGTCTTCGTCGAGGCGCTGGCCGTACCGTTCCCTGACGGCATCGTCTTCGCACCGGTCGGGAGCTGAGGCATGGGCATCCTCGAGGGCATCGGCCAGGGCTTCTCGGTCGCGCTGGACCCGACGAACCTGCTCTACGTCTTCCTCGGCGTGCTCATCGGCACGGTCATCGGTGTGCTGCCGGGCCTCGGGCCGACGGCGACCATCGCGCTGCTGCTGCCGATCACCTACGAGATCGAGCCCGTCACCGCCGTCATCCTGCTCGCGGGCATCTACTACGGGTCGATGTACGGCGGCACGATCACCTCCGTCCTGCTGCAGCTCCCGGGCGAGGCGGCCTCGGTCGTCACCACCTTCGACGGCTACCAGATGGCCAAGCAGGGCAGGGCCGGCCCCGCGCTGGGCATCGCCGCGATCGGCTCCTGGGTCGGCGGCACGGTCTCCGTGATCGGGCTGATCCTGCTCGCGCCGCCGCTGGCCGACCTGGCGGTCGAGTTCGGTTCCCAGGAGTACGTGGCCCTCACCGCGCTGGGCATCCTGCTGGTCACCTACCTGGGCACCCGGCACCCGGTGAAGAGCCTGTCCATGGCGGCGCTCGGCCTGCTGCTGGCCACGGTCGGGCAGGACCTGATCACCGGGACCAACCGCTTCACCTTCGGGTCGATCTCGCTGTTCGACGGTTTCGACTTCGTCGCCGTGGCGATGGGGCTCTTCGGCGTCGGCGAGATCCTCTACAACGTCGAGAAGACCGAGAAGGCGCAGGCGCTCAAGAGCAAGATCTCCAACATCTGGCCCAGCCGCAAGGACCTCAAGGACTCCTCGGGTGCGATCGCCCGCGGGTCGGTGATGGGCTTCTTCATCGGGGTGCTGCCCGGCGGTGGTGGCGTCATCTCCTCGCTGGCCTCCTACGCGACCGAGAAGCGGCGGGCCAAGGACCCGACCCGGTTCGGCAAGGGCGCCATCGAGGGCGTCGCCGGGCCGGAGACGGCGAACAACGCCTCGTCCACCTCGGCGTTCATCCCGCTGCTCACCCTCGGGATCCCGCCCAACGTGGTCCTTGCCCTGATCTTCGGTGCGCTGCTGATCCAGGGCATCACGCCCGGCCCGCAGCTGATCGACCAGCAGCCCGAGATCTTCTGGGGCGTCATCGCCTCGATGGCCATCGGCAACCTGATGCTGCTGATCCTGAACATCCCGCTCGTCGGTTTCTTCGTCCAGCTGCTGCGGGTGCGCGCGGGCATCCTGGCGGCGTTCGCCCTGCTGGTCACGATGGCCGGCGTCTTCTCGGTGAACAACGACATCTTCGACATGTGGGTCGTGCTGGCCTTCGGCGTCATCGGCTGGATCATGAAGAAGACCGGCTTCGAGCCCGGTCCGCTGGTGCTGGCCTTCGTCCTGGGCGCGATCCTCGAGTCGAACTTTCGCCGGTCGATGCTGATCTCGGGCGGCGAGTTCTCCACCTTCTTCACCCGCCCCATGTCCGGGACGCTCTTCGCCCTGATGGCCCTGGTGATCCTCTGGAGCACCGTCCAGGGCATCCGTCGCCGGCGGCGTCGCAGCCGCCCGTCCACGCCGGGCGAGGAGGACCTCGCGGCGACCGGCACCACCGCCGAGCCCGAGGGCACGCCGGGTGCGGAGAACACCGACGACACGGAGGGCGCGACGACCGGAGCGCCGCGGGACGGGTCAGGCTCGACCGGGGCGACGGGTTCGACCGCCTCGGGGGCGCCGGACGGGGGGCCGGGGCCTGACCGTGGCTGACCGATCCCGGCGGCGGGTACCGCCGCCAGCACCCGGTCGCTCCGTACCGGCCAGACCATCGGGGGCGCAGTGATCGACAAGCGGGTGGCGTCGCTCGCCGAGGCGGTCGCGGGCGTGCCGGACGGCGCGACCGTCCTCGTGGGCGGGTTCGGTGCCGCCGGCGTGCCGGTCGAGCTGGTGCACGCGCTCCTGGAGCAGGGTGCCCGCGACCTGACGATCGTCACCAACAACGCCGGGAGCGGGGAGACCGACGTCGCCGCGCTCATCCGTGAGCGGCGGGTGCGCAAGATCATCTGCTCGTACCCGCGGTCGGCCGGCTCCATCTGGTTCGAGGAGTTCTACCGGGCGGGGGACATCGAGCTCGAGCTCGTGCCGCAGGGCACCCTCAGCGAGCGGATGCGCGCCGCGGGCGCGGGCCTGGGCGGCTTCTTCACCCCCGCCGGCGCCGATTCGCTGTTGGCCCGCGGCAAGGAGGTGCGCATGATCGCCGGACGGCGGCACGTCTTCGAGGAGCCGCTGCGCGGTGATGTCGCGCTGGTCCAGGCGCTGCGCGCGGACCGCTGGGGGAACCTGGTCTACAACAAGGCGGCGCGGAACTTCGGCCCCACCATGGCCACCGCCGCCGAGCTCACCGTGGTGCAGGTGCGGGAGTTCGTCGAGCTGGGCGAGCTGGACCCCGAGGCCGTCGTGACCCCGGGCATCTTCGTCGACCGGGTCGTCGAGGTGGCGGCATGACCGCGACCCCGCTCTCGCACACCGGCATGGCCGCCCGGGTGGCCCAGGACATCCCCGACGGCTCCTACGTGAACCTGGGCATCGGCATGCCCACGCTGGTCGGCGATGTCGTCTCCGCCGGCAAGGAGATCGTCTTCCACAGCGAGAACGGCATCCTCGGCATGGGGCCCGCACCGGCTGCGGGGGAGGAGGACTGGGAGCTGATCAACGCCGGGAAGGCGCCGGTCACGCTGGTTCCCGGCGGCTCCTACTTCCACCACACCGACTCGTTCATGATGATGCGCGGCGGTCACATCGACGTGACCGTGCTGGGCGCCTTCCAGGTCTCCGCGCAGGGCGACCTGGCGAACTGGGCGACCGACGACGCGCACCTGCCCCCGGCGGTCGGCGGCGCGATGGACCTCGCGGTCGGCGCCAAACGGGTGCTGGTGCTGATGATGCACACCACGCCGGACGGCCGGCCCAAGCTGCTGCCGGAGTGCACCTACCCGCTGACCGCCGCGCAGGTGGTCGACCGCATCTACACGGAGCTCGCGGTCATCGACGTCACCCCCTCGGGCTTCCTGGTGCGCGAGATGGTCGCCGGGCTCACCCGCGAGGAGCTGGAGCGGCGCACCGCCGCGCCGCTGGCCTACGCCGAGGAGGTCGCGGTCCTGGCACCCACTGGCCGCTGACCCGCTCGGGCGCCGCGCCGGGATCCGCCCCGAGCACCGTCCGGAAGCCGCGCCCGGTACCGGCCGGAGCTCGCGTACGGTGCCGGCCGAAGCCTGCGCCCGGTGCCGGCCGGAGCCTGCGCCCGGTGCCGGCCGGACTCCGACCGGGCCGGGGTGCTTTCCGCCGGTCCGGTACTCGCGGCCGCGCTCGCCGCCGACCTGTTCCCTGGGCCCTACCTGTTCCCTGGGCACTACCTGTTCCCTGCGCAGTAGCGCTCTGCCCCGCCGGGGTGGGCAGAGCGCTACTCCTCCCGGAACACCTCCTCCGGCGCGGCCTGCGGCGGCGGTTGGCCGGCGTCGTCGAACCCGTTCCCGGCGGTGCTGCGCCGGGACGGTTCCTCGGCGCTGCGGCACGCCGTACCTGTCCTGCGGGCAGTAGTCCTCTGCCCCGCCGGGGTGGGCAGAACGCTATTGCCCTGGGGCACCTCCCACGGCCGCGCCCGTCCCTGGCAGGTGGTCCGGTCCGGGCCTCCGGCGGGCGCCGGCGCAGCGCCTGGGGTCCCCCGTTCGCCTGCCGGCCGCGAACACTTCAAGCCCGTAGTGTTTCGCCGGTACGAGAACGGGCAGGACGCGATCATGCTCGCGCAGTGCACCGTCGTCGTGCCGACGATCGGACGTCCCTCGCTGGACGTCCTGCTCGACGCGCTGGCCGCTGCCCCGGGCGCCCGCCCGGCCGAGCTCGTCGTGGTCGACGACCGCCCCACCGGGAAGCCGCTGGAGCCCGACCGCCCCGGCCTGCCGCCGGTCCGCGTGGTGCGCACCGGGGGAGGGGGCCCCGCCCGGGCCCGCAACCTCGGGTGGCGCACCGCCCGCACCGAGTGGATCGCCTTCCTCGACGACGACGTGGTGACCGACCCCGACTGGTACGAGCGGCTGGCGGCCGACCTCGCCGACCTGCCCGACGACGTCGCCGGCAGCCAGGGCCGGGTGCGGGTGCCCCTGCCCGAGGATCGCCGGCCCACCGACTGGGAGCGCGGCACCGCGGGCCTGGCCACCTCCAGCTGGATCACCGCCGACCTCGCCTACCGCCGCAGCGCACTCACCGCGGTCGGCGGCTTCGACGAGCGCTTCCCCCGCGCCTTCCGCGAGGACTCCGACCTCGCCCTGCGGGTCATGGACACCGGCTCCCGGCTCGTGCGCGGGGAGCGGTGGATCACCCACCCGGCCCGGCCCGCGGACCGCTGGGTCAGCGTCCGGGTGCAGGCCGGCAACGCCGACGACGTCCTCATGCGCCGGCTGCACGGGCCGGGCTGGCGGGACCGTGCCGACGCCGCGCTCGGCCGCCGCCCGCAGCACGCCGCGGTCACCGCCGCCGCGCTGGCCGCCGTCGGCCTGGCCGCCGCCCGCCGGCACCGGGTCGCGCTGGCCGCGGCGGCCGCCTGGGCCGCCGGCACCGCCGAGTTCGCCTGGCGGCGGATCGCCCCCGGCCCGCGCGACCGCGCCGAGGTGACGACGATGCTCGCCACCAGCGCGCTCATCCCGCCGCTGGCCACCTGGCACTGGCTGCGCGGCGTCGTCCAGCACGTGGGCGTGCCGCGCTGGCGCGGCCTGCCCGACCTGGTGCTCCTCGACCGCGACGGCACGCTGGTGCACGACTTCCCCTACAACGGCGACCCGGAGTGGGTGCGCCCGGTGGACGGTGCTCAGGAGGCCCTCGACCGGCTGCGCGCCCGTGGCGTGCGGGTCGGCGTGGTGAGCAACCAGTCCGGCGTGGCCCGCGGGCTCATCATCCCCGACCAGGTGGACGCCTGCATGAAGCGGCTCGACGAGCTGCTCGGCCCCTTCGAGACGGTCCAGGTGTGCCCGCACGGCCCGGACGACGGCTGCGCCTGCCGCAAGCCCGCGCCCGGCATGGTGCTCGCCGCGTGCGCCGAGCTCGGCGTCGACCAGGCCCGCTGCGTCGTGATCGGCGACATCGGTGCCGACGTCGAGGCGGCCGCCGCGGCCGGTGCCCGCGGCATCCTGGTGCCCACGCCGGTGACCCGCCGCGAAGAGGTGGCGGCGGCCCCGCAGCGGGCGGCGAGCCTGCCCGACGCGGTCGACGACGTCCTGGCCGGGCTGTGGTGAGGGCCCCGCGGACCGTCCTGGTCGCCCGGCTGGACAACGCCGGCGACGTCCTCCTGCAGGGCCCGCTCGTGCGCGCCGTCGCGCACGGCGCCGACCGCGTGGTGCTGCTCGCCGGGCCCGCCGGTGCGGCCGCGGCGGAGCTGCTGCCCGGCGTCGACGAGGTGTGGACCTGGTCCTGCCCGTGGATCCTCGGCGACCCGCCGCCGGTCGACGCCGACGACCTCGCCGCGCTCACCGACCGCGTGCGGGCGCTCGCGCCCGACGAGGCGGTCGTCTCGACGTCGTTCCACCAGTCGCCCCTGCCCCTGGCGCTGGTGCTGCGGTCGGCGGGCGTGCCCCGCATCTCGGCGATCAGCGTGGACTACCCCGGCACGCTGCTCGACGTCCGCCACCGGGTCGAGGACGACCTCCCGGAACCCGAGCGTGCGCTATCGCTCGCGCGGGCCGCCGGGTTCGAGCTGCCGGCCGGCGATGACGGTCGGCTGGCGGTGCGCCGACCCCTGCCCCCGGTCGCGCACCGACCCGGCTACGTCGTCCTGCACCCGGGCGCCTCCGTGCCCGCGCGCGCGTGGCCGGCCCGGCGCTGCGCGGAGGCGGTCGAGGCGCTCGCCGACGCCGGCCACCGGGTGCTGGTCACCGGTGGCCCGGCCGAGCGGGAGCTCACCGCCCTCGTCGCCGGCGACCTCGGCGTCGACCTCGGCGGGGCGACCTCGCTGGCCGAGATGGCCGCGCTGCTCGACGGCGCCGCGGCGGTCGTCGTCGGCAACACCGGCCCGGCGCACCTGGCCGCCGCCGTCGGCACCCCCGTCGTCTCGCTGTTCTCGCCGGTGGTCCCCGCCGCCCGCTGGGCGCCCTACGGCGTGCCCAGCGTGCTGCTGGGCGACCAGTCGGCACCCTGCGCCGGCACCCGGGCCCGCGAGTGCCCCGTGGCCGGCCACCCCTGCCTCACCGAGGTGACCGCGTCCGACGTGGTCGCCGCGGTGGAGAAACTGCTCACGGTCCAGCAGCCGGCCGTCGACCGCACCCCTGCCGCAGCCCGAGAGGCGGCGACGAGCACCCAGGTGAGAGCGTGAAGATCCTGATCTGGCACGTGCACGGCTCCTGGACGACGGCGTTCGTCCAGGGTCGCCACGAGTACCTGCTCCCGGTGACCCCGGGACGCGACGGCGACGGGCTGGGCCGGGCCCGGACGTGGGACTGGCCGGCCTCGGCGCGGGAGGTCACCCCCGCCCAGCTGCGGGAGGAGGAGCAGCCCGACGTCGTCGTGCTGCAGCGCCGGCGCGACCTCGAGCTGTGCCGCGAGTGGCTCGGGCGCGAGCCCGGCCGCGACCTGCCGGCGGTGTTCCTCGAGCACAACGCGCCCGGCCTGGAGCCGGGTGACGGGCCGGTCCCGCACACCCGGCACCCGATCGCCGACCGCGACGACATCCCGATCGCGCACGTCACGCACTTCAACGAGCTGTTCTACGACAACGGCCGGGCGCCGACGACGGTGATCGAGCACGGCATCGTCGACCCGGGTGAGCGGTGGACCGGCGAGCTGGCCCGCGCCGCCGTCGTCACCAACGAGCCGGTCCGCCGGGGGCGCACCGTCGGCGCCGACCTGCTGCCCGGGCTCGCCGCGGCCGCGCCGCTCGACGTCTTCGGCATGGGGCTCACCGGCCTGCACGAGCAGTACGGGCTGGACCCGGCGCGGGTGACCCTGTTCGACGATCCGCCCCAGCACGCCATGCACGCCGAGCTCGCCCGCCGCAGGCTGTACGTGCACCCGGTGCGCTGGACGTCGCTGGGCCTCTCGCTGCTGGAGGCCATGCACCTGGGCATGCCGGTGGTCGCGCTGGCCACCACCGAGGTGGTCGAGGCGGTGCCCGCCGAGGCCGGGGTCGTCTCCACCCGGCCCGAACGGCTGTGGGCCGCCGTGCGCGAGTTCCTGCACGACGAGGACGCCGCCCGGCTGGCCGGCAAGGCCGCGCGCGCCGCCGCTCTGGAGCGCTACGGCCTCAACCGTTTCCTGCGCGACTGGGACGCGCTGCTCGAGGAGGTGACCCGATGAAGATCGATCTGGTGTCCGAGCACGCCAGCCCGCTCGCCGCGATCGGCGGCGTGGACGCGGGCGGGCAGAACGTGCACGTCGCGGCCCTCGCCGCGGGGCTCGCCCAGCGCGGGCACGAGGTCACCGTGCACACCCGCCGGGACGACGCGTCGCTGCCCGAGCGGGTCGTGGTGCAGGACGGCTACAACGTGGTGCACGTCACCGCCGGTCCGGCCCAGTCGCTGCCGAAGGACGAGCTGCTGCAGCACATGCCCGCCTTCGCGCGGGTGCTGCGGCACGGCTGGGCGGCGCAGCCCCCCGACGTCGTGCACGCGCACTTCTGGATGAGCGGCCTGGCCTCGGTGGAGGCGTCGGCCAGCCTGCTCGCCCCCGTGCCGGTGCTGCAGACCTTCCACGCGCTGGGCTCGGTCAAGCGCCGGCACCAGGGCGACGCCGACACCTCCCCGGCCGAGCGGATCGACCTCGAGCGCGGGCTCTGCCGCGACGTGGCCCAGGTGGTGGCCACCTGCTCCGACGAGGTGTTCGAGCTGCGTCGCCTGGGGCTTCCCAGCGACCGCGTCTCGATCGTGCCCTGCGGCGTCGACACCGCGGTGTTCACGCCCCGCGGCCCGGTGGCCCCGCGGGGTGAGCGGCAGCGGCTGCTGGTCCTCGGCCGGCTGGTCGAGCGCAAGGGCCAGGACGACGCCGTCCGGGCGCTGCGCGCGGTGCCCGACGCCGAGCTCGTCGTCGTCGGCGGCCCCCCGGCCGGGGAGCTCGACGCCGACCCCGAGGTGCGCCGGCTGCGCGCCATCGCCGGCGAGGCCGGGGTCGCCGACCGGCTGGTGTTCGCCGGGGCCGTCGCCCGCGCCGACGTCCCGGCCTGGATCCGCTCGGCCGACGTCGTGCTCGCCGTCCCCTGGTACGAGCCCTTCGGCATCACGCCGCTGGAGGCGATGGCCTGCGCCCGGCCCGTCGTGGCCACGGCCGTCGGCGGGCTGCAGGACACCGTCGTCGACGGGGTCACCGGCGACCTCGTCCCGGCGCGCGAGCCCGAGCGCCTCGGCGCGGTGCTCGCCGCGCTGCTCGCCGACGACGAGCGCCGCGCCGCCTACGGCGCCGCGGGCGTGAAGCGGGCCCGCACCCGCTACCGCTGGGCCCGCGTCGTCGCCGACACCGAAACCGTCTACCGCCAGGTGCTCACCCGGCACCGTCCCGTGGAGGTCGCCCGATGAGCGTCACCCCGCACTCCTTCTTCGAGAACGTCGTGGCGCAGGACCCGGCGCGCGATGGAGCGGCGCAGGACCCGGCGCACGATGGAGCGGCGCAGGACCCGGCGCACGATGGAGCGGCGCAGGACCCGGCGCACGGAGCACAGCGCGAGGTCCCGGCGCCGGACACCTGCACCCACCTGACCGGGGCCGACCACGTCGCCTCGCTGCGGAACGCGCTGCGCTCGCTGGAGGACCAGCTGCCGGCGCTCGACCGCTGGGGCCGGCTGCTGGCCGACGTCCTCTGCGGGCCGTACCGCGGCCGGCTGCTGGCCGCGGGCAACGGCGGGAGCGCCGCCCAGGCCCAGCACCTCACCGCCGAGCTGGTGGGCCGCTACCGCGCGGACCGCCCGCCCTTCTCGGCCATCTGCCTCACCGCGGAGACCTCCTCGCTGACCGCGATCGCCAACGACTACCCGGCCGACGAGCTGTTCGCCCGGCAGGTGGAGGCCCACGGCCGGGCGGGTGACGTGCTGGTCCTGCTGTCGACGTCGGGCCGCTCGCCCAACGCGGTCGCCGCCGCCCGGCGCGCCCGCGACTGCGGGATCACGACGCTGGCGATCACCGGGCCGGCGCCCAACCCGCTGGCCGCCGCCGCCGACGAGGCGGTCTGCATCGACTCCCCGTGGACCGCCACCGTGCAGGAGTGCCACCTGGCCGCCCTGCACCTGGTCTGTGCCGCCTTCGACGCGGCCGTGCTCGCCGACCCGCCGCGGGTGCCGACGGGGCCGTCGTTCGAGGCGGCGAAGTGAGCGCCCGGCCGCTGGTCGTCGTCGGGGACGCGCTGCTCGACGTCGACCTGGTCGGCACCGCGTCGCGGCTGAGTCCCGACGCCCCGGTGCCGGTGGTCGAGGACGTCGAGCGGCGGGAACGCCCGGGGGGCGCCGCGCTCGCGGCGGTCATCGCGGCCGCGGCGGGGTCCCGCGAGGTGGTGCTCGTGGCGCCGCTGGACTCCGACGAGGACGCCGACCGGTTGCGCGCCCTGCTCGCCGGCCGCGTCCGCCTGGTCGAGATCCCGGCCACCGGGGGCACCGCCGTGAAGCAGCGGGTGCGCGTCGGCGACCACTCCGTCGCCCGGCTGGACAGCGGCGCGCCGGTCGCCGTGCTCGGCGAGCTCCCCGCCGCGGCCGCCGTGTCGATCCGCGACGCCGCCGCCGTCCTCGTCGCCGACTACGGCCGGGGGACGACGGCAGACCCGGCGGTGCGCGCGGCCCTGGCCGGGGCCCGCGGCCCCGTCGTCTGGGACCCGCACCCGCGGGGCGCCGACCCGGTGCCCAGCGCCCGCCTGGTCACGCCCAACGGCGCGGAGGCGGCCCGGGTGGTCCCGGCCGTGGACGGCGAGGGCCTGGCCGCCGTCGGTGCCCGCGCGGAGGCGCTCATCCGGCACTGGGGAGTCGGCGCGGTCGCGGTGACGATGGGCGCCCGCGGCGCGCTGCTCTCGTACGGCACCGGTGCACCGATGGTCGTGCCCGCGGTCGCGGTCACCGGCGGTGACCCGTGCGGCGCCGGGGACTCCTTCGCCGCCGCCGCGGCGCTGGCCCTCGCCGACGGCGCGGTCACCGGCGAGGCGGTGGCCGCCGCGGTGGCCTTCGCGTCGGCCTTCGTCGCCCGCGGGGGAGCGACCGCCTGGGACGCCGACGAGCGGGTCGAGGCGGTGGCCACCGAGCCCGGCGCCGAGGCCGTCATCGCGCGGGTGCGCGCCGCCGGGGGCACCGTCGTCGCCACCGGGGGCTGCTTCGACCTGCTGCACCCCGGGCACGTCGCCACGCTGCGCGCCGCCCGCGGGCTGGGCGACTGCCTCGTCGTCTGCATCAACTCCGACGACTCGGTGCGCCGGCTCAAGGGCCCCTCGCGGCCGCTGGTGACCGCGCCCGACCGCGCCCGGGTGCTGGAGGCGCTGGAGTTCGTCGACGCGGTGGTCGTCTTCGACGAGGACACCCCCACGCAGGTGCTCGACCGGCTGCGCCCCGACGTGTGGGCCAAGGGCGGCGACTACGCCGGTGCGGACCTGCCCGAGGCCGAGGTGCTGCGCTCCTGGGGCGGTCAGGCCGTCGTCCTGCCCTACCTGGACGGCCACTCGACCACGGCCCTGGTCGAGCGCTCCCGCGTATGAGGCCCGCCGTGCTGACAGGCATAGGAAGCTTTACGTGTGGATCCGCCCCCGTTTCCGCAGGTAAAGCTTCCTATGCCGGGGGCCGGTGAGCGTCGAGGCGCCCGCGGCAGTCGTCCTGCGGCCGCTGGGGCTGGGGGACCTGCTGACGGGGGTGCCCGCCATCCGCGCGGTGCGGGCGGCGGTGCCCGGGCACCGGGTGGTGCTGGCGACGACGACGGCGCTGCAGCCGCTGGCCGCGCTCATCGACGCCGTCGACGAGGTGCTGCCCGCCCGCGAGCTGGAGCCGCTGGACTGGTCGGGGCCGCCGCCGGAGCTCGCCGTCGACCTCCACGGCAAGGGCCCGGCCTCGCACGTGGTCGTCGCCGGCCTGCACCCGCAGCGGCTGCTCACCTTCGCCAGCCCCGGCTACCCCGGACCCACCTGGTACCCCGACGAGCACGAGGTCCAGCGCTGGTGCCGGCTGGTCTCCGAGGGGCTCGGGGTCGACGCCGATCCCGATGCGCTGGACATCGCCGTGCCCGCGGTGCCGCCGCCGGTGCGCGGGGCCACCGTGGTGCACCCGGGGGCGGCGTTTCCCGGCCGGCGCTGGCCGGCGGAGCGCTTCGCGGCCGTCGCCCGCCACCTCGCCGCCCGCGGCCACGACGTGCGCATCACCGGCGGCCCGGCGGAGGTGGAGCTCGCCCGGTCGGTGGCCGCGGCGGCCGGGCTGCCGGAGTCGGCCGTGCTGGCCGGCCGGACGACGTCCGTGGAGCTCGCGTCGGTGGTGGCCGCGGCGCGGCTGGTCGTGTGCGGCGACACCGGTGTCGCGCACCTGGCCACCGCCTACCGGCGACCGTCCGTGGTGCTCTTCGGCCCGGTGCCACCGGCGCTGTGGGGGCCGCCGCCGCGCCCGCAGCACGTGGTGCTCTGGCACGGCGACGGCACCGGCGACCCGTGGGGCACCGACCTCGACCCCGCGCTGGCGGAGATCACCGTCGACGAGGTGGAGGGGGCACTCGACGAGCTCCTGCCCGGTCACGCCGAGTGGATCCCGGAGGGGTCCGCGCAGGCGTGACGCAGTGGCTCCACGCCGCCGGGGGACGGCACGTGGTCGCGGTGTCGTCCGGAGGACGACGATGTCACGAGCGCTGGCGGAGGGCGTCGAAGAGGACCATCTGCAGGTCCTCCTCCTCGACGGCGGAGTACGCCGCGCCGCCGGTGGCCTCCGCGATCTGCTCGAGCGCGCTGAGGTCGGCGTCCGGCCCCAGCGCCACCCCGATCACCTTGACCGGCCGGTCGGGGTCGGCCTCGGCGGCCAGCGTGATCAGCAGGTTGTCCAGGCTGGTCCCCTCGGCGTCGTCCTCGTTGGTGCCGTCCGTGACGACGAGGACGCTGTTCACCGCCGTCGGGTCGTAGTTCTCCCGCGCGGCCCGCACGGCGGCCAGCGTGGTGTCGTACAGCCCGGTCCCGCCGGGGGTCAGTCGCTCGGGGATGGTCTGCAGCTGCTCGTCGAGGACGGCGCGCTGCGTCTCGCCATCGACGACGGCGTCCAGCTCGCGGGTGGGCACGAGCTCGGTCCAGTCCTGCTCGCCGTCCAGCTCGTAGGCGAAGGCCCAGAGGCCCAGGGCGTAGTCGTCGGGGACGAGGGAGAGCGTGCTCCGGGCGGCGTCCCGGGCGAGGGTGGCCCGCGTGCCCCCGTTGACCGGGGCCTCCATCGACGTGGAGACGTCGAAGACCGTCAGGACGCGCGACGGCGCGGCGAGGCTGGAGAGGCGGGTCAGCAGCCCCTGCACCTGCGGGGCTTCCAGGGCCAGCACCTCGGGGGCCACCTCGGCGATCCCGGTGTCGGCGCCGGCGCCGGGCGGGGCGTCGCCCTCCGGCCCACGGAAGCCCGCGTCCCGGACGGCCGCCTGCGCCTCCTCGGACAGCAGGCGGTCGGTGACGATCTCGACGGCGCGGGCCTGGGCGCCGGTGGGCGAACCCACCCGCAGCACCGGGTAGTCGAGCACCGGGGAGCCTTCGGCGGGGTAGACGGCGAGCAGGGCGGAGTCCTCGGCCTCCTGGTGGATGGCGTAGACCTCCTGCTCGCTGACCGGCACCAGCGGGGCTTCGGAGCCGCCCTCGCTGCCGGCGGTCAGCGCCTCGCCCGCGGTGAGCTCGGTGCTGCGGGCGGCGGCGAGCACGGCGGCCACCACGGCGTTGTCGGCGTCGGCGTCCCCACCCAGGGCGGTGCGCACCGCGGCCAGCGCGGAGAGCGCCTCGGCGCTGGCGGCGAGGTCCGGGACGGCCAGCGGTCGTCCGGTGCCCAGCGCCTCGGCCCAGCCCGGGCCCTCGCCCGTCCAGCCGAGCTCGTCGACGACGGACTCGCTGGTGGCCAGGACGACGGGGGACACCGCCATCGAGCCCACCGGCTCCAGCTCGGCGCCGCCGGCGACGCGGGCCGGCCACAGCGAGGAGTCGGGCACCCACACGTCGGGCAGGGAGCCCTCGTCGAGCGCGCCCAGGTCACCCGCGGTCTGGAGCGGCTGCTGGGCGGTCACCTCCGCGCTGACGCAGAGCGCGTCGTCGGGTGACTCGACCGAGCTCAGCAGCTCCTCGGTCAGCGTGCCGAGCTCCGGGGCCACCGTGACGTCGACGGTGACGTCCTCGTCACAGCCACCGCTCCCGGCCAGCCACCAGACCAGGCCACCGAGGACCAGGACGATCGCGAGGCCGGCGGCGACGAGAACGGGAGGCACCGGACGGCGCGTGGCTGCGGGATCTGCGTGACGGCCCATGCTCGCTCTCTGAGGTCGACTCGGGGTGGGTGCGGCTCCCCCAGAGCTCGCCGTTCCAGATTAGATGTGTCCCGCGTCGCGCCGGGGTGACACTCGTCGCACGAGTCGTGACGGACCGTCAGACGGTCGGTGCCGCAGCCGTCCGCTGGACGGCGAACCAGTCGACGGTGCGGCGCAGCCCCTCCTCGGAGGTCACCCGGGGGCGCCAGCCGAGCAGCTGCTCGGCACGGGTGGTGTCGGGGCGCCGGACCTTGGGGTCGTCGACGGGCAGGGGGATGTGGTCGACGGGGGAGTCCGACCCGGTGAGCTCCACGATCCAGCGGGCCAGCGCCAGCATCGACAGCTCGTCGGGGTTGCCGATGTTCACCGGCCCGGGATGGTCGGAGAACGCCAGCGCCAGGATGCCCGCGACGGTGTCGTCGACGTAGCAGATCGAGCGGGTCTGCGAGCCCGTCCCGGCGACGGTGAGCGGCCGGCCGTCCAGCGCCTGGTTGACGAAGGCGGGGATGGCGCGGCCGTCGTCGGCGCGCATCCGGGGGCCGTAGGTGTTGAAGATCCGGACGATGCCGGTGTCGGTGCCCTTCGACGTCCGGTAGGCGGTGGTCATCGCCTCGCTGAACCGCTTGGCCTCGTCGTAGACGCCGCGCGGGCCGACCGGGTTGACGTTGCCCCAGTACTCCTCGGTCTGCGGGTGCTGCAACGGGTCGCCGTAGACCTCGGAGGTGGAGGCCAGCACGTACCGGGCACCCTTCTCGTGGGCCAGGCCCAGGGTGTGCAGGGTGCCCAGGCTGCCGACCTTGAGCGTCTCGATCGGCATCTTCAGGTAGTCGATCGGGCTGGCCGGCGAGGCGAAGTGCAGCACCAGGTCCACTGGGCCGGGGACGTGCACGTAGTCGGTGACGTCGCAGCGGACCAGCCGGAACCCCGGGTGCTCCATCAGGTGCGAGACGTTCTCGGGAGCGCCGGTGAGGAAGTTGTCGAGGCAGACGACCTCGACGCCGCGTTCGAGCAACTGCTCGCACAGGTGCGAGCCGAGGAACCCCGCACCGCCGGTGACCACCGCCCGCCGGATCGTCCGTGCCTCGCGAACCGGCCCGCTGACCATGGCTGCCCTCCTCGACGGCGCGCGGGAGCGCGCTCTGGCGGCCCCTACCCGGAGATCAACTCCGCACACACTTCGGCGTCGAAGTGTTCTTGCCGCGGAACGCCGACGGGCCGCCGGCCTCCCGCAGGAGACCGGCGGCCCCCCCGGGGGGGGGGGCACGCTCAGCCCAGCAGCCGGCCCGGGCCTCCACGGGGG
>NZ_JASNFN010000015.1:0-6872 GCF_030731085.1 Blastococcus carthaginiensis | reverse complement strand
GGGGTTTGTTGGCGGCGCGCGCCGCCCCGCCCGCCCCCCCCCCCCCCCCCCCCCCCCCCCCCCCCCCCCGCCGGTGGTGGTGCGAAGGATCAGCCGATCAGCCGGCCGGCTCCTCCTCGGGGATCGCGTCCGCCGGCGGGGTGGCCTCCTCGCCGGTGTACTCCTCGATCGGAGCGTCACCGACGTCGGTCACGAGGACCGGGGTCAGGTTCTCCGCACCGCCGTCGGGGGTGATCCGGCTCAGCGACATGCCGCTGATGCCGAGGTGGCTCTCCTCCGAGTAGCGGAACGGCGCCAGGCCGGGGCCCTGCCAGTCCTCGCCGACCTGCTCGACGATCTCGATGAAGTCGTCGCGCGTGGGGTTCCGCCCGGCCGCCTGCAGCGCCTGCACCATGGTGTAGGCCTGCGCCATGCCGTAGATGCGGTAGTTGGTGAGCTCGCCCTCGCCACCGCACTCGTCCCAGATCCGCTGGAACTCGTTCACCCAGGGGTTGTCGGTCTCGTCGACCGTCGGCAGGTAGTCGGTGGTGATGGCACCGGCCAGCAGGCTGGCGTCGCTCACCGCACCCTGGGAGAAGTTGTTCAGCAGCCGCCCGACCAGCGCCGGGTCCGACCCGACGTTGGAGTAGAACCACTGCTCCGGCTGGAAGCCCAGCTGCGCCGCGGCCAGCTGCGACAGCGCCGTGTAGCTGGGCACGGTGAAGCCGACGACGACGTCGGCGCCGGCCGCCTGGAGCGCGGCGATCTGCGGGCCGATGTTGGTGTTGCCCGGGACGTAGCGCTCGACGGCGACGATCTGGTCGTCCGACAGGTACTGCCGCAGGCCGGCCTCGCCGTCCTCACCGAAGTCGTCGTCCTGCAGGAAGAGGCCGACGTTGGCGTCCGGGAAGTTCTCGGCGATGTACTGGCCGATGATCTTCCCCTCGCTCATGTAGTCGGTCTGCCAGCCGAACGTGTACGGGTACTCGTCGGGCTGGGTGCCCCACAGCAGCGAGCCGGACGCCACGAACATGTCCGGCACGCCCTCGGCGTTGAGGAACTCGAGGACCGCGCTGTGCGTCGGGGTCCCGAGGCCGCCCATGATCGCGAAGACCTCGTCCTCGAGGACCAGCTGGTTGACCACCTGGGCGGTCTGGGTGGGGTTGTAGGCGTCGTCGCGGTAGATCCACTCGATCTCGCGGTCGTAGATCCCGCCCGCCTGGTTGACGCAGTCGAAGTAGGCCTCGACGCCGGTGGGGATCTCGCTGTAGCCGGGGGCGGCCACACCGGTCAGCGGGTAGTGCGAGCCGAGCCGGATGGTGTCCTCGGTGATGCCGATGTCGGAGGCCTCGTTCTCGCCATCGGCGCTGGCGCTGACATCACCGCCGTCGTCGCCGCCACCGCCGCCGCAGGCGGCGAGGGTGGCGAGCATGGAGGCGGCAGCCATCGTGGACAGAAGCCGTCGGGAGGATCTGGACAACGGTTCTCCTCTGGTGCGACCCGGGCTCAGTGCCCGGGTGGTCTGGGGGTGCTGGGGAGGGAGGTACGGCCGGTACCGGCGGGTGGTTCGGTCGTCCTCACCTCCCGCTTCCGGCGGCGGCACCGGAGGTCGCGGCCTGCTGGGCCGCGATCTGCCGCTTGGCCTTGCGGGTCAGCCAGCGCATCTTGATCGTGCCGACGAAGCCGGCCGGGGCGAAGATCATCACCACGATCAGCACCACGCCGTAGACGAACGGCGCCAGCTGGGCGGCCTCGGTGTTGTTCAGCCCGAAGTCGGCACCCAGGTTCGTGACGAACGGCGGCAGGAAGACCAGCAGCGCCGAGCCGAGCAGCGCGCCGAGCAGGCTGCCGAGGCCGCCGATCACGATCGCGGTGAGCAGGGACAGCGACAGCACGATGGTGAAGCCGCTGGGTGCGGCCAGCCGGACGACGATCGCCAGCACCGCACCGGCCAGGCCGGCGGCCGCGGCGCTGACCACGAAGGCCAGCACCCGCCAGGCGCCGAGGTTGATGCCGGCCAGCTCGGCGGCGACCTCCTGGTCGCGCACCGCCCGCCAGGTGCGCCCGATCCGGCTGCGGACCAGGTTCGCCAGCAGGAAGTAGGTGAGCAGCAGGCAGAGGACGCCGATGTAGGCCAGCCACTTGGTGTTCGACGCGTTGTTGCCCGACACGAACCCGATGAACGCGTCGAACGACTCCGGCGCGCGGGGCGCGTTCACCCGCAGGCCCTGCTCACCGCCGAGCCAGTCGTGGAAGTAGATGGCCAGGCCGGGGATGCCGACCGCCAGTGCCAACGTCGCGCCGGCCAGGTACGGACCGTGCAGACGGGCGGCTGCGACGCCGACCAGAGCGCCCACGAGAGCGGCGACCACCACGGCGGCCAGGAAGATGATCGCCAGCGGCAGCGGCTCCTCGGCGTCGAGGAACAGCGCCGTGGTGTAGGCGCCGACCGCCATCAGCGCGCCGTGGCCGAGCGAGATCTGGCCGTTCATGCCGGTGAGCACGGTGAGGCCGCCGGCGGCGATGGCGTAGTAGCTCAGCTGCGCGATCTGGGAGTTGGTGAAGGGGTCGGTCACCTCCAGGATCACGACCGCCGCGACGGCCGCGAGGAGGAGCACCAGCAGGTGCCGCAGCGCCGTGGACTGCGGCAGGAACGTCCGGCCGGTGCGGGCCGCCGCCGAGGGGGCGTCGCCCGCGACCGTGGTCTCGCCGGGAGCCTGGGACGCGGCCTTGCCCGGGGCGTCTTCGGGGGTTCGCAATTCGCTCATCGTCATGCCCTCCGTGCCACGGTGCTGGAGAAGAGACCGCCTGGGCGCACGAGCAGCACCACCATGAGGATCACCAGCGCCGCGACGTTGACCAGCGCGCTGCCTCGCTCGACGTAGCCGCTCACGTAGCTCAGCGCCAGGCCGAGGAGGAGCCCGCCGACGATCGCGCCGACGGGGGAGTCCAGCCCGCCGAGCACCGCGGCGACGAAGCCGAAGATGATCAGGCTGTCCATGTAGGCCGGCCAGACGAACTCGCCGCCGGCGATGAGGATCCCGGACAGCGCACCGACCACCGCGGCCAGCGCCCAGCCCAGCGTCAGCATCCGGCCCACCCGGACCCCGAGCAGGCGGGCGACCTCCTGCCCGAAGGCGGAGGCCCGCATCGCCAGGCCGACGCGGGTGAACCGGAACATCGCCACGAGCAGCGCCATCGTGATGACGACCGCGACGGCGACGAAGATGCTGTTGGGCGTCAGCGCGATCGTGGTGCCGCCGATCTCGAGCCCGCGCAGCCCGAACGGGGCCGGGAAGCTCTGGAACGACGAGCCGAACAGGATCGCGATCAGCGCCTGGATCGCGACGAACAGGCCGAGGGTCACGATGACCGCGTTGAGCTCGGGCCCGCCCTCGACCGGCCGGATGATCACCCGCTCGACGAGCGCGCCGATCAGGAAGCCGGCGACCAGTGCGGCGGCGAAACCGACCCAGTAGGAGGAACCGCCCTGGATGAGGCTCAGGGCGATGAAGCTGGTGAGGGCGGCCATCGCGCCCTGGGCGAAGTTGACGATCCGGGTGGACCGCCAGATCAGCACCAGGGCGAGTGCGAAGGCGGCGTAGATGGTGCCTTCGATCAGCCCGGTGATGGTGACGTTCACGAAATAGGTCACGACGATGCGTCTTCCTGACTCTGCGGGCGGCTCAGAAGCCGAGGTAGGCGTGCCGGAGCTGCTCGTCGGCCATCAACGTGCGCGCGTCGTCGGTGACGACGACCCGGCCGAGGTTGAGGACGACGCCGATGTCGGCGACCGACAGGGCGCTGCGGGCGTTCTGCTCGACGAGCAGGACCGACAGGCCCTCGCTGTCGACCAGCTGGCGCAGCAGCCCGAAGATCTGCGCGACGATCCGCGGTGCCAGGCCGAGCGAGGGCTCGTCGAGCAGCAGGACCCGCGGCCGGGCCAGCAGCGCCCGCCCGATGACGAGCATCTGCCGCTCACCGCCGGACAGCGTGTGCGCGTGGTTGTCGCGCCGCTCGGCGATCCGCGGGAAGAGGTCGTAGACCCGGTCGAACTCGTCCTTCCCCACCTTGCCGCGGAACAGGGAGCCGACCCGCAGGTTCTCGTCGACGGTGAGCTCGGCGATCACGCCGCGGCCCTCCGGGACGTGCGACATGCCCTTGGCCACCATCGACTCGACGGGGGCCTTGGTGATGTCCTCGCCGTCGAGCCGTACCCGGCCGCCGGTCGGGCGCACCAGGCCGCTGATCGTGCGCAGCAGAGTGGTCTTGCCGGCGCCGTTGGCCCCGAGGACGGCGGTGATCCGGCCGGTCTCGGCGCGCAGCGTGACGCCGTCGAGCGCACGGACCGAGCCGTACGCGGCGCTGAGGTCCTCGACCTCGAGCAGCGCGTTCCCCGTCGCCCCGCCGGTGCCCGGGGACGCGGATGCCGCGGTGGCGCCGTGCGCACGGGTGTCAGCCACGGGTCGCCCCTCCTTCGAACGTGGTCGCGTGGGTCGGCTCGGCCTCGACGGCGTCGCCCAGGTACGCCTCGGTCACCGCAGGGTCGGCCTGCACCTCCGCGGGCGTGCCGGCGGCGATCTGCACCCCCGAGTCGAGGACGGTGATCCGGTCGCACACCCGCATGACCAGGTCCATGTGGTGCTCGACCAGCAGCACGCTCATCCGGTCGGACAGCCCGCGCACCAGGTCGCCGAGCTCGTTCATCTCCTCCTCGGACAAGCCGCTGGCCGGCTCGTCGAGCAGCAGCAGGTCGGGGTCGGCGACGAGCGCGCGGGCCAGGGCGACCCGCTTCTGCACCGGGTAGGGCAGCGAGCCCGGGTAGCGGCCGGCGTACTGCTCGGCGTCGAGCTCGGCCAGCGCCGCCATCGCTCGCTCGCGCAGCCGGCGCTCGTCGCGGTCGGAGGTGGGCAGGGCGACCAGCGCGGAGAAGAAGCCGGCCTTGGCGTGCCGGTGCGCGCCGACCATCACGTTCTCGAGGACGGTCATCAGCGGGAACAGCCCGACGCCCTGGAGGGTGCGGGCGATGCCCAGGCGGGTCAGCTGGGCCGGCTTGAGCCGGCGCAGCTCGTCGCCGCGCCAGACGATCCGGCCCTCGGTGGGGCGGACCAGGCCGCAGGCGACGTTGAACAGCGTCGTCTTGCCGGCGCCGTTGGGGCCGATGAGGCCGTGCACCTGGCCCGGCTCGACGGTCAGGGACACGTCGGTCAGGGCCAGCACGCCGCCGAAGGCGACGCTGATCCCGGTCATCTCGAGCCGGGCGGTGGGCGGTGATTCGGTCGTTCGCTGGCTGCCGGCTGGCTGCGCCAAGGGGCCCACTGCTCCTCTGCGTCGGCGAGGCCGCCGTCCGGGACGCCGGACGGCGGCATTCTGGGTTGGGAAGTACGTCCCGCTGAGACTGCCCGCCGGTGTCCCCGGTCACAATGGGCGGACCGCACAGCGATCCCCGGGTCGGGTTGTGCTGTGCGTCGGACCTCGCCGGACGTAGCTGTTCGCCCCCGGGCGGGCCTCGATTGGGTCACGACTGGATGACGCCGACTCTTCCGCGCTGTGCGCGCACTCACAATGGGCGCAGCGCACAGTTGCGTGCCCGCCGTGTTGTGCTGTCAGCGGTGCGTCAGGAGGAGGTGATCGCGTGCAACCCTTCCGCCCCGAGGTGGCGACGAGGCTCGCTGAGCTGGCGCCGCGACTGCTGGAGCAGCTCGATGCGATGACCGATCGCATGGTCGACGTGCTGGTGCGCACCGAGCCCGCCTACCGGGAGCTGGTCGAGGAGTCCGAGCAGGACCTGCGGGACTCCACCCGGTCGAACCTCGAGGGCGGGCTGCGCTCGCTGATGGCCGCCGCCGCGGGCAGCGGGACCCCGCACCTGGCCTCGGCCCGGGCGGTGGGTGCGCGGCGGGCCGCCCAGGGGCTGCCCCTGGAGGCGGTGCTCCGGGCCTACCGGCTGGGCGGGCAGGTGACCTGGGAGACGCTGCTGGCGGTCTCCCGCGACGGCACCGCGCACCACGACACGCTCCTGCTCGAGGTGGCCGGGTCGGTCTGGCGGACCAACGACGCCGAGTGCGCCGCCCTGGCCGAGGGCTACCGGCTGGAGCAGCGGCGCCTGGAGGGTGTCGACGAGCGGACCCGCCAGCAGGCGCTCGACGGGCTGCTGGACGGCCGGGGCAGCGACCCGGCGTTCGTGCGGGCCGCCGCGGAGATCCTGGGCGTCCCGCTGGACGGGCGGCTCATGGCGGTCGTGGCGCTGCCGGGGCCCGACGGCGTCCCGGCGCTGCGCTCGCCCGGGGACGCGCTGCTCAAGCGGGGGGTGCGCTCGACGTGGGGCGTGCGCGGCGACGCGCAGGTGGGGCTCGTCGGGCTGGGTGCCACCCGACCCGGTGACCTGCTGGCCCTGCTGCGGGGGACGGCGCACGGCCCGGTCGGCGTGTCCGACGTCGTGGACGGTGCGCCGGCGGTCGGCACGGCCTACCGGCTGGCCGAGACCGCGGTACGCACGCTCCCGGCAGGGGTGAGCTGCGTGGTGAGCATCGACGACCGGCTCCCCGAGGCGCTGCTGAGAAACTCGCCCGAGATCAGCTCCCGGCTCGTGGGCCAGTCGCTCGGCGGGTTGCTGGAGCTGCCCGAGGACGAGCGCGCCGTGCTGCTGGACACCCTCGCGGCCTTCCTCGCCACCGACGGCTCGCCGACGCGGGCCGCGGACGCCCTGTACTGCCACCGGAACACCGTGATGCACCGGCTCCGGCGCATCGAGTCGGTGACGGGCCGCAAGGTGACCGACCCGCGGTCGCGGCTGCTCTGGCAGCTGGCGCTGCTGGGCGCCGAGCACGCCCAGCCCGCCCGCCGCTCCGCATAGGCGCCATCCGCCGCAGGACCGAGGACCCTCTGCGGGC
>NZ_JASNFN010000014.1:0-168382 GCF_030731085.1 Blastococcus carthaginiensis | reverse complement strand
CTCCACGGGCACTGCCAGAACGTCCCGCCCGCGGAGTACGAAGCAGCGTTCTACGCTGCCCAACGGACCGACCCCGCCGGGGTGGGAATCCAATAGAACGAGCCTCCATCAGACCCAGGGCGGTTCAGGTTGTGCGCGCACGTTCGCCCGGTGAGGTACGTGACGGCGAGGGCGGTGTTCTTGTCCAGAATCAGCGGCCGCAGCTTGGTGGTGACCCGGCAATAGCCGGCGAAGTAGAGGTACTTGGTGCCGAACGAGGTTCTGATGCCGGAGACGTGGTGGTCGCCGTGGATCAGGTCCTCGTACCCCGCTTCGGCTCCCCTTGCGACCAGTGTGTCCGTGACCGCGGCGAGCTTCGTGCCGATCTGGACCCGCTCGTCCTCGGTCAGGCCAGCGAACGTGAGCAGCCTGCGGCCGACCTCGCGCCCGGGCCGGCTGCCCCAGGCCGCGGCAGCGACATAGGTCTGAAAGGCCCCGACCGGCGTGTGCGCGGCCTCGGCGACCGAAAGGACGTCCCGACGGCGGAGCCAGATCTTCGGTTCGGCCTCGCCGCGCATCACGGCGGGGAGCCAGTCCGACGGGATGGCGGCCTGCCAGGGGGCGAGCGTGACCCGGGTGCGGTGCTCCAGAACGGCTTTGTCGCGTTCTGGGGGCGTTCCGCGGAACGGGCAGGCCGGATAGCCCGGCAGCGGCTCGAACATCTGGTTCTCCTTTGCGGACCCAGGTCTCGGAAGGTCTCGGCCGCCGATCCGGCGTCCTTGAGCCGAGAGCGGAGACGTACTGCGGCGTCACGGCTGCGCCGAAGGCCGCCCTGCCGGCGGGAGTGTCGCCCTCTGGATCCCGTGTCGCTTCCTGGACGACGCGACACTGCCGCTGGATTTCACAGGCAGGCGGCAGGCGGGGTCCCCCCACTGGGCGGGCGCGCCGCGGTCAGGACGTACTGCCACGCCTGTTCCTCCGAGATGGCGTCGAGGCTGACGGTCTCCGTGTGCCCCTCGGTCTCGTGCGGTCCCAGGTGCGGCGGCAGCCGCAGGTCCTTCCGCCATACGCGCAGCACGGCCTGCTCGATGCGGTACGCCTCCCGGCCGGTGGGCACCTGCAGCCGCGCGTAGTGCGCCCACCCGAACCGCCGGGACAGCGAGTCGACGCGCGACGGGCTGCCCGGCGTCGGCCGGGCCTTCGCGATGCCGACCTTTACCGCCAGGTGGGCTGCCTGAGTGAGCACGTAGACGATCGCCGGCCCGTCCCAGTCCAGCCCGTATCTGCCACACGGCCGGCAGCCCCCCGTCCCGGCGCGCACGTTGTCGTAGGTCGGTGAGACCTCGGACTGACAGGTGTCACACCGGCAGGCCCAGGGCTCTCCCGAGGTCGGGTAGGGAACCAGAGGGACCAGCCCTGCCGCGCGCATGATGGCGACGGCCACCGCCTCGTCGACGCGGCGCTTGCTGCCGCGCACCTCGCGTGCGCAGACGTCGCACCCGCCGCCACGTGACTTCACGTTGGCCGGGTAGGGCGCGCACAGCTCCCCGCACACCAGGTGCACCGACGGCCACGGCTGGTGGTTGCCCGAGTACTCCCCGAGCGGCTCGAACCCGTGGGAGCGGTAGATCGCGGCCATCTCCTCGTGGGAGGCCAGGAAGAGCGCGCGCCGGTGCCGCTTGTCGCACTCCCTGCAGGCGTTCTTCTTGCGGGCGTCCGTCATCCCGGCGTAGGTGGGGGTGACCTCGGTGCCGCAGCGGAGGCACCGGCACCGCCACGGTTTGTGCGGACCTGGGTAGTCCTCCAGCGGGACGAGGTCCCACGTGGCGACGACCTCGAGCATCTCGGTGGGCGAGCGGGGACTGCGTCGCATGAACCACCTCCGGGGTCCTCGGGGGATCGGACGGTAGCGGGGCGCACCGACAGGCTCAGTCCTCCGGTGGGCCCTCGCCGACCAGGCCGTCCACCGAGTCGCCGATCAGGTGGGCGTGCCTGACGTGAAAGGACTCGCGGCACGCGGTGATACCCCGGAGGACGTAGCGATCGTCCTGAAGATCAAGGCTGTCCGGGGTTCGTGCCAAGATCACTTTCGTCCCGACACGCGTAGCTGGCTGCTCGGGAAACGGACCGGACAGGGGTGTGCAGATGCCTATGCAGAACGCTCTGACCTGCGGAAACCGACGACGGCGAACAGCGAGAGCGGTGGTTCGGCCGGTCCCCCCGCTACTACGCGGATCTGCGATACCGCAGTTCCGGACCGGCCCCTACCGCTCAGCGCAAGGGGCGGCCGGTCTCGTCTCATCCGCGGCCTGCCGGCGCCGGTGCTCCGGTGGGACGTCCCCCTCGAACCCTTGAGGTCGTGCCTTATCCGTGCCTTAAGCACCGGCCAAAGCCGGTGTTCAGGGGCGAACAGGAGTCAGCACCGTTAAGGCACGGCAGGAGCGGCGCTGCCCGGTTGAGCTGCGCGAACGGGCATCCGGCCTGGTCAGGACGTGGAGCGGGTGACCGGGATCGAACCGGCATGGCCAGCTTGGAAGGCTGGGGCTCTACCATTGAGCTACACCCGCGTGGCGGCGCGAGGGGGCGGGCTCCCTCGACATCGGAGTCGCCCGGGGACCGAGATCCACCGGGCTGCCGAGCCGCGACGAGCGTAGCGCGCCGCCGCCCGAGGGCGTGGCGCCGGCCCGATCGGCGGGGCCAACCACCACACGAAGCCCCCCAGGGCCACGTCGGCGACGCTCTGCCTCTGCTCCCGATGGTGATCAGAGGCAGAGCGTCCGGTGACCTCGGGTCAGCCGGCCGGCTCGGCGGCCGCCGGCTGGGGGAGCAGCCGGTGCAGCACGTCGGCCATGGTGACCACCCCGAGCACCGAACCGCCCTCGCTGACGACGGCCAGGTGGTTCCGCGTCTCGCGCATCGCCGCCAGCGCCGCCCACACCGTGGTGCCGGCGTCCAGGCTGAAGACCGGGCGCGCGAACTCGACCGCCGCCACGTCGGCAGCCGAGCCCAAGGTGTCGCGGACGTGCACCACACCGGTCAGTGCAGCCCGGGTCCCGAGCAGGATGCGCAGGTGCCCGCTCCGCCGGGTGGCCTCCCGCACCGCCTCCACCGTCGCGTCACCCGGCACGGCGACGAGCGGCGCGTCCGCGGTGACGAGGTCCCGGACGGTCATGCGCTCCAGCTCCAGGGCGCCGGAGATCTGCGCGGAGAAGCCGGCGTCCAGCGCCCCGACGTTGGCCGAGTGCTCGACCAGGTGGCGCAGCGTGTCGGGGCTGTGACCGACGGCGAGTTCGTCGGCCGGCTCCACCCCGACCGCGCGGACGAGCCGGTTGGCGGCGGTGTTCAGCACGCGCAGCAGCGGCCGGAACACCGCCATGAAGACCCGCATCGGCGCCGCCAGCAGGGTCGCCGAGCGCTCCGGGTGGGCGATCGCCCACGACTTGGGGGCCATCTCGCCGACCACGAGGTGGATGAACGTGATCACCAGCAGCGCCAGCACGAACCCGGCGACGTCGGCGGCGACCAGCGGCAGCCCCCACGACTCGAACAGCGGGGTGAGCCAGTGGTGCACCGCCGGCTTGCTGACCGCACCCAGCGCCAGGGTGGCCGCGGTGATGCCCAGCTGCGAGCCGGCCAGCAGCAGGGTCAGCTCCGAGGAGTTGCGCAGCGCCGCGCGGGCCGAGCGGCTGCCGGGCGCCGCCTCCTCCAGCCGGTGCCGCTTGGCCGCTAGCGCGGCGAACTCCACCGCGACGAAGAAGGCCGACAGCGCCACGATGACCACGGTCGCGGCCAGGACCACCCACGGGTTCTCGCTCATCGGGTTCCCTCCTGGTCGGTCGTGCGGTCCTGTCCGTTGGTCGCACCCGCCCGGTCGGGCAGCTCCAGGCGGACGCGCGCGGGCACGTGCCGCTCGACGTCGAGCACTTGAACGTGCAGGTGCCGCGGGGCGGGTTCGTCGGCGTGCACCAGGTCGGCCGGGTCCGGCGGCAGCTCGATGGTCAGCCGGTCGCCGGGCCCGGGCAGGGCGCCGGCCGCGGCGATGACCAGCCCGGCGATCGTCTCGTGGTGCCCGCGCGGCAGGTCCACGCCGAGGGCCCGCTCGACCTCGTCGACGTGCACGTCCCCGGCCATCTCCCACACGCCGTCGCCCACGACCGGCACGTACTCCGGGCGCTCCTCGTCGTGCTCGTCGGTGATCTCGCCGACCAGCTCCTCGGCGAGGTCCTCCAGGGTGAGGATGCCGGCGAAGCCGCCGTACTCGTCGATGGCGCAGGCCATCTTCTCGCCGGCCTCCGCGAGCTGGCGCAGCGCCTCGGGCAGCGGCGTGAACGTGGAGACGACGGGGCACTCCCGCGCGATCGTCGTCACCCCGGCGGTGTCCGGCTCAGGGGTGGCCAGCAGGTCGGCCAGGTGCACCGCGCCGACGACGTCGCCGGTCCCGGCCTCGAGCACCGGGTAGCGCGAGTGGCCGTGGGTCATGAGGGCGCGCAGGTGGCCGAGGGTGTCGGTGTCCTGCACGGTGTCCACCCGCGGGCGCGGGATCATCGCGTGCTCGACGTCGCGGTCGGGGAAGTCGAGGATGCGGTCGACCAGCATCGAGAGCTCCGCCGGCAGATTCCCGCTGTCGCGGGACTCCTCGACGATGTGCTCCAGGTCCCGGGCGGTGGCGGCGTGCTCCACGTCGTGGACGGGCTCGATCCGCAGCGCCCGCAGCAGCAGGTTCGACGCCTGGTCGAACACCCGGATCAACCAGCCGAAGACGGTCAGGTAGACGGCGGTGGAGGCGCCGAGCCGGAGGGCGACCGGCTCCGGGCGGGCGATGGCGAGGTTCTTCGGGAACAGCTCCCCGAACAGCATCTGCACGACCGTGGAGAACAGCAGCGCGAGCACCGCGCCGATGCCGACGCCGACCGCCGTCGGCACCCCGACGCCGCCGAGCAGCGCACCCAGCGAGTCGCCGATCAGCGGCTCGGCGACGTAGCCGACGAGCAGCCCGGTGACGGTGATGCCCAGTTGGGCGCCCGAGAGCATGAACGACGTCCGCCGGGTGACGCTCAGGGCGCGTCTCGCCGCGGCGTCACCGGCCTCCGCCCGCGCGGCGAGGGTCGCCCGGTCGACCGCCATGTAGGCGAACTCCTGGGCCACGAAGTACCCGGTGACGACCGTGATCGCCAGCACGACGAGCACTCCGAGCAGCAGCGAGAGCACTTCGGTCACCGGCCGCGCACCCCCTTCCCGAGGCGGGAGGTCGCGGCCTGGGGACTGTGATAGGGGCTCATGGCTCTCTTCGGAGGAGGGATCGGGGCACGGCTGCCCTGCGACCCAACGAGGCAGGCGCAGTCGGGGTTCCGGTTGCGGTGCGCAACCCGGATGGCCTGTTGCGACTACTTTGCAATAACCTCGGCGGCGGCATGGCGCGCACCCGGTGCGGCACGCCGTCGGAGCGGGAGGGCGTCGCGTGCGCGCACGACGAGGAGCGATCCGGAACGCGGTGGTCATCGGCGCGTCGGCGGTGCTGGTCGCCGGCTGCGGCGGTGCCGTCGCCGGGCCGGGGGCGGTGGCCGGCCCGACCGCGCCGACCGAGCTGCGGTTGGCGATCGGCGGCGAGCCGGACGACGGCTACGATCCCACGCTCGGCTGGGGGCGCTACGGCTCGCCGCTGTTCCAGTCGACGCTGCTCACCCGTGACGCGGACCTCGACGTCGTCCCCGACCTGGCCACCGCCTGGTCGGTCAGCGACGACGGCCTGGTGTGGACCGTCGACCTCCGCACCGACGCCCGCTTCACCGACGGCGAGCCGGTCACCGCCGACGACGTCGCCTACACCTTCACCACCGCCAGCGAGAGCGGCGGCCTGACCGACGTCACCGCGCTGGCCGAGGCGGTCGCCGTCGACGAGGACACCGTCGAGCTCTTGCTGGAGCGGCCGCAGAGCACCTTCGTCAACCGGCTGGCCTCCCTCGGCATCGTGCCCGAGCACGCGCACGGCCCGGACTACGCGCGCAACCCGGTGGGCTCGGGGCCGTACACCTTCGTGCAGTGGGACGAGGGGCAGCAGCTCATCGTCGAGCGCAACGACGACTACTACGGCGAGCAGCCGGCCTTCGAGCGGCTCGTCTTCCAGTTCACCGGCGAGGACACCTCGCTGGCCGCCGCGACGGCCGGGCAGGTCGACATGGCCGCCGTCCCCTCGCAGCTGGCCACGACCCAGGTGCCGGGCATGCGGCTGGTCGCCGTCCCGTCGGTCGACAACCGCGGGATCATGTTCCCCTACCTGCCCGACGAGGGGCGGACCACCGACGACGGGCAGCCGATCGGCAACGACGTCACCTCGGACCGCGCCGTGCGCCAGGCGGTCAACGTCGCGGTGGACCGCGCCGCCCTCGTCGACGGCATCCTGGAGGGCTACGGCACGCCGGCGACCGGGCCGGTCGACGGGCTGCCCTGGGACGAGCCCGCGGCGGCGATTCCCGACGCCGACACCGCCGAGGCCGAGCGGCTGCTGGAGGACGCCGGCTGGGTCGACGCGGACGGCGACGGCGTGCGCGAGCGCGACGGCGTCCCGGCCGCGTTCACCCTGCTCTACCCGGCCGACGACTCGTTGCGGCAGGCGCTCGCCCTCGCCGTCACCGACATGCTCGCCCCCGTGGGCATCGAGGTGACCCCGGACGGCGCGAGCTGGGACGTCCTCGACGAGCGGCTGCACGCCGACGCCGTGCTCTTCGGCTGGGGCAGCCTCGACCCGACCGAGATGTACAACCTCTACTCGTCCAGGCAGGCCGGCGTCGAGTACTGGAATCCCGGCTACTACGCGGACCCCGAGGTCGACGAGCACCTCGAGGCGGCGATGACCGCGACCGACCAGGAGGCGGCGATCCCGCACTGGCAGGCCGCCCAGTTCGACGGCGAGGGCACCGGCTTCGGGCCGTCGGGTGACGCCGCCTGGGCCTGGCTGGTCAACCTGGAGCACACCTACTTCGTCGACGAGTGCCTCGACCTCGGCGCCCCGCGGATCGAGCCGCACGGGCACGGCTGGCCGATCACCGCGGGGATCGCGGACTGGCAGTGGAGCTGCTGAGCCGGGTCGCGACGGCCGCGCGCTGGGTGGCCGGCCGGCTGGTCCGGCTGGCCCTGCTGCTCGCCGCGGTCGCCACCGCCTCCTTCGCGCTGCTGGTCAGCTCGCCGGTCGACCCGGTGGACGCCTACGTCGGCGGGGACATCGCCGCCGTCGGGCCCGAGCAGCGGGCGCTCATCGCCGAGCGCTGGGGGCTCGACGAGCCACCGGTCGAACGGTTCCTCGCCTGGGCGGGGCAGCTCGCGCAGGGTGACCTGGGCCGGTCGCTGACGTTCGACCAGCCGGTCGCCGAGGTCATCGGCGAGCGATTCCTCGCCAGCCTTGCGCTCATGGCCACCGCGTGGCTGCTCTCCGGGCTGTTCGGGTTCGCGCTCGGGGTGCTCGCCGGCGCCCGGCAGGGACGCGTCACCGACCGGGCGATCTGCTGGTGGGCCTACACGCTGGCCTCGGCGCCGACGTTCTGGGTCGGGCTGCTGCTGCTCTACGTCTTCTCGGTGCAGCTGGGCTGGGCGCCGGTGTGCTGCGCGGTCCCGGTCGGCATCCTGGCCGAGGACGTCACCCTGCTCGACCGACTGCACCACCTGGTGCTGCCGGCGCTGACCCTGTCGATCGTGGGCGTCGCCCCGGTCGTGCTGCACACCCGGCACGCCGTGGTCGAGGCGCTGGCCAGCGACTACGTCGCCTTCGCCCGCGCGCAGGGGGAGTCGGCGACCGGGGTCGTGCTCCACCGGGTGCTGCGCAACGCCGCCGCCCCGGCCGTGCTGCTGCAGTTCAGCTCGCTCGGGGAGCTCTTCGGCGGCGCGGTCCTGGCCGAGCAGGTCTTCTCCTACCCGGGCCTCGGCGCCGCGACCACCGCCGCCGCCCTCGGTCAGGACGTCCCGCTGCTGCTGGGGATCGTCCTGTTCACCACCGTGTTCGTCTTCGTCGGCAACCAGGTCGGCGACCTCGTGCACGCCCGGCTCGACCCCCGGGTGTCGGCCGACCTGGCCGCGGCCCGCCGGGCGCGGCGCGGTCTGCGCGGCCCGCTCGGCGCACCCCCGCCGGCACCCGACGCGCCGCCCGCGCGCGAGCCGGTCGCGCCGTCCCCGGCGGGGCAGGGGGTGCGATGAGCACCGCCGCCGCCCATCCCGCCGTCCGTACCCGGTCCCTGGGGGACCGGCGCCGCCGGACCCTCGCCTGGGTCGGGGTCTCGCTGCTGGTCGTGCTCGGCGTCTTCGTCGCCGGCGGGGTCGCGGGCGACGCCGCCTCGACCACGGCGCTCGCCGATCGCAACCTCGGCCCGTCGGCCGGCCACCCGTTCGGCACCGATCCGCTGGGCCGCGACCTGCTGGCCCGGGTGCTGGCGGGGCTGCGGCTCAGCCTCGTGGTCGGGACGACGGCGGCGCTGGTCTCCGCCGTCATCGCGCTGGTGCTCGCCTCCGCCGCGGCGGTGTTCGGCGGCGTCGTCGACCGGGTCGTGAGCTGGCTGGTCGACCTCTTCCTCGCGCTGCCGCACCTGGTGCTGCTCATCCTGCTGGCGTTCGTCTTCGGCGGGGGCACGCAGGCCGCGGTGCTCGCCGTCGCCCTCACGCACTGGCCGACGCTCACCCGGGTGCTGCGCGGCCGGGCGCGGGAGATCGTCACCTCCGACCACGTCACCGTCTCCCGGCAGCTCGGGCACGGTCGCGGCTGGATCGCCCGCCACCACCTCGCCGGGCACCTGACCGGCCACTTCCTCGTCGGCGCCGTCCTGCTGTTCCCGCACGCGATCCTGCACGAGGCGGCGCTCTCCTTCCTCGGCCTGGGCGTGGACCCGGGCGAGCCCTCGATCGGGGTGCTGCTGGCCGAGTCGATGCGCTACCTCAGCGCCGGCGCCTGGTGGCTCGCGGTGCTGCCCGGGCTGTGCCTCCTGGTCGTGGTGAAGCTGGTCGACACCATCGGCGAGAACACCCGGGCGCTGCTGGACCCGCGGAGCGCCCACCTGTGAGCGCGCTGCTGGAGGTGCGCGGCCTCGAGGTGGACTTCGTCCAGTACGAGCGCGGGCTGCGCCGCCGCACGGTGAGGGCGCTGGCCGGCATGGACCTGACCGCGGCGGCGGGGGAGGTGGTCGCCCTCGTCGGCGCCAGCGGGGCCGGCAAGTCGCTGCTCGCCCACGCCGTCCTCGGGTTGCTGCCGCCCAACGCGGTCGAGCGCGGGACCGTGGCCTACGACGGCGTGGACCTCGACCCGGAGAGCCGGCGCCGGCTGGCCGGACGGGGCATCGCGCTGCTGCCGCAGTCGGTGGGTTTCCTCGACCCGCTGAGCCGGGTGGGCCGGCAGGTGCGGCGCTCGGCGCGGCTGGCCGGGCACCCCGATCCGCGGCGGGCCGCCGAGGAGGCGCTGGCCCGCCGGGGGCTGGGGCCCGAGGTGCTGCGGCTCCACCCCCACGAGCTCTCCGGCGGCATGGCGCGGCGGGTGCTGGTCGCGATGGCGACGATGAGCCGGCCGCGGGTCCTCGTCGCCGACGAGCCAACCACCGGCCTGCCGGCCGCCACCGTCGCGACCACGCTCGCCGAGTTCCGCGTGATGGCCGACGAGGGGTGCGCGGTCGTGCTGATCACCCACGAGCTGGTGGCGGCGCTGGCGGTCGCCGACCGGGTGGTCATCTGCCGCGACGGCCGCACCGTCGACGTCGCCGATCCGCGCGCCTTCACCGGCGACGGGTCGTCCCTGCGGCACCCGTACACGCGGTCCCTCTGGCAGGCGCTGCCCGCCAACGGGTTCCGGGTGCCGACGACGGCGGAGGCCTGATGCTGCACGCCGACGACGTCTGGTTCCGCTACGGCGCCGCGCACCCCTGGGTCCTCGCCGGGGTCGACCTGCGCGTCGAGGCAGGGGAGGTGGTCGGGCTGTGCGGCCCGAGCGGCGGGGGCAAGAGCACGCTCGGCCGGGTGCTGGCCGGGTTCGCCGGACCCGTCCGGGGCCGGGTGACCGTCGACGGCGCCGTCCCGCGGGCCCGGCGTGCTCCGCACCCGGTCCAGCTGGTGCTCCAGCACCCCGAGCGGGCGATGGACCCGCGCTGGACGGTGCGGCGGGTGCTCGCGGCCACCGGCGCCTCGCACGACGACGTCGCCGCGCTGGACCGGCGGCTGGTCGACCCCGCCTGGCTGGACCGCCACCCGCACGAGATCAGCGGCGGGGAGCTGCAGCGGGTCAACCTGGCGCGGGCGCTGCTGGCCCGGCCGCGCTACCTCGTCGCCGACGAGATCACCGCGAGCGTCGACGCCGTCACCCAGGCCGCCATCTGGGACCTGCTGCTGCAGCACTGCCACGCGGCCGGCATCGGCCTGCTGGCGATCTCGCACGACCGGCCGCTGCTCGACGCGGTGGCGTCCCGCGTCGTCGACTGGGAGCCGGTGGACGCCTGACCTCCGCGGGCGCACTCGTGCTCCCACGCGCGCGGAGAACCGGTCGTCACCGTGCGCTGAGCGCCGTCGTCGGAGCCCGTTGCTACGGTCCGCGGTGTGACCGACGCCACCTCGCTCGACACGACCTGGCTGGACGCCACCGCACAGGCCGAGCTGGTCCGCACCGGCCGGGCCACGCCCGCGGAGCTCGTCGACGCCGCGATCGAGCGGATCGAGCGGGTGAACCCGCGGCTGGATTCGGTGATCCGCGAGCGGTTCGACGCCGCCCGCGCGGAGGCCGCGGGCGACCTGCCCGACGGGCCGTTCCGCGGCGTGCCGATCCTGCTCAAGGACCTCGGCTGCCACGTGGCCGGTGAGGCGACGCACTACGGCACGTCGTTCCTGCGCGACGCCGACGTCCGCTGGCCCGTCGACAGCCACCTCGCCGCCCGCTTCCGCGCCGCGGGGTTCGTCGTCCTCGGCCGCACGAACGTGCCGGAGTTCGGGACGACGATCACCACGGAGCCGGCCGCCAACCCCCCGGCACGCAACCCGTACGACACCGACCGCTCCACCGGCGGCTCCAGCGGAGGGTCGGCGGCCGCGGTCGCCGCCGGGCTGGTGCCGGTCGCCCACGCCACCGACGGCGGCGGCTCGATCCGCATCCCCGCGGCGGAGTGCGGCCTGGTCGGGCTCAAGCCCACACGGGCTCGGGTCAGCCAGGGGCCGGAGGTGGGGGAGAGCTGGGCCGGCGCCACCATCGACGGCGTCGTCACCCGCACGGTGCGCGACACCGCCGCCGTCCTCGACGCCATCAGCGGCCCCATGCCCGGTGACCCGTACGCCGCCCCGCCGCTGCTTCGACCGCTCGCCGAGGAGGTCGGGGCGCCGGTGGGCCGGCTCCGCGTCGGGCTGCTGGACGCCGAGCCGGGGGAGCAGTACCTCCGCGATCCCGCCTGCCGGGCCGCGGTGGAGCGCACCGGCCGGCTGCTCGCCGACCTCGGGTGCGACGTGGAGCCCGGGACGCCGGGCGCGATGTTCGACCCCGAGTTCCCCCGCTGGTTCACCAGCACCATCGCGGCGGACGTCGCGCTGACCCTCTCCGCGTTCGAGCGGTCGCTCGGCCGGCCGATCGAGGACGCGGAGCTGGAGCCGCGCAACCAGATGTACCGGGCCGTGGGCCGCAAGCTCTCCGCCGAGCGCTACCTGGGCGCCCGCACGTGGCTCGGCTCCTGGAGCCGCCGGATGGCGCAGTGGTGGGCACCGCGGGAGCACGGCGGCGAGGGCTTCGACCTGCTCGTCACCCCCACGATCGCCGCGCCACCGCCGGAGCTCGGCTGGTTCACCGCGGCCGGCGAGAAGGAGGAGGGGCGGCGGATCAACAGCCTCATGCCCTACACCTCCCAGTTCAACGTCACCGGTCAGCCGGCGGTCAGCCTGCCGCTGCACCGGACCGGACAGGGGCTGCCCGTCGGCGTCCAGCTCGTCGCCGCCGTCGGGCGGGAGGATCTGCTGGTCCGCGTGGCGGCCGCGCTGGAGCAGGCGGCGCCGTGGGCCGACCACCGGCCGCCGGTGTCGGCGTGAACGGGGGCTCGTACTTCCTGGTGCTGCTCACCGCGGCACCGGGCGCGGGACCCCGCCGCCCCGACCACGAGACCTTCGTCGACTCGCTCGTCGACCGGCAGCTGGTGCTGCTGGGCGGCCCGCTGGGGGAGGGCGACGCCGCCTACGTCCTCCGCTGCGGCTCCCTGGCCGAGGCGCGCGACGTCGTCGCGGCGGACCCGCTGGTGACCTCCGGCGCCTGCGCCGCGGCCGTGACGCCCTGGGACCTCGTCGGCGTGGACCTGCGGCTGGTGGACCCCGATCTGGTCGTCGACGACGGGTGACCGGCGGGCCGCCCGACCGCGCCCGCCCGGCCGGCCGCCGGTCCGCCTAGACTCGTGCGGCCACGGGGTGTGGCGCAGCTTGGTAGCGCACCTGCTTTGGGAGCAGGGGGCCGCAGGTTCAAATCCTGTCACCCCGACCGGGCGAGCGCGAGGCCCGCATCCCGCCACCGCGCGCGTGCCCCCGACGTCTCTAGACTCGGGGGTCGACCCGGCGTCACGAGTTCGTGCGGACGCCTGCACACCACTGTCTCACCGAGGAGCACTGCCGCTGTGAAGAGCACCATCGAGGAACTGGGCCCCACGCGGGTCCGGATGGCGATCGAGGTGCCGTGGGGGGACCTGGACCACGCCTTCGGTGAGGTCTACAAGGAGCTGGGCAAGCAGGTCCGCGTCCCCGGGTTCCGCCCCGGCAAGGTGCCCAACCGCGTGCTCGACCAGCGCCTCGGCCGCCCCGTGGTCCTGGAGCAGGTCGTCCAGCACGCGGTCCCGGAGATCTACTCCGAGGTCATCCGCGAGAACCAGGTCCGCGTCCTGGGCCAGCCCGACATCGAGGTGACCCGCCTCGACGACAACGACACCCTCGCCTTCACCGCCGAGGTCGACGTCGCCCCGCAGCTCGAGCTGCCGGCCCTCGACTCCCTGGCCGTGACCGTCGACGACGTCGAGGTCACCGACGAGGAGGTCGACCAGCAGATCTCCGTCATGCGCGAGCGCTTCGGCATGCTCACCGGTGTCGAGCGCGCCGCGCAGGACGGCGACTTCGTCTCCATCGACCTCGAGGCCACGCTCGACGGCGAGGTCCTCGAGGACGGCTCGACCACGGGCATGTCCTACGAGGTCGGCTCGGGCAACCTCATGGAGGGCCTCGACGACGCCGTCCGCGGGCTGTCCGCCGACGAGTCGAAGACCTTCCAGACCGCGCTCCTCTCGGGCCCCGACGCCGGCCAGCTGGCCGACGTCACCGTCACCGTCCGCTCGGTGAAGGAGAAGGAGCTGCCGGAGCTGGACGACGACTTCGCGCAGACCGCCAGCGAGTTCGACACCCTCGAGGAGCTGCGGGAGGACGCCCGCACCCGGCTGGCCCGCACCAAGGTGATCCAGCAGGGCGCCCAGGCCCGCGACAAGCTGGTCGAGCACCTCATCGAGACCGTCGAGGTGCCGATCCCCGAGAACCTGGTCGAGCGCGAGGTGCAGTGGCGCAACCAGGCCTTCGAGCGCGAGCTCGCCCAGGCCGGCATGGACTGGGATGCGTTCCTGCAGATGTCGGGCGTGGACAGCCGCGAGGACTACGAGGCCGACCAGCGCAAGAACGTCGAGCAGGCGGTGAAGACGCAGTTCATCCTCGACGCCATCGCCGACGCCCGTGAGGTCACCGTCGCCAACGACGACCTCTCGGCGCAGATCATGGCGCAGGCCCAGCGCAACCGGATGAGCCCGGAGCAGTTCGCCCAGCAGCTGCAGCAGAGCGGCAACATCGCCGAGTTCGTCGCGGACGTCCGCCGCACAAAGACGCTCGCCCAGCTGCTCGAGCAGACGACGATCACCGACGAGTCGGGCCGGACCGTCGACCTCGAGGCCCTGCGGCCGAAGACCGTCCAGGCGGCCGCCGAGGAGACCCCCGCCGAGGAGACCGAGGAGACCCCCGCCGAGGAGACCGAGGAGACCCCCGCCGAGGAGACCGAGGAGGCCCCCGCCGAGGCCGAGGAGATCGGCGTCCAGGCCGTCGCCACCGAGGCCGCCGAAGGGGCGACCGAGGACACCGAGGACGTCAACAAGGCCTGAGCCGTCAGGCCCGCGCGACACCGACGACGCCGTCCCACCTTCCGCAGGTGGGGCGGCGTCGTCGCCGTTCCGGGGCGGCCGCTGCGCCGACGGCGAACACCGCCGCCACGGGGACCGTCCCGTCGCAGGTGCGCGTTAGGGTCGACAGGACTCAGGCGATCGCCGGGGGGTACCGCTCCCCGGCGGGCCGTTCCGGGCCTGCACCACACCGAGACCGACTGCCACGACACGCGTCCTACGGAGGTCACCGCACCCGTGAGCACCACCGACCCGAACCTGGCCAGTGCGCCGCTGCTGCGCGCCAACGGCGGGGGGATGAACCTCGGCGACTCGGTCTACGAGCGCCTGCTGCGCGAGCGCATCATCTTCCTGGGCACCCAGGTCGACGACGTCATCGCCAACCAGCTGGCCGCCCAGATGCTCCTGCTGTCCGCGGAGGACCCGAAGCGGGACATCCACCTCTACATCAACTCGCCCGGCGGCTCGGTCAGCGCCGGTATGGCCATCTACGACACGATGCAGTTCATCGACTGCGACGTCGCCACCTACGGCATGGGCCTGGCCGCCTCGATGGGCCAGTTCCTGCTCACCGCCGGCACCAAGGGCAAGCGCTACGCCCTGCCGCACGCGCGGATCATGATGCACCAGCCCTCGGCCGGCGTCGGCGGCACCGCGGCCGACATCGCCATCCAGGCCGACCTGTTCCGCCGCACCAAGCGGGAGCTCAACGAGCTGCAGTCATTCCACACCGGTCAGAGCGTCGAACAGATCGAGAAGGACGCCGACCGCGACCGCTGGTTCACCGCGCAGGAGGCGCTCGAGTACGGCTTCGTCGACCACGTCGTCAGCCGTGCCGCGATGACCGACAGCGCCAACCCGGTCTCCGACAACTGAGCGCCCGAGGACACAGACAGATGAGCTTCCAGATGCCCTCCAGCCGGTACATCCTGCCCTCCTTCGTGGAGCGCACGAGCTACGGCATGAAGGAGTCCAACCCCTACAACAAGCTCTTCGAGGAGCGCATCATCTTCCTCGGCGTGCAGATCGACGACGCGTCGGCCAACGACGTGATGGCGCAGCTGATCACGCTCGAGTCGGCCGACCCGGACCGCGACATCACCATCTACATCAACTCGCCCGGTGGCTCCTTCACCTCGCTGATGGCCATCTACGACACGATGATGTTCGTCCGGCCCGACATCCAGACCGTCTGCATGGGCCAGGCCGCCTCGGCCGCCGCCGTCCTGCTCGCGGCCGGGACGCCGGGCAAGCGGCTCGCGCTGCCGTACTCCCGCGTGCTGATCCACCAGCCCTCGGGCGAGGCCGGCGGTCAGGTCTCCGACCTGGAGATCCACGCCGCCGAGATCCAGCGGGTCCGCACGCAGATGGAGGAGATCCTGGCGCGGCACACCGGCCGGACCGCCGACCAGGTCCGCGCCGACATCGACCGCGACAAGATCCTGACCGCTCCGGAGGCCAAGGAGTACGGGATCGTCGACCAGGTGATCCAGAGCCGGAAGCTGAACGCCCTCCCCACCTCCTGATCCGGTACGGGCCGGGGACGCGCGGGACGCGTGTTCGGCCCGTACCGTCGGGGGTCCGAGGGCACGACGGGACAGAAGAGGAACGGCCTCGGGCGATCCGGGTGAGTCATTGCCCGGACCGACCGGAGGCGGCGGGTACGTTCGGCGGACGCCCGATCCCCGGCCTGCACCGCCGGGAGGAGAGCTTCGCGGGGCAGCCTGTCAGCGAGGCCGAGCAGGGGCAGAAGACAAGCAAGCAGGGTCCAACCCGCGGGTACCTGACACCAGGACCGGCGACTGTCGAGGTGGAGGTCAGCAGGTGGCACGAATCGGTGAGAGCGGTGATCTGCTCAAGTGCTCGTTCTGCGGCAAGAGCCAGAAGCAGGTCAAGAAGCTCATCGCTGGCCCCGGGGTCTACATCTGCGACGAGTGCATCGACCTCTGCAACGAGATCATCGAGGAAGAGCTCTCGGAGTCGTCGGACCTGAAGTTCGACGAGCTGCCCAAGCCCAAGGAGATCCACGACTTCCTCGACCAGTACGTCATCGGCCAGGACAAGGCCAAGAAGACGCTCTCGGTCGCGGTCTACAACCACTACAAGCGGATCCAGGCCGGCGGTGACCGCGCCTCCCGCGAGGACGCCGTCGAGCTGGCGAAGTCCAACATCCTGCTGATCGGTCCCACCGGCTGCGGCAAGACGCACCTCGCGCAGACCCTGGCCCGGATGCTGAACGTCCCGTTCGCCATCGCCGACGCCACGGCCCTCACCGAGGCCGGCTACGTGGGTGAGGACGTCGAGAACATCCTGCTGAAGCTGATCCAGGCCGCCGACTACGACGTCAAGCGCGCCGAGACCGGCATCATCTACATCGACGAGGTCGACAAGATCGCCCGCAAGAGCGAGAACCCGTCGATCACCCGCGACGTCTCCGGCGAGGGCGTGCAGCAGGCGCTGCTGAAGATCCTCGAGGGGACGACGGCGTCGGTGCCGCCGCAGGGTGGCCGCAAGCACCCGCACCAGGAGTTCATCCAGATCGACACCACCAACGTGCTGTTCATCGTGGGTGGCGCGTTCGCCGGCCTGGAGCAAGTCATCGAGGCCCGCGCGGGCAAGCAGGGCATCGGCTTCGCCGGGGAGATCCGCGGCAAGCAGGAGATCGAGGACGCCAACGCCTTCGCCGAGGTCATGCCCGAGGACCTGCTGAAGTTCGGCATGATCCCCGAGTTCATCGGCCGGCTCCCGGTGATCACCAGCGTCCGCAAGCTGGACCGCCAGGCGCTGATCAACATCCTGACCCAGCCGAAGAACGCCCTGGTGCGCCAGTACCGGAAGCTGTTCGAGCTCGACGGCGTGGAGCTGGAGTTCACCGACGACGCGCTCGAGGCCGTCGCCGACCAGGCGATCCTCCGCGGCACCGGCGCCCGCGGGCTCCGCGCGATCATGGAGGAGGTGCTCCAGTCGGTGATGTACGACATCCCCAGCCGCGAGGACGTCGCCTCCGTGGTGATCACCAAGGAGGTCGTGCTGGAGCACGTCAACCCGACGATCGTGCCGCGCAAGCCCACCCGCGCCCCCCGCGAGAAGTCGGCCTGATCCGCAGCTGAGTGAACGCCAGAGGCCCAGAATCCACCGGGTTCTGGGCCTCTGGCGTTCAGCGCTCCACCAGCCGGCGCCGGACGACGGCGAGCCCGGCCCCGGCCCCGGGGGGCGGGCTCGCCGCGTCGCCGGCCCGGTCGCCGGCATCCCGCGTTGCCGGCCCGGTCGCGGGATTGCCGCGTTCCCGCCCCGGCCGCGGTCTCCCGAGTGCCAGCAGCGCGGCCCAGGCCGTGGCTGCCGGTGGAGCGATGACCCCGGACGCGACATTCGCGCTCATCGAATGTCCGTCTGAGGGGCATTGCCCAGGCGATGGCGGTAGATCTCGGCGATCTGGGCGCGGCAACCCGTCGGATCCGAGGTGGCCCGTCGGTAGCTGAAACGCAAGGTCTGCCAGCCGAGGACGGCCAGGGTGGCGTCCCGGCGCAGGTCGCGTTTCCGTGCCTCCTCGGAGCCGTGGAAGGCAGCACCGTCCAGTTCGACCGCCAGCAGGACCTCGGGCCAGGCGGCATCGAGGAGGACGGGCCCGTCGGGTAGGTGCACCCGGTGCTGACGCCGGCACTCCGGCAGCCCGGGGACGGCGAGGATGTGCTGGAGGCCGAAGATCTCCAGCTCGCTGCGGCTCCCGCCGGCGACGAGCCGAAGCAACTCGTGCAGCGCCGCCCGCCCGGGCAGGTTGGGACGGCGGTCCAGCTCGGCCGCCACCTGGGTCGGCTGCACGCTTCGTCGCTGCACCGCACGCAGCACCGCTGCCCGGGCCAGGCCGGGGGAGGCCCGCATCGCCGTGGTGCGGTGGGCGTCACCCCAGGTGTCCACCAGCGCCCGGCTCGCCGGTGTCGTCACCAGCCCTCGCGCGGTGGTCAGCCCGCACGGCAACCGGCTCCGGTGCACGCGCAGCCACGGTGCCGAGCGCACCCTCGATCCCGGCGGCACCGTGACGTGCAACCGGGTGTACTCCTCCACGAGGCCGTGGACGGCCAGTGCGCTCCAGTGGCTGAGCGGCCCTCCGCAGTAGGAGGCGGCTGCGTGAGCGCGCACCGTCCAGTCGTCGACCAGGTCCGGCACGGTGACCCACCCGGGGTGCAGCTGCACGAGGCGGCCGCCGGCCAGCCAGCGCCCGATGGTGCGCGGTGCCACGAACCGCGACAGGGTCGCCGTCGACGACATGCGGGTCGGCCCGAGCAGCTCGAGGACTTCGTGCACGGCCACAGCGTGGGGGATGGCAGGCCCACGTCCGTGTCCAGCGCCTTCAGCTGTGGACAACCCCCGCGGCGTTGTCCGGACAGCGGACATTCCGGGGGACCGGATGTCGCGCTGAGGGACAACGTCCAGCGAGTGCCGGTGGTGCCGGTGGCGCGGGTGGCGCGGGTGGCGCGGGTGGCGGGGGCGAAGATGGCGACGGGTGGGGATCGGCGCGACGCGGCGCTAGCGTCCACGGGGTGACGCGGTACGTGGTCCTGCTGCGGGCGGTGAACCTGGGCGCCACCCGCCGCGTCTCCATGCCCAGGCTGCGGGAGGTCCTGACCGCGCGCGGGTACGGCGCCGTCCGCACCCACCTCGCCAGCGGGAACGTGCTGCTCGAGAGCCCGTTGCCCGAGGCCGAGCTCGCCGCCGATGTGTCCGTGGCGATCGCGGAGCACTTCGCGCTCGACGTCCCCGTCGTCGTCCGGACGGCGGAGGAGCTGGCCGGGGTGCGCGCCGCCGATCCGCTCGGACACATCGCTACCAACCCGGCGCGCTACTCGGTCACCTTCTACGCCCAGCCGCTCGACCTTGAGCGCGTGGCGGCACTTCCGCCGACCGACGGCTGGCAGTACGTGCCACGAGGCCGCGAGGTGTACGTCTGGCGGCCCGATGGCTTGGAGAGCGATCGCAGGACCGAGCGAACCTGGGCCCAGCTGCTCGGCGCCGCGGGCACCAACCGCAACTGGAACACGGTGCGCAAGCTCGTCGAGCTCACCCGCTGAACGATCCGAGGCGATGTACGCCGAGGGCGCGTTCCCAGCGGGAGAACGCGCCCTCGGCGCACTTCACTCGGGGGGCAGGCCCCGCATGCAGGGAGATCAGCCCTCGGCGACCTCGGCGAGGACGACGTCGACGGTGAGCTCGCCCTCGCCCGGGCGCACGGTCAGCGTGCGGATGCGCCCGGCGTCGACGAGGTCCGACTGCCCGGCCTCGACCAGGGGCAGCCGGTCGGACGCCACCGTGACCGTCGCCGTCTCCACCTCGGCCCGCATCGACTGCTTGGCGTCGGACTTCGCCTTGCGCACCGCGGCCAGCGCCGCCGCCGTCACCGCGACGATCGCCGGGTCGCCGTCGGCCGGCAGCTCGGACGCGGCCGGCCACGCCGCGCGGTGCACCGAGCCGGTCTGCCACCAGGACCAGACCTCCTCGGTGGCGAACGGCAGCACCGGTGCGAACAGCCGCAGCTGGACGTCGAGCGCGACCGCCAGCGCCGCCTGGGCGGAGGTCGCCGCGTCGCCCGAGCCGTAGGCGCGGGACTTCACCAGCTCCACGTAGTCGTCGCAGAACGACCAGAAGAACGCCTCGGTGACCTCGAGCGCGCGCGTGTAGTTGTAGGACTCCAGCGCCGCCGTGGCGTCCTCCACCACGGCGGCCAGCCCGGTGAGCAGCGCGCGGTCGATCGGCTGGGTCACCTGGTCGGCGGTCAGCGAGGCCGAGGCGCCCAGGCCCAGCACGAACTTGCCGACGTTGAGGATCTTCATCGCCAGGCGCCGGCCCACCTTCATCTGCGCCTCGTCGAACGGCGAGTCCGCACCCGGCCGCGCCCCGGCGGCCCGCCATCGCACCGCGTCGGTGCCGTACCGCTCCAGGACGTCGATCGGCGTCGTCGCGTTGCCCTTGGACTTCGACATCTTCTTGCGGTCGGGGTCGACCACGAAGCCGGAGATGGTGGCGTGCGTCCAGGGCACGGTGCCGTGCTCGAAGTGCGCCCGCACGACGGTGGAGAACAGCCAGGTCCGGATGATGTCGTGCGCCTGCGGCCGCTGGTCCATCGGGAAGACCTTGGCGAACAGCTCCGGGTCGGTGTCCCAGCCCGAGGCCACCTGCGGCGAGAGCGACGACGTCGCCCAGGTGTCCATGACGTCCGGGTCGGCCATGAACCCGCCCGGGTTCCCGCGCTGCGACTCCTCGAAGCCCGGCGGCACGTCGGACGACGGGTCGACCGGCAGCGACTCCGCGGCGGCCAGGATCGGGTTCTCGAAGTCCGGCTCGCCGGCCTCGTCGAGGCGGTACCAGACCGGGAAGGGGACGCCGAAGAAGCGCTGGCGGCTGATCAGCCAGTCGCCGTTGAGGCCCTCCACCCAGTTGTCGTAGCGGTGCCGCATGTGCTCGGGCACCCACTGGATCTCCCGGCCGCGGGCGACCAGGGCGTCGCGCAGGTCGGCGTCCCGGCCGCCGTTGCGGATGTACCACTGGCGGGTGGTGACGATCTCCAGCGGGCGCTCGCCCTTCTCGAAGAACTTCACCGGGTGGGTGATCGGCCGGGGGTCGCCCTCGAGGTCGCCGGACTCGCGCAGCATCTCCACGATCCGCTGCTGGGCGCTGAAGACGGTCTTCCCGGCGAGCTCCGCGTACGGCCCGGCGGGGACGTCGGCCGGCGGGTCGGCCAGGAGCCGGCCGTCCCAGCCCACGATCGCCCGGGTCGGCAGCTGCAGCTCGCGCCACCAGGTGACGTCGTTGAGGTCGCCGAAGGTGCAGATCATCGCGATGCCCGAGCCCTTGTCCGGCTCGGCGAGGCGGTGCGCGACCACCGGCACCTCGACGTCGAACAGCGGCGTCCGGACCGTCGTCCCGAACAGCGGCTGGTAGCGCTCGTCGTCGGGGTGGGCGACCAGGGCGACGCACGCCGGGATCAGCTCGGGCCGGGTGGTCTCGATGAAGACCGGGCCGTCGGGGCCCGAGAACCCGATTCGGTGGTAGGCGCCGGGGCGCTCGCGGTCCTCCAGCTCGGCCTGGGCGACGGCGGTGCGGAAGGTGACGTCCCAGAGGGTCGGCGCCTCCTGCGCGTAGGCCTCACCGCGGGCCAGGTTGCGCAGGAACATCCGCTGCGCGGTGGCCCGGGAGGACTCAGAGATCGTCCGGTAGACGTTGGTCCAGTCCACCGACAGGCCGACGCGGCGCCACAGCTTCTCGAACTCGGCCTCGTCGTCCTCGGTCAGCTGCATGCACAGCTCGACGAAGTTGCGGCGCGAGATCGGGACCTGGTCCTTGCCGGGCTTCGCGGGCGGCTCGAAGGACGGGTCGTAGGGCAGCCCCGGGTCGCAGCGCACGCCGTAGTAGTTCTGCACCCGCCGCTCGGTGGGCAGGCCGTTGTCGTCCCAGCCCATCGGGTAGTAGACGTGCTTGCCGCGCATCCGCTGGTAGCGGGCGACGATGTCGGTGTGGGTGTAGCTGAAGACGTGCCCCACGTGCAGCGAACCGCTGGCGGTCGGCGGGGGCGTGTCGATCGACCAGATCCGTTCGCGCGGTGCGGCCAGCGCGGCATCGCGGTCGAAGCCGTAGGTGTCCTCGGCCGCCCAGCGGCCGATCCACTTCTCCTCGAGCCCGTCGACGGTCGGCTTGTCGGGTACGCCGACGGTCGCAGCCGGGGCAGTCGTGTCCGGGGTCGCGATGTCGGGAACCATGCCGCTCATCCTAGGAAGGGCGGGCAACGGGCTTCCGCCCCGCCGGGGAACGCTGCGCCGGTGTCGTCCGTGGAGATGACGTGGACACGCTGCGCCTGCTGCTCAACCTCGTCTGGCTGGTCCTCCAGGGCTGGATCCTCGCGCTGGCCTACCTGCTGGCCGGGGTCATCGCCTGCCTGCTGGTCGTGACCATCCCGTTCGGCATCGCCTCGTTCCGGCTGGCCGGCTTCGTCGTCTGGCCGTTCGGGCGGACGACGGTGCGCGCACCGGGCGTGGGCGTCGCGTCGGCGATCGGCAACCTGCTGTGGTTCCTCGTCGCCGGCTGGTGGCTCGCCCTCCTGCACGTGGTCGCGGGCATCGGGTTCTGCCTCACGATCATCGGGATCCCCTTCGGTATCGCCTCGTTCAAGCTGGCCGCCGTCGGCCTGTTCCCGCTCGGCAAGCGGGTAGTCGAGACGGCGTCGCCGAGCGACTGGCGGCACGCGGGTGGTGGCGTGGTCGGCGGCCCACCCCCGCGGCGCGCCGGGGCCTGGTGAGCGGCTGGCATCCTTGACCGGGTGAGCAGCAGCACCGGTGACATGGCCCGGGTCGAGAACGAGCTGCTGGCCCGGTGGCCGGAGAGCCGGCTGGAGCCGTCGCTCATCCGCATCAGCGCGCTGGTCGACCTGCTCGGGTCCCCGCACCGCGCCATGCCGGTCGTGCAGGTGGCGGGCACCAACGGCAAGACGACGACGGCGCGGATGATCGACGAGCTGCTGCGCGGCTTCGGCCTGCGCGTCGGCCGGTTCACCAGCCCGCACCTGGAGTCGATCCGCGAGCGCATCGTCCTCGACGGGGAGCCGGTGAGCGCCGAGCGCTTCGTCGAGACCTACGAGGACATCGCGCCCTACGTGCAGATGGTCGACGCCGCGGGGGAGACCCCGATGAGCTTCTTCGAGGTCATGGTCGGCATGGCCTACGCCCTGTTCGCCGACGCGCCGGTCGACGTCGCCGTCATCGAGGTGGGCATGGGCGGCACCTGGGACGCCACCAACGTGGCCGACGCCCGCGTCGCCGTCGTCACCCCGGTGGACCTCGACCACGCGGAGTACCTGGGCCCCGACGTCGCGACGATCGCGGGGGAGAAGGCCGGGATCATCGCCGCCGACTCGATCGCCGTCCTCGCCCACCAGCAGCCGGGTGCGCTGGACGCACTCGTGCGCCGCGCCGTGGAGGTGGAGGCGGTGGTCGCCCGCGAGGGCACCGAGTTCGGCGTGCTGGAGCGGCGGGTCGCCGTCGGCGGGCAGCAGGTGCGCCTGCAGGGCCTCGGCGGCGAGTACGAGGAGGTCTTCCTCCCGCTGTTCGGTGCCCACCAGGCGCAGAACGCGGTGACGGCGCTGGCCGCGGTCGAGGCGTTCCTCGGCGCGGGCGCGGCGACCGGGCCGATCGAGCAGGAGCCCGTCCGCGCCGCGTTCGCCGCCGTGCGCTCGCCCGGCCGGCTGGAGCGGGTGCGCACCAGCCCGACCGTGCTGGTCGACGCCGCGCACAACCCGGCCGGCATGCGGGCGACGGTCGAGGCGGTCCGCGAGTCCTTCGACTTCACCCGGCTCGTCGGCGTGGTCGGCTGCGTGCACGGCAAGGACGTCGCCGGGATGCTCGCCGCGCTGGAGGAGATCTGCGCGGAGCTCGTCGTCACCCAGAACAGCTCGCCGCGCGCGATGCAGGCTGACGCGCTCGGCGCCCTGGCCGTCGACGTCTTCGGCGCCGACCGGGTGAGCGTCCAACCGGCGCTCCCCGAGGCGCTCACCGAGGCGGTCGAGCTGGCCGAGGCCGGTCCGGACGACGCCCTCGGCGGCTCGGGCGTGCTGGTGACCGGCAGCGTGATCACCGCCGGTGAGGCGCGCACGCTCATGGGGCGGGGCTCGCGGTGACCGCTGCCGACCCGCCCCGGGCCGCCAAGGCCCTGCGCGGGGCCGCCGCCGCGGTGCTGGTGCTCGAGGGCATCGCGGTGCTGTTCGTGCCCCGCGGCATCGCCCAGACCGACGAGGGGCTCGGCGGGGGGCTGCTCGCGCTGCTGCTCGTGCTGGCCCTCGTCCTGATCCTCGGCAGCGGGATCCAGCGCCGCCCGCGCGGGCTGGTGATAGGCACGGCGCTGCAGGTACCCCTGCTGGCGACCGGGCTGATCAACGGGGTCATGTGGTTCGTGGCGGGGGCGTTCCTGCTCATCTGGGCCTACCTCCTGCAGGTGCGCAAGGAGCTGGTCGGCACCGCGTTCGGCACCGTGGAGGCGCCGGACCGCACCGACGGCGGCGGGAGCGCCACGCCCACCCCGTAGGCTGCCGCCCCGTGACCGAACGCACCCTCGTCCTCGTCAAGCCCGACGGCGTCTCCCGCGGCCTGGTCGGCGAGGTGATCACGCGGCTCGAGCGCAAGGGCCTGCGCCTGGTCGCCGCCGAGCTGCGCACCCTGGACCGGGAGACCGCCGAGACCCACTACGCCGAGCACCGCGAGCGGCCGTTCTTCGCCGACCTCGTCGAGTTCATCACCGGCGGCCCGCTGATGGCGCTGGTCGTCGAGGGGCCGCGGGCCATCGAGGCTTTCCGCGCCCTGGCCGGCGCGACCGACCCGGTGAAGGCGGGGCCGGGCACCATCCGCGGCGACTTCGCCCTCGAGGTGCAGAACAACATCGTGCACGGCTCCGACTCGCCCGAGTCCGCCGCGCGCGAGGTGCGGCTCTTCTTCCCCGACCTCGGCTGACCGCCGCTGGGATCAGGGCCCCTGATCATCGAGCGTCCTCCCTCACCGCGCACCGTGAGGGAGGACGCTCCACGATCAGGGAAGCTGATCATGGGGTAACCGGCGGGGATCAGGCGTCGGCGTCGCCCTCATCGGGGGCGGTCCAGGCCAGGTGCCAGTAGGAGAGCAGCCCGGCGGCGAGCCACAGCAGGAAGCCGAGGCAGAGCGCCAGCGCCACGTGGTCGCTCAGCGCCACCACCGTGACGCCGCCGCTCCACGCCAGGAAGTGCATCGCCGTCGCCGGCCACGCCATCGCGGTGAACGAGCGGTCGCGCAGCCGCAGCTGGTGCTCGTCGAGGGACCGGGCGCTCCGGTCGAACACCCCGCGGATGCCCGCGTTGAGCACCGAGTGCAGCGGGATGAAGCCGAGCATCCCCACCGTCCAGGCGACGTAGTAGGTCGTCGTCCACCCCTGGTCGGTGGCCGCCGCGGCGAGCGTCGCCGCGAGCAGTGTGACGAACAGCGCGACCTGGGCGAGGACCGCCCGCCGGCGCACGCGGCGGGTCCGCGCCCACGCCCACCGGCCATCGTCGAAGGTGCGGGCCAGGTAGGTCTGGGCGGGGGAGATGCTCATGACATCCTCCTGAGCAGTTCCTCGCTGAGCGAGGGCAGCGGGTCGAGCGAGAACACCGCCTCGACCGGCAGGTCGAAGAAGCGGGCGATGCGCAGGGCCAGGGCCAGCGACGGGCTGTACTCGCCGCGCTCCACGTAGCCGATCGTCTGGGGGTGGACCCCGACGGCGTCCGCGAGCTCCTTCCGGCTCACGCCGCGGTCGGCCCGGAGGACTGCGATGCGGTCGTGGACCTTGTCCGCCTCGGACTTCGGCTGTCGCCCCATGCGACGAAACGTAGCATTAATACAAAAGTTCGCCCAGTCTCCGTCATCCTGGCTCACCTGGTGTGGTCCTGGCTCCCCGTCGACGCTGAGCCAGGACCCCTGTCGATCAGGTGACCTGATCACCATGGGCCGGACGCCGCGGCGGCTACCCTGGACGGGTCATGACTGGTGAGACCCTCTACCCCCGCCTCGAGCCGCTGCTGGCCCAGATCCAGAAGCCGATCCAGTACGTCGGCGGCGAGCTCAACGCCCAGACCAAGCCGTGGGAGTCCGCGGCCGTGCACTGGGCGCTCATGTACCCCGACGCCTACGAGGTGGGGCTGCCGAACCAGGGCCTGATGATCCTGTACGAGGTGCTCAACGAGCGCCCCGACGCCCTGGCCGAGCGCACCTACGCCGTCTGGCCCGACCTCGCCGCCCTCATGCGCGAGCACGGCGTCCCGCAGTTCACCGTCGACGGCCACCGCTCGGTGCGCGACTTCGACCTGCTGGGGGTCAGCTTCGCGACGGAGCTCGGCTACACCAACCTGCTCGAGGCGCTCGACCTCGCCGGGGTCCCGCTGCACGCGGTGGACCGCGACGAGACCCACCCGGTCGTCGTCGCCGGCGGGCACGCCGCCTTCAACCCCGAGCCGGTCGCGGACTTCGTCGACTGCGCGGTCCTCGGCGACGGCGAGCAGGCCGTCGGCGACATCACCGACGTCGTCAAGGCGTGGAAGGCGCAGGGGCGCCCCGGTGGCCGCGAGGAGCTGCTCGCCCGGCTCTCCCGGGTCGACGGCGTCTACGTGCCGCGCTTCTACGCCTTCTCCTACGGGCCGGACGGCACCATCGCCGCCGTCACCCGCACCCGTGACGACGTGCCCGTCAAGGTCGGCAAGCGCACCGTCATGGACCTCGACGAGTGGCCCTACCCGAAGCAGCCCCTGGTGCCGCTGGCCGAGAGCGTGCACGAGCGGATGAGCGTGGAGATCTTCCGCGGCTGCACCCGCGGCTGCCGCTTCTGCCAGGCCGGGATGATCACCCGCCCGGTGCGCGAGCGGACGATCACCGGCATCGGCTCGATGGTCGAGCAGGGGCTGAAGGCGACCGGGTACGAGGAGGTCGGGCTGCTCAGCCTGTCCAGCGCCGACCACTCCGAGATCGGCCAGGTCGCCAAGCAGCTCGCCGACCGCTACGAGGGCACCAACATCAGCCTCAGCCTGCCCAGCACCCGGGTCGACGCCTTCAACGTCACCCTGGCCAACGAGCTCTCCCGCAACGGGCGGCGCAGCGGTCTGACGTTCGCCCCCGAGGGCGGCAGCGAGCGCATCCGCCGGGTCATCAACAAGACGGTGTCCAAGGAGGACCTCGTCCGCACGGTGACGACGGCGTACGCCAACGGCTGGACGCAGGTGAAGCTCTACTTCATGTGCGGGCTGCCGACCGAGACCGACGAGGACGTGCTGGAGATCGCCGAGCTCGCGGTCGAGGTCATCCGCGCCGGCCGGGAGGCCAGCGGCCGCAAGGACATCCGCTGCACCGTCTCCATCGGCGGCTTCGTGCCCAAGCCGCACACGCCCTTCCAGTGGGCGGCCCAGGCCAGCGCCGACACCATCGACTCCCGGCTCAGGCTCCTCCGGCAGGCCATCAACAGCGATCGCCGCATCGGCCGCTCCATCGGCCTGCGTTACCACGACGGCAAGCCCGGCGTGATCGAGGGCTTGCTCTCCCGCGGTGACCGCCGGGTCGGCCGCGTCATCGAGCGGGTGTGGCGCGAGGGCGGGAAGTTCGACGGCTGGAGCGAGCACTTCTCCTTCGAGCGCTGGACGCAGGCCGCGGCCGAGGAGCTTCCGGCGTTCGGCGTAGACCTGGACTGGTACACCACCCGCGAGCGCACCGAGCACGAGATCCTGCCCTGGGACCACCTGGACTCCGGTCTGGACAAGGAGTGGCTCTGGGAGGACTGGCAGGAGGCGCTCTCCGAGGAGGAGGTCGCCGACTGCCGGTGGACCCCCTGCTACGACTGCGGCGTCTGCCCGACGATGGGCACCGAGATCCAGATCGGGCCCACCGGCCGCAGCCTGCTCCCGCTCACCGTCGTCTGATGGCCCGCCAGCCCGACGGCCCACCGCCGCCGCCGACCGTCCAGAAGCTCCGCATCCGCTACGCCAAGCGGGGCCGGCTCCGCTTCGCCTCTCACCGCGACCTGGCCCGTGCCCTCGAGCGGGCGCTGCGCCGGGCGCGGGTGCCGATGGCGTTCTCCGCCGGCTTCAGCCCGCACCCGAAGATCTCCTACCTCGGTGCCGCGCCCACGGGCTCGGCCAGCGAGGCGGAGTACGTGGAGATCGGGCTCGCCGAACGGTGCGACCCCGAGGCGGTGCGGGCCGCGCTGGACGCCGCGCTGCCCGAGGACATCGCCGTCCTGGAATGCGTGGAGGCGGTGCAGGGGACCGGCTCGCTGGCCGACCGGATCGACACCTCCGTCTGGCGGGTGGAGCTGCCCGGCGTGCGGCTGGTGGAGCTCGCCCCGGCGGTGGAGAAGTTCCTGGCGGCCGACGTGGTCACCGTCGCCAAGCGGACCAAGAACGGCCTCAAGGACGTCGACGCCCGCCCCGCCGTCGCCAGCGCTTCGGCGGCGGAGGAGGCAGGTTGTGCCATACTGCACATGGTCGTCCGGCAGGTGACGCCCGCTGTACGACCCGACGACGTGTTGGCCGCCCTGACTGCCGTCGCCGACCTGCGCCCGCCGTTGCCCCCCCGGGCCGTGCGTGAGGCGCAGGGCCGGCTCGACGACACCGGGACCGTGGCCGATCCGCTCGGTCCTGACCGTGCGGCGCGCACCCGCTGCCAGGGGGAGCACGCGACGGTCTGACCGGCGGACGCCCGGAGACCGCGCGCTGTCGAGCGGCACGGCTGCCAGACGTGACGCGCCCGTCCCGGGCCAGCCCGGCCCGGACGCCCAGACCACCGCAGGACCCGCACCACCGCCCCCGGCGTCACCGCGGGACGGGCACCACCGCACACCGGCTCCCTGCCGCGGCAACCGTCGCGCGGGAGCCGCCCACAGACTTCGCAGGGCGAGTTCGTCCGCCACACCCCCGCGGCGGCCCGCCCCGCCCAACCCCGTGTTCCTGCGCGGCCGCCAGTCCTCACCGATCGGCGCCCGGGAGCAGCACAGGAGGCGAGAGCCCTCGTGGCTGACACCGACCACCCGACCACCGACACCGACGACACGACGGACGCCGCCGTCCCGTCTGGCACACCGCAGCCCGCCGAGGCGGAGGCCACCGGCATCCCGGCGGCCCCCGAGGAGGGGGCGGCGGAGACCGACGCCGACGAGGACGACGAGGCGACGCCGGAGGCCGAGGACGCGACGCCGGAGGCCGAGGACGCGACCGCGGCCGAGGAGCCCGAGCCGGCCGGGCCGCGGTTCGGCGCCCAGTTCAGCTCCCCGGAGCCGACCGCGGTCGTCGCCCGCCCCCGCCGCCGGGCCACCCGCCCGGCCGGTGCGGCCGCGCCCGACCCGGAGCCGGTCGAGCCCGCGCGCCCGGTCGTCGCGGCGGCGATCCCGGCGTTCGTGAGCTTCGTGGCGCCGCCCGACGACGCGCCCCCGGCGCCCCGCCGGCGCAGCCGCCGCCCCGCGGAGTCGCCCGAGCCCGACGTCTCCGAGGGCACCGCCGAGGAGCGGGACCGCGACGAGGCCCCCGCCGAGGAGGCGCCGCGATCCCGCCGCAGCCGTTCGCGCCGCCGCGCCGCCGAGGAGCAGCCGGAGCGGGCCGAGGCCGAGACCGACGACGAGCAGGCCGAGGACGCCGACGACCGCGACGACTCCGGCGAGGACCGCGACGAGGGCGGCTCGTCGGCGAGCCGTCGCCGCCGGCGTGGCCGCCGCGGCCGCGGCCGCGGCCGCAGCGGCGAGGACTCCGCGGACTCCGACGACGACACCGCCGACGAGCGCCCGCAGACCGACGACGCCGAGGACGAGGACACGTCCGGCGACGCGGGCGAAGGCGACGAGGACGACAACGACGACGAGGGCTCGACCGGCTCGGGCACCCGCCGGCGGCGCCGTCGCCGCCGTCGGGGCAGCAGTTCCGGCGCCGATGACAGCGGCGAGGACACCGACGACGACGACCGCCCCGAGCGGGCCGGCCGCAACGGCCGCACGACGAGTGACGACGACGTCCGCGGCATCACCGGCTCCACCCGGCTGGAGGCCAAGCGCCAGCGCCGCCGGGACGGCCGGGACACCGGCCGCCGCCGCCAGCCGATCCTCACCGAGGCCGAGTTCCTGGCCCGCCGCGAGGCGGTCGACCGCACGATGGTCATCCGCCAGCGCGGCGAGCGGACGCAGATCGCCGTCCTCGAGGACGACGTGCTGGTCGAGCACTACGTCACCCAGGCCTCGGCGACGTCGTTCGCGGGCAACGTCTACCTGGGCCGGGTGCAGAACGTGCTCCCCAGCATGGAGGCGGCGTTCGTCGACATCGGCAAGGGCCGAAACGCCGTCGTCTACGCCGGCGAGGTCAACTGGGACGCCGCCGGGCTCTCGGGGAAGCAGCGCTCGATCGAGCAGGCGTTCAAGTCCGGGGACAAGATCCTGGTGCAGGTCACCAAGGACCCGATCGGCCACAAGGGCGCCCGGCTGACCCAGCAGATCAACCTGCCCGGCCGCTTCCTGGTCTACGTGCCCGGCGGATCGATGACCGGGATCAGCCGGAAGCTCCCCGACACCGAGCGCCAGCGGCTCAAGGACATCCTCAAGAAGATCGTCCCCGAGGACGCCGGCGTCATCATCCGGACCGCCGCGGAGGGCGCCTCGGAGGAGGAGCTCACGCGCGACGTCAACCGGCTCAAGGCGCAGTGGGACGTCATCAAGCAGAAGTCGGAGTCGACGTCGAACGCGCCGACGCTGCTCTACGGCGAGCCCGACCTCGCGATCCGGGTCATCCGCGACGTCTTCAACGAGGACTTCAAGGAGCTCGTGGTCCAGGGCGACGACGCCTGGGACACCGTCGAGGCCTACGTCGCGCACGTCTCGCCCGAGCTCACCGAGCGGCTCACCCGCTACACCGGCGAGGGCGACGTCTTCCGCGACCTGCGGATCGACGAGCAGCTCACCAAGGCGCTGGATCGCAAGGTCTGGCTGCCGTCGGGCGGCTCTCTGGTGATCGACCGGACCGAGGCGATGACCGTCGTCGACGTCAACACCGGGAAGTTCACCGGCTCGGGCGGCAACCTCGAGCAGACGGTGACGCGCAACAACATGGAGGCCGCGGAGGAGATCGTCCGCCAGCTCCGGCTGCGCGACATCGGCGGCATCATCGTCATCGACTTCATCGACATGGTGCTCGAGAGCAACCGCGACCTCGTGCTGCGGCGGCTGACCGAGTGCCTGGGCCGCGACCGCACCAAGCACCAGGTCGCCGAGGTGACCTCGCTCGGCCTGGTCCAGATGACCCGCAAGCGGGTGGGCCAGGGGCTGCTGGAGGTCTTCTCCGAGGCCTGCGAGCACTGCCGCGGCCGCGGGATCGTCGTCAGCACCGATCCGGTGGACGAGAAGCGCCGGGGCGGCGGCTCGGGCGGCAACGGCTCCGGCGGGAAGGACGCCGCGAAGGACTCCGGCGGCGGCAAGGACTCCGGTAGCGGGCGCAACCGCGGCAACGGCGGTGGCGGCAAGGAGACCTCGGGCAAGGAGACGCCCGCCAAGGAGGTCCCCGCCGCCAAGGAGGTCCCCGCCGCCAAGGAGGTCGAGGAGACGGCCCAGCCGGTCGCCGCCGAAGCCTCCGCGGGTGACGGCGACGCCACCGAGGGCGGCCGCAGCGGCGGTCGCCGCAGCCGGGGCCGCCGCAACCGCGGGCAGTCGGGGGAGGAGCGCGCGGCCGAGGACGCCGCCGTGCTCGCCGGCACCCGCGCCGACGACGGGACGCCGGCCGGCGAGCCCGTCGCCGACGGCTCCGCCGAGACGGTCGAGGAGGTCGACCCCGCGGCGCCCGCGCCCGAGGCGGCCGACGCCCCGGTGACGACGGTCCCGCCGCTGCCGGGGACGGCCCCGGTGCCGGTGCCCGCCGCCGAGGCGGCGACGGGAGCCGACGACGTCCTCCCGGCCGGTGAGGTCGCCGCCGTGGAGGCCCCGGAGCAGGACGCGGTGCCGATCACCCCGGCCACGACGGCCGCCGACGTCGTCCCCGGCGGGGTGGCGCACGCCGCCGACGCCGGTGCGCAGGTGAAGGACGCCCCGCCGGCCCACGACGTCCCGCAGACGCATGAAGCCCCGCCGGCCCCGGAGACGCAGGCTTCCGGGAACGGCGAGGCACCTGCCGCGGCTCCCCGGCCGCGGCGCCGCCGGGCGGCCAGCCGGCCGGCCGGCCCCCCGGTCAGCTAGGTCCCGGACCGGCATCCCGCGGATCGGCGGCCCCCGAGCGGGGTCGCCGATCCGGGGGAACGGGGTCAGCAGGGCCACAACCAGGGTGCGTCGACCGCCCCGGGACGGCTCGGGTACGCTGGACGGGTTGCTGCGCCACCGCGCAGGCGCCTCCGGGCGCCGCCGGGATGGCGTGCGCAGCCCGTCCAAGCACCCGGCGCCCCCCGGTCGTGCGCGCCGGACACAGAGCTCGACGTGAGAAACGCGAACAGGAGTCAGTGGTGTACGCAGTGGTGAAGGCTGGCGGGAGCCAGCACAAGGTGGCCGTGGGCGACACGTTCACGATCAACCGTCTCGCCGGTGAGGCTGGCGACACCGTCACCCTGCCGGCCATCCTCCTGGTCGACGGCGACACCGTCACCAGCGACGCGACGGCCCTGGCGAAGGTGACCGTGACGGGTGAGATCCTCGCCCACGGCAAGGGTCCGAAGATCCACATCCACAAGTTCAAGAACAAGACCGGCTACCACAAGCGTCAGGGGCACCGTCAGCGCCTCACCGACGTCGTGGTCCGCGACATCACGAAGGGCTGACGCCGACATGGCACACAAGAAGGGCGCCTCGTCCTCCCGGAACGGCCGCGACTCGAACGCCCAGCGCCTCGGCGTGAAGCGCTTCGGCGGCCAGGTCGTCAAGGCCGGCGAGATCATCGTCCGCCAGCGCGGCACCCATTTCCACCCGGGCCTGGGTGTCGGCCGCGGCGGCGACGACACGCTGTTCGCGCTCGCGCCGGGCGCGGTCACCTTCGGCACGCGACGGGGACGCAAGACCGTCTCCATCACCGCGGTCGAGGCCTGATCTCCACATTCGTTCCGCTCACGAGCGCACGGGCCGACCGGCCCGTGCGCTCGTGGCGCTTGTCAGCTAGCTAGGAGGCGGCGGGCATGGCCGCTTTCGTCGACCGGGTGACGATCCACGTCGCCGCCGGCAACGGTGGGCACGGCGTGTCGTCGGTGCACCGTGAGAAGTTCAAGCCGCTCGGCGGGCCCGACGGGGGCAACGGCGGGGACGGCGGCGACGTCGTCCTCGAGGTCGATCCGAGCGTGCACACGCTGCTGGACTTCCACCACCGCCCGCACCAGAAGGCGGCCAACGGCCGCCCCGGCGCCGGGAGCAACCGGCACGGCGCGCGCGGCGAGGAGCGGGTGCTCCGCGTGCCCGAGGGCACGGTCGTGAGCACGCCCGACGGCCGGCAGATCGCCGACCTGGTCGGCGCCGGCACCCGCGTGGTGCTGGCCCACGGCGGCAAGGGCGGGCTGGGCAACGCCGCGCTCGCCAACAACCGCCGCAAGGCGCCCGGATTCGCGCTGCTGGGTGAGCCGGGCGAGACCTTCGACGCGGTGCTGGAGCTCAAGAGCATCGCCGACGTCGGCCTGGTCGGGTACCCGTCGGCCGGCAAGTCCTCGCTGGTCGCCGCGATGTCGGCCGCCCGGCCGAAGATCGCGGACTACCCCTTCACCACCCTGGTGCCCAACCTCGGCGTGGTCCGCTCCGGCGACACCGTCTACACGATGGCCGACGTGCCGGGCCTGATCCCCGGGGCCTCGGCCGGCAAGGGCCTGGGCCTGCAGTTCCTGCGGCACGTCGAGCGCTGCGCCGTCCTGGTGCACGTCATCGACATGGCGACGATGGAGCCCGGGCGCGACCCCGAGACCGACATCGACGCGCTGGAGCACGAACTCGCCCTGTACTCGAGTGCGGCGGCCGGCGGCGACCAGCTGGACCTCGTCGGCCGGCTCCGCATCGCCGTGCTCAACAAGATCGACGTCCCCGACGGCCGGGAGCTGGTCGACCTGGTCCGCGGCGCCCTGGAGGCGCGCGGCCTGCAGGTGTTCCCGATCAGCGCCGTCACCGGGGAGGGGCTCGCCGCCTTCGGGTACGCGCTGGCCGGCGCCGTGGAGGAGCACCGGGCCGCGCTGCCGGCGCCCGAGCCGGTGCGCGTGACGCTGACCCCGCGGGCCGTCGACGACACCGGCTTCACCGTGGAGCGCGATCCCGACGACCCGGACTCGTTCGTCGTCCGCGGCGTGAAGCCCGAGCGGTGGGTGCGGCAGACCGACTTCAGCAACGACGAGGCCGTCGGCTACCTCGCCGACCGGCTCAACCGGCTCGGCGTCGAGGAGGAGCTGGCCAAGGCCGGTGCCCGTGAGGGCGATGCCGTCACCATCGGCGACGTCACCTTCGACTGGGCGCCGACGCTGCCCGCCGGCACCCTCACCGCCGAGGAGTCCGCGGGCCTCGGCGGGCGCGGCACCGACAACCGGCTCGAGAGCAACGAGCGCATCGGGGCGTCCGAGCGGCTGGCGGCCAAGCGCGCCCGCCGGGTGCCCTTCGAGGCCACCGAGGACGGCTGGACCGACGACGAGCTCGAGGAGCTGGCCGACGACCTGCCCGGTGGGGCCGGCGAGGGCTCCCGGTGACCCCGGCCGCCGCCCGCCCCGCCATCGCCGGGGCGGGCCGGGTCGTGGTCAAGGTCGGCTCCTCCTCGCTGACCACCCTGCCCGGTGGCCTGGACGTCGACCGCCTCACCGCGCTGGTCGACGCCCTCGCCGCCGTCCGGGCGTCGGGCCGGCAGGTCGTGCTCGTCTCCTCGGGCGCGATCGCCGCGGGGCTGGCACCGCTCGGCCTCTACGGGCGCCCCCGCGACCTGGCGACCGCGCAGGCCGCGGCCAGCGTCGGGCAGCTGCGCCTGGTGCAGACCTACGCCGACGCGTTCGCCCGGCACGGGATCACCGTCGGCCAGGTGCTGCTCACCGCCGACGACCTCACCCGCCGCAGCCACTACCGCAACGCCCGCCGGACGGTGGAGCGGCTGCTGGACCTCGGGGTGCTGCCGGTGGTCAACGAGAACGACACGGTCGCCACCGAGGAGATCCGCTTCGGCGACAACGACCGCCTCGCCGCCCTGGTGGCCCACGTCTCGCAGGCCGACGCCCTGGTGCTGCTCTCCGACGTCGACGGGGTGTACGACGGCGACCCGCGCACCGGGCCGGCGCAGCTGGTCGACACCGTGCGCGACCCCGCGGACCTGGCCTCGGTCGTCCTCGGCTCGGCCAGCCGCAACGGCGTGGGCACCGGTGGGATGGCGACCAAGGTCGAGGCGGCGTTCATCGCCGCGCACGCCGGGGTGCCGGTCGTGGTCACCTCCACCCCGCAGGCGGCGGGCGCCTTGGACGGCGATCGGGTGGGCACCCTGTTCGCGCCGATGGGCAAGCGGCCGAGCGCCCGCCAGTTCTGGCTGCGCTACGCCAGCCGCCCGCGGGGCCGGCTGCTCCTGGACGACGGCGCGGTCGCCGCGCTCCGAGAGCGGCACGCCTCGCTGCTGGCGGCCGGCATCACCGGGGTGGCGGGGGAGTTCCTCGCCGACGACCCGGTGGAGCTGGTCGGACCGGACGGCGTGGTGGTCGCCCGCGGGCTGGTCGCCTACGACGCGCGGGAGATGCCCCGGCTGCTCGGCCGCAAGACCGGCGACCTCCCGGCCGAGTACCGCCGCGAGGTGGTGCACCGCGACGAGATGGTGCTGGTCGGACGCCTGCGCTGAGCGCCCCGGCCCGGCTGAGAGACTGACCCGGTGACGATCCGCCCCATCCGCGAACTCGGCGACCCGGTGCTGCGCACCCCCTCGGACCCGGTCCGGGCCTTCGACGGCTGGCTGGCCGCGCTGGTCCGCGACCTGGAGGAGACCGTCGACCACCCCGGCCGGGCCGGGGTCGCGGCACCGCAGATCGGCGTCAACGTGCGCGCGTTCTCCTACAACATCGACGGCGTCATCGGGCACATGGTCAACCCGGTCATCGTCGAGCGCTCGGAGGAGATCCAGGACGGCGACGAGGGCTGCCTGTCGGTGCCGGGGATCTGGGCGCCGACCGTGCGCGCGATGCGCTGCGTCGCGGAGGGCTTCGACGTCGACGGCAAGCCGCTGCGGCTGGAGGGGGAGGGGCTCATGGCCCGCTGCCTGCAGCACGAGGTCGACCACCTCGACGGCAAGGTGTTCCTCGACCGGCTCACCGGTGACGCCCGGAAGAGTGCCCTGCGGGCGCTGCGCGAGCGCTGACGCGTCCCGCGGCGTTCGTCAGCGGGCGGCAGCGCAGCTCCCCGGCGCGAGCCCCGTGACCGGCCGACGAAGTGCACCGACGCCCACTTCCGGCGCCTGGAAGTGGGCGGCAGCGCACATCATCCGATGCTCAAGCGTGCGCCGCGGCGCAGCTCCCGCAGGTGCCGAACACCTCCAGCTCGTGCTGCACGTCGGCGAAGCCGTGCTCGGCGGCGATCCTGGCCGCCCACCGCTCCACCGGCGGGTCGGCGACCTCCACGGTGCGCCCGCAGGAGCGGCACACCAGGTGGTGGTGGTGCACCGGCGAGCAGCGCCGGTAGGCGGCCTCGCCCTCGCCGCTGCGCAGGACGTCGACCAGGCCGTCGTCGACCAGCGCCTGCAGTGCCCGGTAGACGGTCGCCAGGCCCACCGAGTCGCCGCGCTCGCGCAGCAGGGCGTGCAGGTCCTGGGCGCTCCGGAAGCCGTCGAGCTCGTCGAGCAGCTCCAGGACGGCGGTGCGCTGGCGGGTCTGCCGGCGGACAGGGGGAGCGGTGTCGGGGGAGCTCACGATCGGCCTGCCTTTCCCTCCACCCGTGTCGGCACCGGGTGCTCGCCGTGCTCGTCGTAGTGCACGCCCGTGCCGGTCCGGTGCGGCGCGTGCAGGTGGCCGTCGTGGTCGTAGTCCACGTGGTCGCCGTGCGGGACCGGCCGATGGCCGCAGCCCTCCCCGTGCTCGTGGGGGTGGGCGGCGTGCAGGCCGACCCTACGCCGGTGCCGCCGCCGGCCCGTGGCCTCCCGGACGGCGACGGCCAGCGTGACGAGCAGGAACAGCGCGATCGCCAGCAGCACGATCGTGCCGCCCGACGGCGTGCCCGTGTAGTACGAGGCCGTGGTGCCGGCGACGCTGACCACCAGGCCGATGCCGCAGGCCAGCAGCAGCGCCTGCCGGAAGCTGCCGGCCAGCAGCTGGGCTACGGCGCTGGGCAGGATCATCAGCGCGCTGATCAGCAGCAGGCCGACCACCCGCATCGACAGCACGACCGTCGAGGCCACCAGCGCGGCGAGCACCACGTTGAGCGCCAGCACCGGCAGGCCCACCGCGCGGGCGTACTCCTCGTCGTCGCTCACCGCGTACAGCCGCTGCCCGAGCAGCCACACGACCGAGAGGATCACCACGGTGATGACGCCGAACGCCACCAGGTCGCCGGCGCTCGTCGTCGTGATCGCCCCGAACAGGTAGGCGTCGAGGTTGGTCGCCTGGCCGGGGGGCGCCAGGCTGAGCAGCACCACGCCGCCGGCGATGCCCCCGTAGAAGAGGACGGCGAGCGCCACGTCGCCGCTGGTCCGGCCGCGGGCGCGGACGAGCTCGATGAGCACCGCCCCGGCGATCGCGGCCACGAGCGCGGCGCCTACCGGCGCGGTCGAGGTGAGGACGCCGACGCCCACGCCGACGAGCGCCACGTGCCCGAGGCCGTCGCCCAGCAGCGACAGCCGGCGCTGGACCAGGAAGATGCCGACCGCCGGCGCGGCCAGCCCCACCATCAGGCTGGCCAGCAGCGCCCGCTGCATGAACTCGTACTGGAGGATCTCCACGTCACTGCTCCCCGTCGCGGGCGCCCACCGGGCGGGACGCGGTCCACGGCTGGTGCTGGCGGTAGGCGGTCCCCTGGTGCTCCTCGGCGTCGCCCGGGTGGTGGTGCCCGGCGTCGCCGGCGAGCGGGCCGGCCCCGGCGAGGGGCCCGTCGTAGCGGATCCGCCCGTGGTCGACGACGATGGCGCGGGTCAGGAGGCCGGCGAGCGGACCCGCCTCGTGCGTGACCACCAGCAGGGTCGTCCCGCGCCCGGACACCTCGGCCAGCACCCGGGCGAGGGTCTGCTGGCTGGCGGCGTCGACCCCGGCGGTCGGCTCGTCCATGATCAGCAGTTCCGGCTCGGCGGCCAGCGCCCGGGCCACGAGCACGCGGCGCTGCTGGCCGCCCGACAGGGAGGCCACCGGATCGCGCGCGCGGTCGCCGAGCCCCACCGCGTCGATGGCGTCGGCCACCGCCACCCGGTCGGCGGCCGTCGGCCGGCCGAGCAGCCCGCGCCGGGCGAGCCGGCCGACGCCGACCACCTCGCGGACGGTGGCCGGCACGGCACCGCTCACCGTGTGCCGCTGCGGCACGTAGCCGACCCGGCCCCGCTCGCGTAGCCGCCCCACGGGCGCGCCGAGCGCCGTCACCTCCCCGCCGAGCACGGAGGCCAGGCCGAGCAGGCCGCGCGCGAGGGTGGTCTTCCCCGATCCGTTGGACCCCAGGACGGCGATCGCCTCGCCGGGGCGCACGGTGAGGTCGACGTCCTGGACCACGGGAACGTCGCCGTAGCCGATGCTGGCGCCGCGGAGCCCGATCGCGAGATCACGACCGGGCTGCGTCGGGTGCTGCCCGGCGAGGGTGCGGCCGGTCACGAGCAGTTCTGACCCTCCTGCAGGGTGGCCAGGTTGGCGCGCATGACCTCGAGGTAGTCCTCGCCGGCCGACTCGTCGGTCAGGCCCTCGAGCGGGTCGAGGACGGCGGTCTCGACGCCGGCCTCCGCGGCCACGGTCTCGGCCACCGCCGGGTCGACGAGCGTCTCGGTGTAGACGGTGGTGATGCCGCGGTCGGCCACCAGCTCGGTGATCTCGGCGAGCTGGGCCGCGCTGGGCTCCTGCGTCGGGCTGAGACCGTTGATGCCGACCACGTCCAGACCGTAGCGGTCGCCGAGGTAGCCGAAGGCGTCGTGGCTCGTCACCAGGGTGTCCACCGCGCAGCCCGAGAGCGCCTCCTGCACCTCCGCGTCGAGGGCCTCCAGGTCGGCGCGCAGCGCCGCGGCGTTGCCCGCGTAGGTGTCCGCGCCGTCCGGGTCCAGCTCGGTGAGCCGCTCGGCGAGCGCGTCGGCGACGTCGGCCAGGCGGGTGGGGTCCAGCCAGAAGTGCGGGTCGACCGATGCACCCTCCTCGGCGTGCTCCTCCTCGCCCTCGTGGGCGTGGTCGTCCTCCCCGGTGGTCGTCAGCGACAGGTCGGCCGCCTGCCCCGCGTCCCAGGCGGCATCGGCGGCCTCGGAGGCGACCGCCTCGTCCAGGCCGGGCTGGAAACCCTCGACGTGGACGACCAGGTCCGCCTCGGAGATCGCGGCGACGTCCTGCGGCGTGAGCTCGAGGTCGTGCGGCTCGGCGCCGGGCGGGGTGGCCGAGGTGACCGACACGCGCTCGCCGCCGACGCGCTCGGCGGCCCACTGCAGCGGGTAGAAGCCGGCGAGCACGGACAGCTGTCGCTCGCCCGGTCCGCCGCCGGTCCCCGCGTCCCCGCACCCGGTGAGCAGCAGGCAGGTGGCCGAACCGAGCACGACCGCGCTGCGGCGGATCGACGTCATGTGCATGAGAATCATTCTCGCACAACGGTCGGCTGGGCCGGTCCCGGGTCGCGCCGGAGGACCCGTCCCGGCGCGCGCGTAAGATCTCGGTGTGTCCGACATCTCCGGCCTGCCGCTGATCGGTGCCGCCGCGCTGCGCGTGAAGGCTGCCTCCCGGGTGCTCCGCACCCTGCCGACGGACACCAAGGACGCCGCGCTGACGGCGATGGCCGAGGCGCTGGTGGAGCGCACCGACGAGATCCTGACCGCCAACGCGGCCGACGTCGCCGCGGCGCGGGCCGACGGCACGCCCGAGGCGATCGTCGACCGGCTGCGGCTGGACGCCGGCCGGGTCGCCGGGGTCGCCGAGGCGCTGCGCCAGCTGGTCGCGCTGCCCGACCCGGTAGGCGACGTCGTCCGCGGCTCCCGGCTGGCCAACGGCCTGGAGCTCAAGCAGGTCCGCGTGCCGCTCGGCGTCGTCGGCATCATTTACGAGGCCCGGCCCAACGTGACCGTCGACGCCGCCGGGCTCTGCCTCAAGAGCGGTAACGCGGCGCTGCTGCGCGGCTCGGCCTCGGCGTTCGGCACCAACACCGCGCTGCTCGCCGTCCTCGCCGAGGCGGGGGAGAAGGCGGGTCTGCCCGCCGGCTTCGTCGAGCTCCTCCCGGCCGACCGCGCGTCGGTGGGGGAGCTGCTGAACGCGCGAGGCCTCGTCGACGTCGTCATCCCGCGCGGCGGCGCCTCGCTGATCCAGCGGGTCGTCCGGGAGTCGCGGGTGCCGGTGATCGAGACCGGCGAGGGCAACTGCCACGTCTACGTCGACGCCTCGGCCGACCCGGAGATCGCCGAGGCGGTCGTGCTCAACTCCAAGACCCACCGGGTGAGCGTCTGCAACAGCGCCGAGACGCTGCTGGTGCACCGCGACGTGCCGTTCCTGCCGCGGCTGCTGGCGGCGCTCGCCGACGCCGGGGTCGCGCTGCACGGCGACGACGCCGCCCGCTCGGCCCACGACGGGGTCGTCCCGGCCACCGACGAGGACTGGGGCACCGAGTACCTGTCGATGGACATGGCGGTGCGGGTCGTCGACGACCTGCCGCAGGCGCTGGACCACATCGCGCGGTGGAGCACCGGCCACACCGAGGCGATCGTCGCCGACTCCGCCCGCGCCATCGCCGAGTTCACCGCCGGGGTGGACGCCGCCGCCGTGCTGGTCAACGCCTCCACCCGGTTCACCGACGGCGGCGAGTTCGGCTTCGGCGCCGAGATCGGTATCTCCACCCAGAAGCTGCACGCCCGGGGCCCGCTCGGCCTGCCCGAGCTCACCTCGACCACCTACGTCGTCACGGGGTCCGGCCACACGCGCTGACCCCGCCCCCTCTCGAGGAGCCGCATGCCCCGCCCGCCGTCGCAGTCCCCGAACTTCTCGTCGGTCGCGGACGTCAGCAAGCGGCTGTCCACCGCCGGCTACCTGCCCGACGCCCAGATCGCGACGACGGTCTTCCTCGCCGACCGCCTGGGCAAGCCGCTATTGGTGGAGGGGCCGGCGGGCACGGGCAAGACCGAGCTGGCCAAGGCGCTGGCCGCCGCCACCGGGTCCGAGCTCATCCGGCTGCAGTGCTACGAGGGTCTGGACGAGGCCCGCGCGCTGTACGAGTGGAACTACAAGAAGCAGCTGCTGCGCATCCAGGCGTCGCAGGCCGAGGGGGGCGCGGACTGGGACACCGTCCACGACGACATCTTCGGCGAGGAGTTCCTGCTCGCCCGGCCGCTGCTCACCGCGATCCGTCGCACCGAGCCGACCGTGCTGCTCATCGACGAGACCGACAAGGCCGACGTCGAGGTGGAGGGCCTGCTGCTGGAGGTGCTCAGCGACTTCCAGGTCACCATCCCCGAGCTCGGCACGGTCACCGCGACCCGCCGGCCGACCGTCGTCCTCACCTCCAACGCCACGCGTGAGCTCTCCGAGGCGCTCAAGCGGCGCTGCCTGTACCTGGCGCTGGACTACCCGAGCGCCGAGCGGGAGCGGGAGATCGTGCTGTCCCGCGTGCCCGACCTCGCCTCGGGGCTGGCCGACCAGCTGGTCGCGACGGTGCGGGCGCTCCGCGGGCTGGAGCTGAAGAAGTCGCCGTCGATCTCGGAGACCCTCGACTGGGCGCAGACGCTGCTGGAGCTCGGTCTGGACACCCTCGACGAGCCGGCGATGGCCGCGACGCTCGGCGTCGTGCTCAAGCACGCCAGCGACCAGACCCGGGCCGCGGCCGAGCTGCGGCTGAACTGATGCACGCTGCTCCGCAGGGGAACCCGACGGAGCCCGGGGGGCTCGTCGGGCACCTGGACGGGTTCGTGCGGGCGGTCCGCGAGGCCGGCATCCCGGTCGGCATCAGCCAGGCCGTCGACGCCGCGGAGATCCTCACCGTCGTGGACCTGCTCGACCGCGAGCAGCTGCGCCACGGGCTGGCCGCGGTGCTGCTCCAGCGGGCGGCCCAGCGCGATGCCTACGACGTCCTGTTCGACCTGTGGTGGCCGCTGGGCGACCGGCCGGCGCCGGAGGCGGAAGACGGCGACGGCGCGGGCGAGCCGGGGGAGTCCACGCTGGACGTGCCGGACGACGCCGCGCTCGCCGAGCTCATGCGGGCCGAGCTGCTGCGGCTGCTGACCGACGGCGACCCCGAGGCCCTGCGCCGGTTCGCGCGGGACGCCGTGGACCAGCTGGGCCAGGGGCAGCCGACGCCCTCGGGGCAGTCCTACTTCAGCTACCGGGTGATGCGGGCGCTCTCGCCGGACACGCTGGTGGCGCAGCTGCTCGCCGGGCTGCTCGGTGACGGCGGGCGCGGCGGGCTGGCCGAGCAGGTGGCGCGGCAGACGGTGCGCGACCGGCTGGCGGCCTTCCGGACGGCGGTCGAGGCCGAGGTGCGCCGGCGCACGGCGGCGGAGAAGGGGCGCGACCGGGTGGCGAAGAACGCCGTCCGGCCGCTCGCCGACCAGGTCGACTTCCTGCGCGCACAGTCGGCCGATCTGGCCGAGCTGCGGCGGTCGGTGGCCCCGCTGGCCCGCCGGCTCGCCGTCCGGCTGTCGGCCCGCCGGAAGATGGGGCGCCAGGGCCGGCTGGACTTCCGCAAGACCGTGCGCGCCTCGCTGGGCACCGGGGGCGTCCCCGTCGTCACCCACCACCGGCCGCGCAAGGTGCACAAGCCCGAGCTGGTCGTGCTCTGCGACATCAGCGGCTCGGTGGCCGGCTTCAGCCACTTCACGCTGATGCTCACCCAGGCGCTGCGCGAGCACTTCACCGGCGTGCGGGCGTTCGCGTTCGTCGACTCCACCGACGAGGTGACCCGGTTCTTCAGCCCGGGGGTCGACGTCGCCGACGCGATCGCGCGGATCGGCCGGGAGGCGCAGGTCGTGGGCTTCGACGGGCACAGCGACTACGGCACCGCGTTCGAGGTGTTCGCCGACCGCTGGACCTCGGCGATCGGGCCGAAGACGTCGCTGCTGGTGCTCGGCGACGGGCGCACCAACTACCGGCAGCCCGGGGTCCCGGTGCTGGCCGGGCTCGTGGGCAAGGCCCGCTCGGCGCACTGGCTGAACCCCGAGCCGCGCCGGCTGTGGGGCAGCGGCGACTCCGCGGCCGAGCGGTACGGCGAGGTGATCGACATGGTCGAGTGCCGCAACGCCGCGCAGCTGGCCGACTTCGTCACCACGCTCTGATCTCTCGACGTGCTGGCACGTCGAGAGATCGCGAGAGCGACCTGTCACCGTGCCGACCGGGCGACCTGTCGCCGTGCCGCCGTGCCGCCGTGCCGACCGGGCGACCTGTCGCCGTGCCGCCGTGCCGCCGTGCCGACCGGGCGACCTGTCGCCGTGTCGCCGTGTCGCCGTGTCGCCGTGTCGACGTGGCGGCAGCCGGCCGGTCCCGCACGGGGCCGGTCCTCCCGGCGCCCCCCGGCGCGGCCCGGATACGCTCGGCCGGTGGCGGGGCGACGAGTCGGCGTGATGGGTGGGACCTTCGATCCCATCCACCACGGGCACCTGGTCGCCGCCAGCGAGGTGGCCGGGCTGTTCGGGCTCGACGAGGTCGTGTTCGTGCCCACCGGCGAGCCGTGGCAGAAGAGCGACGAGCAGGTCAGCCCGGCCGAGGACCGCTACCTCATGACCGTGATCGCGACGGCGTCCAACCCGCGGTTCTCCGTGAGCCGGGTCGACATCGACCGGGGCGGTCCCACGTACACCTTCGACACCCTCACCGACCTCCAGGCCCAGCGCCCGGGGGCGGAGCTGTTCTTCATCACCGGCGCCGACGCCCTGGCCCAGATCATGACCTGGCGCGACGGCGCCCGGTGCTTCGACCTGGCCCACTTCATCGGCGTGACGCGGCCGGGGTACACGCTGGCCGACAGCCACCTGCCCGAGGGCGGGGTCAGCCTCGTGGAGATCCCCGCGCTCGCGATCAGCTCCAGCGACTGCCGCGATCGCGTGGGCCGCGGGATGCCGGTCTGGTACCTCGTGCCCGACGGCGTCGTCCAGTACATCGAGAAGCGCGGCCTCTACCGGAGCACCGCGCGGCGCCCGGCCACCGGGCTCGTCCGCGACGACCGCCCGGCGGGCGACCGCCCCACCTACGATCGCCCGCCGGCCGGGCCGGGGACCACCCCCGGACCGTCCGGCTCGCGCACCCCACCCACGACGTCCCACCTCCAGGAGGTGCCCGAATGACCGCCTCGCCCGAGGCCCGGGAGACCGCGCTGCGCGCCGCCCAGGCAGCCGCGGACAAGCTGGCCACCGACGTCACCATCGTCGACGTCAGCGATCGGCTCGCCATCACCGACGCGTTCGTCCTCGCCTCCGCACCCAACGAGCGGCAGGTCCAGGCCATCGTCGGCGAGGTCGAGGAGCGGCTCCGGGAGCACGGCGTCAAGCCGGTCCGCCGCGAGGGCGTCGCCGAGGCCCGCTGGGTGCTGCTGGACTTCGTCGACGTGGTGGTGCACGTGCAGCACGCCGAGGAGCGGGCCTACTACGCCCTCGAGCGGTTGTGGAAGGACTGCCCCGCCATCCCCTTCACCGACGCTGCCCGTCCCGCGTCCGGCACGGGTGACGCGGCAGACCCCGGCTCCCCGTCCGTCGCGGAGACGGCCGGCCAGTGACGGCCCCGGCCCTGCCCGAGCTGCCGGTGACCCGACTGGTCGTCTGGCGGCACGGGCGGACCGGGTGGAATGCGGCCGGACGGTTCCAGGGGCAGCTCGACCCGCCGCTGGACGACGTCGGGCGGGCCCAGGCGGCCCACGCCGCGCCGCACCTCGTGGCGGCCGCCGGGCTCGGGAAGCGGTCCACCGCGGTGGTCGCCAGCGACCTCGGCCGTGCGGCGGACACCGCCCGGGCCCTGACCTCGCTGCTGGACGTGCCGCTGCGGCTGGACTCCCGGCTGCGCGAGCACGGCATGGGCTCCTGGGAGGGCCTGACCAGGGACGAGGTCGCCGACCGGTACCCCGACCAGTACGCGGACTGGCTGGCCGGGCGCCCGGTGCGCGGCCGCGGCGGTGAGGAGGCCCCGGCGGTCGTCGCCCGGGTGCTGGCCGCGCTCGCCGACCTGCCGCCGGCCGACCTGGCCGTGGTGGTGACCCACGGTGGTACCAGCGGCCGGATGATCGAGACGCTGCTGGAGCTGGGCCCCGACCACCGGCGGGTGTTCGGGCCGCTGGGCAACTGCGCGTGGAGCGAGCTGGCCCGGCAGAGCGGCCGGTGGCGGCTGCTGCGGCACAACGCATCGGCCGGTCCGCTCCCCGAGGGGCTGGCCGCACCCGGCCCGGAGCGGCTCCGCGCCGACCCCGAACAGGGCGCTCCCGGCGCGGCCGGTGACCGGCCGGGCGACGGTCCGGCCCAGGACGCCGACGCGGTCGGCTGACCGGCCGGCGCCACCGCGCAGGGCCCCGGGGCGCGGCGGCGGTTAGCCTCGCCGAATGCCCGTCGCCGTCCTCGCCGATTCGACGGCCTACCTGCCGCGCGCGCTCGCGGACGAGCTCGGCGTCCGGGTAGTCCCGCTCTACGTCGTCCTGGCCGGCCGGTCGGGGCGCGAGGGCGAGGACGTCAGCTCCGAGGACGTGGCGAAGGCGCTGTCGACGCGGGGCCAGCGGGTGTCGACGTCGCGGCCCACGCCGGGGGACTTCGTCGCCGCCTACCGCGCCGCGCTGGACGGGGGAGCCGACCGGATCGTGTCGGTGCACCTGTCCGCCGAGCTCTCCGGCACCTGGGACGCCGCCCGCGTCGCCGCCTCGCAGGTGGGGGAGCACATCGTCTCCGTCGTCGACTCCCGCTCGGCGGCCATGGGCACCGGCTTCGCGGTGCTGGAAGCAGCCCGGGCGGCCGCCGGGGGTGCCGACGGCGACACGGTGCGGCGGATCGCGGTGGACGCCGCCGCGCGCACCCGCACCCTGTTCGTGGTCGACACGCTGGAGCACCTGCGCCGCGGCGGGCGGATCGGCTCGGCGGCCGCCGTCCTCGGTTCGGCGCTGGCGGTCAAGCCGGTGCTGCACGTGGTCGACGGCCGGGTGGTGCCGCTGGAGAAGGTGCGCACCTCGGCGCGGGCGCTGGCCCACCTCGTGCAGCACGTCGTCGAGCACGCGGGGGAGCGGGAGGTGCGCCTCGCCGTGCACCACCTCGCCGCCGCCGAGCGCGCCGACCGGCTGGTGGCCGAGCTGCGGGCGCGCGTGCCCCGGCTGCGCGAGCTGCACGTGAGCGAGCTCGGCGCCGCGATCGGCGCGCACGTGGGGCCCGGAGCTGTCGGGGTGGTCGTCTCCACGGGTCCCGAGCCGGCGGAGCCACCGGCCGGCGACGCGGGCGAGAGCGCGGGCTGATCGCGAACGGGGCGGCACCGGCACAGGGTGCCGAACCGCCCGCGGATCGGGCCCCGGTCCGTCCACAGCCGGGCCGCTCGTCCACAGATCCGCCGTGACCGGGTGCGGCGGGGGTGGGGCTCCCTAGCGTCGCCGGGGTGCGCCTCCTTGCCCGCCGCGACGACGACGCCGACGTCATCCGCGCCCGGCTGCGCGCCGTCCTGGCCGAGCCCCGGCCGGCCCCGGGCGGCTGGCTGCCCGACGACGAGGACGGGCCCGGGTGGCCGGCCGACGACCGGATCACCGTGCCGGTGGACCCCGATCTCCCGCGGGACCGGCCGGCCGGGGGAGGACGGCACCGCGCACCGGGCTCGACGCCGCGCTGGGACGCCGGCCGCATGGGCGGCCGGGCCGTCTGGGCGGCTGCCGTCGTGGCGGTCCTGCTCCTGCTGGCCTGGACGTGGGCGGACCGGCCGCGGGTGGAACCGGCGGCGGCGCCCGCGCCCGTGACGGCCGCGCCGGGCACTCCCGCCCCCACCGGGCCGCCGGCGGGGGAGCCGGCCCGTACGTCCTCGGCCGTGGTGGTCGCCGTGGTCGGGCAGGTGGCGCGGCCCGGTCTGGTGACGTTGCCCGCCGGCGCGCGGGTCGCGGACGCGATCGCAGCCGTCGGCGGGCTGCTGCCCGACGCCGATCCCGCCTCGGTGAACCTGGCCGCGCCCCTCTCCGACGGGCAGCAGATCGCGGTCGGGGTGCCCGGTGCGGTGGCTGGGGGACCGCAGACGGCCGCGGCCCCCGGTGCGGCGGGTGCCGGGGGCCGCGTGGACCTGAACACCGCCGGGGTCGCGGAGCTCGACGCGCTCCCGGGCATCGGGCCGGTCCTGGCCCAGCGGATCGTCGACCACCGCACGCGCACCGGGGCCTTCGGCAGCGTCGAGGAGCTCGACGAGGTGCCGGGCATCGGCCCGGCCAAGGCCGCGGAGCTCGCCGAGCTGGTGCGGGTGTGAGCACCGGGCCGGACCGCCGGCGGGTGCTGGACCTGCGGCTCTGGCCGCTCGCGGGTGCCGTGTGGGGTACGGGCCTGGTGGCGCCCCTGCTGCGGTGGTCCGCGCTGGCGCTGATCGCGGGGGCCGCGCTCGGTGCGGCGGCGCTCCTCGCGCGCACCCGGGGCCCGGCGGCGACCGTCGCGCTCGTCGTCCTGGCCGGGGTCGCGGTCGGCTCCGGCACCGCGGCCGTGCGGGAAGCCGCCCGGGAGGCCTCCCCGCTGCAGGCGGCGGCCGAGGCGGGCCGGGAGGCGGAGGTCGTCCTCACCGTGCGCGGCGATCCCCGGGTGCTGGCGGGCGGCGCCGGTGGGCCGCGCGTGCTCCTCGAGGCCGATGTCACGGAGCTCCTCGACGGCGGCACCGTGCACCACCTGGACGACGCGGTCCTGGTGTTCGCGGACGCCGAGGGCTGGGCCGGTCGGCTGCCCGGGCAGCAGCTGCGGGTGCGCGCCGGCCTCGGGCTGCCCGGGGTCGGCGACGACGTGGTGGCGGTGCTGTCCGCACGCGGCCCGCCGGAACCGGTCGGCGGACCGGGGACGGTCCAGCGCGTGGCGGGCGACCTCCGGCACTCCCTGGGTGCCGCCTCGGAGCGGGTGCTCGACGACCGGGCGGGTGGACTGCTGCCGGGGCTGGTGGTCGGCGACACCAGCCGGATGGACCCGGTGCTGGACGAGGAGTTCCAGCGGGCCGGCCTGGCCCACCTGACCGCCGTCTCCGGCGCCAACGTGGCGATCGTGGTCGCCGGGGTGCTCCGCCCGCTGCGGCGCCGCGCCGTCGACCGACGGGGCCAGGCGCTGGTGGGCGGGCTGGCGCTGGTCGGCTTCGTGGTGCTGGCCCGGCCGAGCGCGAGCGTGCTCCGGGCGGCCGCCATGGGCGCGGTCACGCTGCTCGCCCTCGCCTCCGGCCGGCCGCGTGCGGCGCTGCCGGCGCTCGGTGCGGCGGTGACCGTGCTGCTCCTGGTCGAGCCCGGGCTGGCGAGGGACCCGGGGTTCACGTTGTCCGTGGTGGCGACGGCGGCCATCGTGTTGCTGGCCCCGCCGTGGGCACGCCGGCTCCGCGGCCACGGCTGGCCCGCGTGGCCGGCCGACGCCGTGGCCGTGAGCGCGGCCGCCGGGCTCGCGACCGCCCCGGTGCTCGCCGGTCTGACCGGCACGGTGAGCCTGGTGTCGCTGCCGGCCAACCTGCTTGCGGCGCCGGCGGTGCCCGCGGCGACGGTCCTCGGGCTGCTCGCCGCCCCGGCCGGCCTGGTGCTGCCCTGGGCCGGGGACGCGCTGGTCGGGCTCGCCGGGTGGCCGGTGCGCTGGATCGTGCTCGTGGCGCAGCGGGCCGCCGCGGCGCCGGACGCCGTCGCCGGCTGGCCGGCCGGCACGGTCGGGGCGCTGCTGCTCGCCGTGCTCCTGCTGGGAGCCGGTTGCCTGCTGTGGCGCTTCCCGCGGGTGCGGCCGCTCGCGCTGGCGGCCCTGGTCGCGCTGGTGGTGGTGGGCTGGCCGCTGCGCCAGGGCCTCGACGGCTGGCCGCCGGACGGGGCGCTGGTCGTGGCTTGCGACGTCGGGCAGGGCGACGGGCTGGTGCTCCCCCTCGGCGACGGGCAGGGGGTGCTCGTCGACGCCGGCCCGGACCCGGCACCGATCGACCGCTGCCTCGACCGGCTGGGCATCGACGGGCTGCCCCTCGTGCTGCTGTCGCACCTGGACGCCGACCACGTCGGCGGGCTCGCCGGCGCGCTCGACGGCCGCACGGTGGGCGTGGTGGCCACCGGCACCCTGTCCCCGGCCGACGACCGCGCCCCGGGCGTCGACGCCCTCGTCCGGCGGGCCGGCGGCACGCGCGAGGTCCTCGTCCCGGGGAATCGCCGCAGCGTGGCCGGGGTCGGCGTGGAGGTGCTCGCACCGGACCCGCGCCGGGCCACCGCGGCGGCCGACCCCAACGGGATCTCCCTGGTCGCCCGGGTGACCGTCGGCGGGCTACGGCTGCTGCTCACCGGCGACATCGGCGCCGACGAGGAGGCCGCCCTGCTGCGCACCGGCGCCGACCTGCGGGCCGACGTGCTCAAGGTGCCGCACCACGGCAGCGGCGACGCCGACCCGGACTTCCTCGCAGCCACCGGGGCCCGAAGTGCGCTGATCTCCGTCGGGACCGGCAACGGCTACGGGCACCCGGCACCGCGCCTGCTCGGCTGGCTGGCTGACGCCGGCATCCGCGTGCACCGCACCGACCGGGACGGCGACCTCGCGGTGGTCGGCACGGCCGGCGACTGGGGGATCGCCGCGCGCGGCACGGACCCCGGCGGCCAGGCCGCACCGCCCGGCTCCAGGCTCCCGGACGCACTCCCGGACGCGCTCCCGTCAGCCCGGGCGGTCGCCACGGACCGTCGGTGCCGCGTGGGACCATGCGGAGGTGCCTGCCGCCCCCGTCGAGCCCACGTCGCGCCTCCGGGTGGTGATCGGCGAGGAGGAGCTGCTGCGCTCCCGCGCCGTCGCGGCCGTGCGCCGGGCGGTGCTCGCCCGCCACCCCGACGGCGAGGTGCACGAGCTGGCCGCGATGGGCCTGCCGGTCGGCGAGCTGGCCGACGTGCTGGCGCCGTCCCTGTTCGGCGGTCACCGGCTCGTCGTCGTCACCGGGGTGCAGGAGGCGGCCACCGCGCTGGCCGACGCCCTCGCCGGCTACGCCAAGGAGCCCGACCCCGATCTGACGCTGGTCGTCGTGCACTCCGGCGGCAAGCGGAACGAGGCGCTGGTCAAGGCGTTCAAGGCCGCCGGTGCCGCGGTCGACGAGTGCCCCAAGGTCTCCTCCGTCGGCGACCGCATCGCCTTCGTGCGCAACGAGGTGCGCCAGCTGGGCGGTCGCATCACCCCCGACGCCGTCACGGCGCTCGTCGACGCGATCGGCGCCGACCTGCGGTCGCTCTCGGCCGCGGCCGGGCAGCTGGTCTCCGACTTCGGCGGCAGCATCGACGCCGACGACGTCGCCCGGTTCCACCGCGGCCAGGCCGAGGTCACCGGGTTCACCGTGGCCGAGCGCGTGCTGACCGGTGACCGTGCCGGCTCCATCGAGATGCTGCGCTGGGCCCTGGAGCGCGGCATCGCCCACGTGCTCATCGCCGACGCGATCGCCGACGGGGTCCGCACCGCCGCGCGGGTGGCCTCGCTGAGCTCCAGCAACCCCGGTGACCTCGCCCGCACGCTCAAGATGCCGCCGTGGAAGGTCAAGAAGGCCCAGGCGCAGGCGCGCGGCTGGAGCATTGAGGGGCTGCAGCAGGCCCTCGGCGTGGCCGCCGACCTCAACGCCGACGTCAAGGGTGTCGCGGCCAGCGCCGACTACGCGCTCGAGCGGGCCATCCGGCGCATCGTCACCATCCGCGCCGAGACCGGTCGCGGGCGGGTGCGCGCCGGGCGCTGAACCGGTACGGCCGCGTCCGGCTGAGCGCCCCCGTGCAGGACGAGGAAGCGGCGTCCGAGGGAGGTCACGGGCACTCCGTCAGGGCAGCGGGCTGGAACGCGACGAGCCCCCGTCCCCGCGAGGGGAGGGGGCTCGTCGTCGAGCGCGCCCGGGTGGGCGCGGGCCGGTCAGAGATCGGCGGTGAGCTTCGCCAGACCCGACTTGCGGTTGGCGGCCTGGTTCTTGTGGATGACGCCCTTGCTGGCGGCCTTGTCCAGCTGCTTGGCGGCGGCCTGGTAGGCAGCGGTCGCAGCCGCGGCGTCCCCCGACTCGGCGGCGGTGCGCACCCGCCGGACGGCCGTCTTCAGGGCGGACTTGACGGCAACGTTGCGCTGGCGCGCCTTCTCGTTGGTCTTGATCCGCTTCATCTGGGACTTGATGTTCGCCACGCGTGAGCCTCGGTGTCTCGACAGGAGGGAGTACTTCTGACAGTCGTTCGTGCGTCCGGGCGGCGTGCGCCACAGGACCGGCCTGCAAAGATACCAGCGTCCCGTCGGCCACCCCAACCCGCCGTCCGGCGACGTCCCGCACACCTCGTGCGACCCGGCGACCGCGCCCGCCTACGACCCGGGGCGCGGACGTGGGACGATGGCGGCACTGTGACGACTCCTGCTGCCACCGATCCGGCCCGCATCCGGAACTTCTGCATCATCGCCCACATCGACCACGGCAAGTCGACGCTGGCCGACCGGATGCTCGAGGTCACCGGAATCGTCGAGGGCCGGAACATGCGCGCCCAGTACCTCGATCGCATGGACATCGAGCGCGAGCGCGGCATCACCATCAAGGCGCAGAACGTCCGTCTGCCGTGGACGCCGCGGACCGGCGAGGACACCGGCACCGAGTTCGTGCTCGACATGATCGACACCCCGGGCCACGTCGACTTCACCTACGAGGTGTCCCGGTCGCTGGCCGCCTGCGAGGGTGCGGTGCTGCTGGTCGACGCGGCACAGGGCATCGAGGCCCAGACGCTGGCGAACCTGTACCTGGCGCTGGAGAACGACCTCACGATCATCCCGGTGCTCAACAAGATCGACCTGCCGGCCGCCCAGCCGGAGAAGTACGCCGCGGAGATCGCGCACATCATCGGCTGCGACCCCGACGACGTCATGCGGGTCAGCGGCAAGACCGGGGAGGGCGTGCCCGAGCTGCTCGACCGGATCGTCACCGACATCCCCGCTCCGACGGGCGAGGCCGAGGGGCCGGCGCGGGCGATGATCTTCGACTCGGTCTACGACATCTACCGCGGCGTCATCACCTACGTCCGCGTCGTCGACGGCCGCATCGCCGCCCGCGAGAAGATCAAGATGATGTCCACCGGCGCCACGCACGAGCTGCTGGAGATCGGCGTCATCTCGCCCGAGCCCAAGCCGGTCGGCTCCCTCGGCGTCGGCGAGGTCGGCTACTTCATCACCGGCGTGAAGGACGTCCGCCAGTCCCGCGTCGGCGACACGGTCACGCTGCAGCACAAGCCCGCGACGGAGTCCATCGGTGGGTACCGCGATCCCAAGCCGATGGTCTACTCCGGCCTCTACCCGATCGACGGCAGCGAGTACCCGCTGCTGCGCGAGGCGCTGGACAAGCTGCTGCTCAACGACGCCGCGCTGGTCTACGAGCCGGAGACCTCGGCGGCTCTGGGCTTCGGCTTCCGCGTCGGCTTCCTGGGCCTGCTCCACCTGGAGATCGTGCGCGAGCGGCTGGAGCGCGAGGCGGGCATCAGCCTGATCTCGACGGCGCCCAATGTCGTCTACCGCGTGATCATGGAGGACGGCACCGAGCACACGGTGACCAACCCCAGCGACTGGCCCGAGGGCAAGATCGACAAGGTCTACGAACCGGTCGTCAACGCCACGGTCATCGCGCCCAGCGACTACACCGGCGCCATCATGGAGCTCTGCCAGGGCCGCCGCGGGCAGCTCGGCGGGATGGACTACCTGAGCGAGTCCCGGGTCGAGCTGCGCTACACGCTGCCGCTCGGCGAGATCATCTTCGACTTCTTCGACGCGCTGAAGTCCCGCACCCGCGGCTACGCCTCGCTGGACTACCAGGAGGCCGGCGAGCAGGAGTCCTCGCTGGTCAAGGTGGACATCCTGCTGCAGGGCGAGGCCGTCGACGCGTTCAGCGCGATCGTCCACAAGGACAAGGCCTACAGCTACGGCGTGATGATGGCCGGCAAGCTCCGCGAGCTGATCCCGCGGCAGCAGTTCGAGGTGCCGATCCAGGCCGCCGTCGGTTCCCGGGTCATCGCCCGCGAGACGGTGCGCGCCATCCGCAAGGACGTCCTCGCCAAGTGTTACGGCGGTGACATCACCCGCAAGCGGAAGCTGCTGGAGAAGCAGAAGGAGGGCAAGAAGCGGATGAAGATGGTCGGCCGCGTCGAGGTCCCCCAGGAGGCGTTCGTCGCCGCCCTCTCCACCAACGAGTCCACCGCGTCGGCCAAGCCGAAGTGAGCGGAGTGGACGGCGACGTCCAGTAGCAGGCCGGAGGCCGCTGCGAGCGCCGAGGCCCGCGCCGTCGCCGGCTGAGGAGATCGGCGCGCTAGTGTCCGCCGCGACGGCCGGGGGAGTCCCGCCGCGACGGGAGGACGTCATGCTGCTGCGCCGGACCGCCGTGCCGCTGCTCGCGCTGGCACTGCTCGCCGGCCCGGTGCTCGCCGCCTGCGGTTCCGACGAGCCCGCCGAGTCGGCGGACGCCCTGCTCGAGCGGGCCAAGCGGACCCTCGACGAGGCGGAGAGCGCGCACTTCGTGCTGGGCAGCGAGGGGGCGCCGAGCAGCGGCACCGTGCTGGTGGGCGGGGAGGGCGACATCGCCCGGCCGGCGTCCTTCGACGGGACGCTGCAGGTGCTGGCGCTCGGGTCGAGCCTCGACCTCGAGGTCGTCTCGGTCGACGGCACCGTCTACGCCCAGCTGCCCTTCACCAGCGGCTTCAGCGTCATCGACCCCGCGCAGTTCGGCATCGGTGACCCCGGCGCGCTGCTCGACCCAGAGACCGGCATCTCGCAGCTGCTCGTCGAGGCGGAGTCGGCCGAGCTGGGGGAGGAGCGGCGGGTGGACGGCACGGTCGTCCGCGAGGTGACCGCCGAGCTGCCCGGCGACCTGGTGCAGCAGATCCTCACCAGCCAGGACCCGTCCCAGCCCGTGCAGGCCAGGTTCTCCATCGCCACCGACGGCGGTGAGCTGCGCCGCGCCGAGCTGACCGGCCCCTTCTTCGAGGCCGGCACCGACGCCACCTACACCCTCGAGCTCAGCGACTTCGGGGCCGATGTCGAGATCACCGCACCGGCCACCGGCTGAGGCCGGCGCCCGGGCGGTTCCCGGGGCCGCCGCGATCGTCCTCGCCACCCTCGCCGTGCTGGTCACGGCCGCCGACACCTACGTCGTCGTCCTGGCACTGCCCGACATCCTCACCGGGATCGGGGTGGGGCTGGACGAGCTGCAGAAGGCGACCCCCATCGTCGGCGGCTTCCTGCTCGGCTACACCGCCACGCTGCCGCTGCTGGGCCGGCTCGCCGACCTGCGCGGGCGGGCACCGGTGCTCATCGGCTGCCTGCTGCTGTTCGCCCTCGGCTCGCTGCTGACGGCGACGGCGGAGACGCTGGGCCCCGCCGTGGCCGGCCGCGGGCTGCAGGGGATCGGCGCGGGTGGCCTGGTGCCCGCCACGCTCGCGCTGGTCGCCGACCGGTGGCCACCCGAGCGCCGGGCGGTCCCGCTCGGCGTCGTGGGCGCCGTGCAGGAGGCGGGTGCGGTCCTCGGCCCGCTGGCCGGCGCGGCGGTGCTCGCCGTCGCTGACTGGCGCGCGATCTTCTGGCTCAACCTGCTGCTCGGGGTGGCACTGGCCGCCGGCGTCGTCGTCACCGGGCGGGTCAGGCGACCGGATCCGGCCGCACTGGTGCTCGCCGCGCTGGCCGTCACCGCGCTGGGGCTGCTGCTCGCCGAGCCGCCCGCGCTCGCCGAGGACGTCACCCTCGGCCTGCTCTACGTGCCGCTGCTCGACGGCGCGGCGTGGACGGCGCCCCTGCTGCTGGCCACCGTCCTGCTGGCGGTGCTCCTGGTCGCACGCAGCCTGCTGCACCCCGCGGGCGCGGTGCTGCCGCTGCGCGGATCCGGCCGGCTGGCACGGGAGGTGGACGTCGTCGGCTCGCTGCTGGCCGTCGTCTCGCTGGGCGCCCTGGTGTGGGCGTTCGCCGCCGCCGACCCGGCCCGCCAGGTGGTCGCCCACGGGTGGGTGCTCCTGCCGCTGGCCGTCGTCGCCGGTGCCCTGTTCGTGCTGCACGAGCGGCGCACCGCGGAGCCGGTGCTGCCGCTGGCGGCGCTCCGGCCGGTCGGGGCGTGGGGGGCGCTGCTGGTCAACCTGTTCGTGGGTGCCGCGCTGGTCGCCGCGCTCGTCGACGTCCCGCTGTTCGCCCGGGCGACCACGACGCCGGGCGACCAGCTGGGGGCAGCGCTGGTGCTCCTGCGGCTGCTGGTCGCCGTGCCGGTGGGTGCGGTGGCCGGGGGCTGGCTGTGCCGGGTGGTGGCCCCCCGGGTCGTGGCCGGGGCGGGGATGGCCCTGGCGGCGGCGGCCTTCGTCGCGATGACCGGGTGGGACGAGCGGTCGCTGGACGGCGCGTGGTCCACCGTCGTCCTGGTCGCGGCGGGCCTCGGGTTCGGGCTCGCCATCGCGCCGGTGAACGCGGTGCTGCTGGCGGTCACCCCGCCGCGGGTGCACGGGAGCGCGAGCTCGCTGGCCGTCGTGGCGCGCACCGTCGGCATGCTGGCCGGGCTGTCGCTGCTCACCGCCGTCGCGCTGCGCCGGTTCACCGCCGAGGTGGCGGCGATCGGCACCCCCATGGAGCTCTGCCCCGCGAGCCCGGCCGACTGCGCGGCCTACGACGCCGCCACCGAGGCGGCGGTGCTCACCCAGCTGCACACAGTGTTCGCCGGTGCCGCGGTCACGGCCGGGCTGGCCGCGGTGGCGGCCCTGGTCCTCCTGCGCGGTGCTCCGGTGAGGGGCACGGCACACGTTCGCTGACGTGTGCCATGGTGGAGGGGAGCCCCCCCGGCTCCCGGACGAGCGGTGCCGTACCCGGTGTGCGACAAGACGGCGCCAGAGGAGCCCGCGATGTCGTGGTTGGTGCTGGTGCTGTCCGGGGTGCTGGAAGCGGTGTGGGCGGCGGCGCTCGACCGTTCCCACGGCTTCACCCGGCTGGTGCCCTCGGTGGTCTTCGGCGTCGCGCTGGTCCTGAGCATGGGCGGGCTCGCCTTCGCCATGCGCGAGCTGCCGCTGGGCACCGCCTACGCCGTGTGGGTGGGCATCGGCGCGGTGCTCACCGTCGCCTACGCGATGGTCACCGGCGCGGAGCCGGTCTCGCTGGTGCGGGTGCTGCTGCTGGCCGGCATCGTCGGCTGCGTCGTCGGGCTCAAGGTCGTGAGCTGAGCCCGGTCAGCCCCCGGAGGCGACGGTGAAGTGGGTGACGGTCACCTCGCGGTCGACCAGGAAGCGGTCGTCCTCGGGGTAGAAGACGGCGCGCCCGATCTCCTCACCGGCGAACCCGCGGATGACGTCCTCGTCGTCCCAGAAGCTGAGGGTCACGACCTCGGTGCGCCCGTCGCCGAGGTCGCGGGTGAGCATGTGCGCGCCGCGGTTCCCCGGCGTCTGCCGGTACCCGGCCATACCGGTGCGCTCGATGTACTCGACGTAGGCGTCGCGGTCCTCCGTGCGGACCCATCCGCGCCACATCCGGGCGATCACCGGCGGCCTCCTCAGAGCGTGAAGACGATCTTGCCGTTGGTGCGCCCCTCGAGCATCCGCGCGAAGCCCTCGCGGGCCTCCGCCAGCGGCAGCTCGACGTCGATCTGCGGGCGGACGCCGGTGACGGCGCACATCCGGATCAGCGCCTCGAGCTCGGACTTCGTGCCCATGGTCGACCCGATGACCGACAGCTGGGTGAAGAACACCCGGTTGAGCTCCGCGCCGGGGTTGAAGCCGGTGGTGGCGCCGGAGGTGACGAGCACGCCGCCGGGCTTGAGCGACTTGATGCTGTGGCTCCAGGTGGCCTCGCCGACGGTCTCCATGACCCCGTCGACCCGCTCGGGCAGCCGGGCACCGCTCTCGAACGCCTGCTCGGCGCCCAGCGCGAGGGCTGCGGCACGCTTCTCCTCGCTCCGGCCGGTCACCCAGATGCGGTAGCCGGCGGCGCGGCCGAGCACGATGAGCGCCGTCGCCACCCCGCCGCTGGCGCCCTGCACGAGGACGGTCTGGCCGGGACGCAACCCGGACTTCACGAACAGCATCCGGTAGGCGGTCAGCCATGCCGTGGGCAGGCAGGCGGCCTCGGCGAACGAGAGCCCGGCCGGCTTGGGCAGCAGGTTGCGCCGGGGGACGGCGACCTTCTCCGCCATCGAGCCCTGGTGCACCTCCGACAGCAGCGACCGCTTCGGGTCGAGCGTCTCGTCGCCCATCCAGTCGGGCGTGGAGATGACGCCGTGGACGACGACCTCGTTGCCGTTCTCGTCGATGCCGGCGGCGTCGGTGCCGAGGATCATCGGCATCCGCTCGGCGGGCAGGCCGATGCCCTGGAGGCTGAACAGGTCGTGGTGGTTCAGCGACACCGCCTTGACCTGGATCGTCGTCCAGCCGTCCGGGATCTCGGGCTCGGGGCGCTCACCGATCTCCAGCACGGAGAGCGGGTCCTTCGGGGCGGGCGTGGAGACGAAGGCAGCCAGCATGATCGGGACGCTATGACATGGCCGGTCCGCGGGCGACACGGACCACCGGCCAGAGGGGTCAGCCGCAGACCATCCGCTGCCGGCGCAGCTCGCTCTCGGCGGGGTCGACGGTGACCAGCCGGCCCACCGCCACGTCCGGCACGACCAGCCGGATGCCGCCGGCGACCCGGGCGGCGCGGACGTCGAGGTACTCGGTGCACCCGCCGTGGTCGAAGACGTGCTGCTCCACCGGCCCGGTGCCGTGCCACACCATGCCCACCACCGCGTAGCCCTGCCGGTCGGGCAGGCCGACGGGGGAGGAGCAGGTCAGGGGGAGGACACCGCTCGCAACCGCGGAGTGCAACGCGTGCAGCCGGGCCCGCACCCGGTCCTCGGTGGTGCACTCGTAGAGGATGCCCTCGCCGCCGCCGGGGAGCGGGCCGCCGACGAAGAAGTCGGTGACGCCGAAGGCCGGCTCGGTCGGCGGGTCGAAGACCTCCATGACGCTGTGCAGCGTGTGCCCGGTCCGGCGGTCGGTGCCGTCCAGCCCGCTGCTGGCGAAGCCGATCCGCTCCTCCGTCGCAGCCGCGGCCGTGCCCGGGGCCACCAGCCCCGCCGTGGCCGCCAGCAGCAGCACGGTCAGTCCCCGCCGGAACGTCGACGTCCTCATGCCGGTCCTCCTCGCCCCCGGGCCACGGCTCCTCCGCGCCCGTCGTGCGCGGGAGCGTGGCAGCGGAGGCCCCGGCGTGCCAGGCCCGGGCGCGCCCGGCAGTCGACGGCTCCGGCGCGTCGCGCGGGACTCGCCGCGACGACTCCCAGCGGACGACGGCTCGGGTCCGCTTCCGCGCCCCGGTCCGCTCCTCGCTGCATGCTCCCGGGGCTGTCAGCGGACGACGACGACGTGCTCCCCGCGCGGCACGAACTCGCCGATCACCGGGGAGCCGGCGATCTCCCCGGCCAGCAGCAGCCCGCCGGAGGTCTGGGCGTCGGCCAGCAGGAGCGCCTCGTCCTCGTCCACGGCGGAGAGGTCGGCGTGCGGGCGCACCCAGTCGAGGTTGCGGCGCGTGCCCCCGGAGACGAAGCCGGCGGCCAGCGCCTCCCGCGCCCCGGTCAGGTACGGGACGGCGGCGGCGTCGACGACGGCGGTGACCCCGCTGGCCCGCGCCATCTTGTACAGGTGGCCGAGCAGGCCGAAGCCGGTGACGTCGGTGCCCGCGCGGATGCCGGCGGCGACCGCGGCCCGGCCGGCCTCGCGGTTGAGCGCGGTCATCGCGGCGACCGCCTCCTCCGACACCTCGCCGGTGGCCTTCATGCGGCTGTTGAGCACCCCGACCCCGAGCGGCTTGGTGAGGGTGAGCGGCGTGCCCGCCACCGCCCCGGCGTTGGTGATGAGCCGGTCGACGTCGACCACGCCGGTGACCGCCATGCCGTACTTCGGCTCCGGGTCGTCGATCGAGTGACCGCCGCCGACGTGGCAGCCGGCCTCCTGGGCCACCTCGAGGCCGCCGCGCAGCACCTCGGCGGCGAGCTCCGCGGGCAGCACGTCGCGCGGCCAGCCGAGCAGGTTCACGGCGACGACGGGGGTGCCGCCCATCGCGTAGACGTCGGAGAGCGCGTTCGCCGCGGCGATCCGGCCGAAGGTGTACGCGTCGTCGACGACCGGGGTGAAGAAGTCGGTGGTGAGCACCAGGCCCTGCCCGCCGGGGATGCGGACCACGGCCGCGTCGTCGCCGTCGTCCAGCCCGACGACGAGCTCGGCGGCCGGGTCGACCGGGCCCTGCGCGGTCAACCCGGCCACCACCGCCTCGAGCTCACCGGGCGGGATCTTGCAGGCGCACCCCCCGCCGTGGGCGTACTGGGTGAGCCGGATGCGCGCGGGTGCGGTGGTCACGCGCCCGAATCTAGGCCCGGCCGCCGGGGAGCACCCGGAGCCGGGGTGGCGCCGGGGGCGGCGAGGTGCGCGGCAGCTTCCGCCCGGCCGGGTGCCCGGCCGAGGACGGCGCGCCGACGCCGGCCAGGTCGCGCCGGGGGGCGGGCTCGCCGGTGACCTCGGCGGCGCCGATGCGGTCCTCCCGGAACCAGCGCAGCTCCTGGCGCTCCCGGCACCAGGCCAGCAGGAACTCGTGGGCGCCGGCGCGGACCAGCAGCTGCGGCTCCACAGCCCGCTCCGACCAGCGGCCCTCGCGGTCGCGGTACCCCAGCACGAGCACCCGCCGTTCGGTGAGCCCCCGCTCCACGCGGCGGCGCACCTCGGCGTCGCGCGCGGCCTCGGCGGCCAGCCGGCGGCTGCTCGCCAGCAGCCGCGCGCGCTGGGCCGGGTCCGGCTCCAGCGCCGTCAGCACCTTCTCCAGCGCGGTCCGGCCCGCCTCCGCGTAGGGGCCCTCGGGCCGTGCGGCCAGCGCGGCGGCGACGGCGGCCGCCTCCTCGGGCGTGAGGGCGACCGGCGGCAGCGTGGCGGGGGTGCGGGGCTCGGTGCGGTTCACGCCGCGGATGCTGGCACCGACCTCCGACAGTTCCACCCCGTAGGCTGCCGGGCGGAGGCGTCAGGGTGTCTGGTGGCCCCCGCGGCCTCTAAAGCCGACGTGGCCGAGCATCTCGGCCAGGCGGGTTCGATTCCCGTCCGCCTCCGCCAGCTCCCGCCCCGCACCTACGCTGCGGGGCGATGACGACCGACCCGCGCCGCCAGGTGCCCCGCACCGACACGCTGCTCGCCGACCCCCGACTGGCCGGGGCCGGGGAGCGGCTGGGGCGCGTCCTGGTCAAGCGCGCCGTGCAGCGCGTCCAGCAGCGGATCCGGGCGGGCGAGGTCGCGCCCGGCGCCGCCGTCGACGCCGTCCTCGCCGACCTCCCGCCCGTGGCCGGGAGCCTGCGCCCGGTGCTCAACGCGACCGGTGTCGTGGTGCACACCAACCTCGGCCGCGCGCCGCTGTCTGCGGCCGCGGTCGAGGCGGTGGTCGCGGCGAGCGGCACCACCGACGTCGAGCTCGACCTGCGCACCGGCCGCCGCGGCCCGCGCGGGGAGGCGGCGATCGCGGCGCTGCTGGAGGCGGTCCCGGCCGCGGAGGCCGCGCTCGTGGTGAACAACTGCGCCGCTGCGCTCGCGCTGGTGGCCACCGCCCTGGGACAGGGCCGCGAGCTGGTGCTCGCCCGCGGGGAGCTGGTGGAGATCGGCGACGGGTTCCGCATCCCCGAGCTGCTCGAGAGCACCGGCGCCCGGCTGCGCGAGGTCGGCGCCACCAACCGGGTCGCGCTCGCCGACTACCGCGACGCCCTGGGACCGGGCACCGGCGCGGTGCTCAAGGTGCACCCGTCGAACTTCGTCGTGCGCGGCTTCATCCGGGCGGTGGAGGTCGGTGAGCTCGCGGCGGCGCTCCAGGGCACCGGGGTGCCGCTGGTCGCCGACGTCGGCTCCGGCCTGCTCCGGCCGCACCCGGTACTCCCGGACGAGCCGGACCTGCAGACGACGCTCGCCGCCGGCGCCGACCTCGCGCTCGCCAGCGGTGACAAGCTGCTCGGCGGGCCCCAGGCGGGCCTCGTGCTCGGCCGGGCAGAGCTCGTCCAGCGACTGCGCCGCCACCCGCTCTACCGGGCGTTCCGGGTCGACAAGACGACGCTGGCCGCCCTCGAGGCGACGCTGCGCGGCCCGCTGCCGCCGGTGCAGCAGATGCTCGCCGCCGATGTCGCCGACCTGCGGGAGCGGGCGCGCGCGCTCGCCGGCCGCCTCGTGGCCGGGGGCGTGGCCGCCGACGCGGTGGACGCCGACTCGCGGGTCGGCGGGGGAGGGGCGCCCGAGCACCCGCTGCCCGGCGCCGCCGTCTCGCTGCCGCCGGAGTTCGCCGAGCCGCTGCGGCTGGGCGCGACCCCGGTCGTCGGCTACGTCGAGGACGGCCGCACGCTGCTCAACCTGCGCAGCGTCCCGCCCGGCGCCGACGACGCCCTCGCCGACGCCGTGCTGGAGGTGGCCCGCCGGTGGACGTGACCGCGCCCTGTCCCGCCGGTATGGACGTCATCGCGACGGCCGGCCACGTCGACCACGGCAAGTCGGCGCTCGTGCGGGCGCTCACCGGCATGGAGCCCGACCGATGGGCCGAGGAGCGCCGCCGCGGGCTCACCATCGACCTGGGCTTCGCGTGGACCACGCTGCCCTCGGGACGCCGGCTCGCGGTCGTCGACGTCCCCGGCCACGAGCGCTTCGTCGGCAACATGCTCGCCGGCGTCGGCCCGGTGCCGGCCGCGCTCGTCGTCGTCGCGGCCGACGACGGCTGGTCGGCGCAGACCGCCGAGCACATCGGCGTCCTCGATGCGTTGGGGGTGCGGCACGCGCTGCTCGCCGTCACCAAGTCCGATCTCGCCGACCCGGCACCCGTGCTCGCCGACGTGCGCGAGCGGCTCGCCGCGACGTCGATGGGCGAGGTGCCCGGGATCCCGGTCAGCTCGGTCACCGGGCAGGGCGTGCCGGAGCTGACGGCCGCGCTGGAGCACCTGCTCGGCGCACTGCCGGCCCCGGACCCCGACGCGCCGGTGCGGCTGTGGATCGACCGCGCCTTCACCATCAGGGGCGCCGGCACGGTCGTCACCGGCACGCTCGCCGCCGGGGCCGTCGCGGCCGGCGACCGGTTCGTCCTGGGCGACCGGGAGGTGACCGTGCGGGGCGTGCAGTCCCTCGGCGAGCCCGTCGAGCGGGCCGCGGCCACCGCGCGCGTGGCGCTCAACCTGCGCGGCGTCGCGGTCGAGGAGCTGACCCGGGGCGACGCGCTGCTCACGCCCGAGGCGTTCCGGCTGACCGACGTCGTCGACGTGACGCTGACCGGGGTGCCCGACGAGCGGTTGCCGGCCGGCCCGGTGGTGCACGTCGGCTCCGCGACCGTGGGCGCCCGCCTGCGCCCGCTCGACGGCGCGGCGGTGCGCCTGCGCCTGGCCTCGCCGCTGCCGCTGCGGATCGGCGACCGGCTGCTGCTGCGCGACCCCGGTGCCCGCCGGGTGCTCGGTGCCGACGTGCGCGACGTGGACCCGCCCGAGCTGCGGCGCCGCGGCGCCGCGCGCCAGCGGGCCGCCGAGCTCGTCGCCCAGCCGGACGGGTCGGACGGCGCGTCCGCCGCCCTGGCCCGCCGCCGCATCGTCCGCGCCGCCGACTTCGCCGCGATGGGCTGGCCGGTGCCCGCCGGGGCGACGCGGAACGGGCCGTGGCTGCTGGCCGCCGGGCTCGCCGACGAGCTCGCCGCCCGGCTGCCCGAGGTCGTCGCGCGCTACCGGCGCCTGCGGCCGCTGGAGCCCGGGCCGCCGGCCGAGGTGGTGCGTCGGGCGCTGGAGCTGCCCGACGCGGAGCTGGTGCCCGCCCTCGTCCGCGAGCCGCTGGTGCTGCGGGAGGGGCGGGTCGTCGACGGCGCGGCCGAGCTGCCGCCGGAGGTGCAGCGGGCGGTCGACGCGGTCCGCGCGCGGCTGGCCGCGGACCCGTTCGCGGCCCCGGAGGCCCCGGACCTGGTGGCCGCCGGGCTGGGTGGCCGCGAGCTCGCCGCCGCCGTGCGGAGCGGGCAGCTGGTGCGGGTGGGGGAGGGCGTGTACCTGGCGCCGGGCATCGAGGCGGTGGCCCGGGAGCGGCTCGCCGCGGTGCCGCAGCCGTTCACCCTCAGCCAGGCCCGCCAGGCGTGGGGCACCAGCCGCCGGGTCGCCGTCCCGCTCATGGAGTGGCTGGACGGCCGGGGCGTCACCCAGCGGCTGCCGGACAACACCCGCCGCCTCCGGTAGGTGCACCTCGGGCGGAGTCTGCCTCTGAGTGCCAGGGCACTCAGAGGCAGAGCTCCGTCGGCAGTAGATCTCTGCTCACCCGGGGAGGGCAGAGATTTACTGCCGACCGAGGAACGCTGTGCCGTGGATCCCCACGTCCGGTGGCGGACTGCAACGCGGCGGTGACACACGTGGAGGCACCAGGGCGTGGCGCCGTCCCCGTCCAGCGGACGAGTGCCCGAAGGCCCCTCGGCCAGGCCCTCCCTACCTACCATCCGTGCCTCGCATGGACCCGCACCCACGCGCGCGGCCAGTCGAGGGGGTGTCCGGCCCATACCGGGTGACGGCTGCAAGGGGGAGGCCATGACGCACAGGAGATCGATGACGTTGCTCGCGAGCGGGGCGCTGGTGGCCGCGGTCGTGACCGGCTGCGGCACCGAGGGGTCGACCCCGGCCGCCACCCCACCGCCGCCCCCGAGCACGACCACGACCGCACCCCCGAGCCCGGTAGCACCTCCGAGCCCGGCCCCGTCCCCGAGCGCGACCCTGCTCCAGGAGGAGCCTGTCGGGGACGTCGGGTCGGCAGCAGGTGCGCCGGCGACGGAGGAGGCACTCAGCCCCAAGGAGATCTTCGCGCAGAACGTGGACGCGACCGTCCAGGTCCTCGCTGCGGAGGGCAGCGGGAGCGGGTTCGTGATCGATGCCGCGGAAGGCATCGTCGTCTCCAACGCGCACGTCACCGGTGGAGTCGGCTCGCTCAGCGTGGTCACCTCTCGGGGCGACCGCATCCCGGCCCGGCGGCTGGGGGTCTCGCCGTGCGAGGACCTCGCGGTCCTCCAGATGAACACGGTTCCCCGAGACCTGACCGAGGTCACCATGGGTGACTCCACCTTGCTGCAGGCGCAGGACGAGGTCACGGCGATCGGCTTCCCCGCCAGTTTCGACGCCGCCCAGGCCGGCGACCGCACCGCGGTCCCGACCTCCGGGAACGTCCAGGTCCCGAGGTTGGACGCGGCGCCGCACTCCAGCCTCCCGCTCTACGTCGCCGCGATCCAGCACGACGCCGTCATCAATCCCGGCAACAGCGGCGGGCCGCTGTTCGACGACCGCGGTGAGGTCGTGGGAGTGAACTCCCTCGGCAACACCGAGCAGGGCGGGCGGATCATCCAGGGGCAGTACTACGCGATCTCGACGGAGCACGCCGTCCCCGTCATCGAGCAGTTGAGGCAGGGAGTGAGCTACGGCGACGTCGGTCTCACCGGGTTCGACCTGAGCACGCTGACGCCCGACGAGGCGGGGGCGATGTGGGCAGGCGGCGCGGACCACCCGGAGGCCTTCGCGAAGGCGGGCATCCCCGCACTCGTCGTCACCACGGTCGAGAGCGGCTCACCGGCGGAAGCGGCCGGCATCCTGGTCCGGGACGTCATCACGAGGATGGCCGGGCAGCCGGTGTCGTCCTTCGCCGAGGTGTGTGGCGTGCTCGCCTCCACCAATCCCGGCGACGCGATCGCGGTGGAAGGCTTCTTCATGGAACCCACCCAGACGGCTCAGGTCTACGACCCCTGGCGGGTCGAGTTGCGCGTGCCGGCCGGCCCCGCCGGGGACTGAGCACACCTGCCGTCTCCGTAGCACCTCGCGGAGCGCTCTGCCTCTGGTTCCCCGGGGAGCAGAGGCAGAGCGTCCGGGGGAGGGCCAGCCGAGCCCTGGTCCGTGTTCCGCGCGCGGTAGCGCTCTGCCCACCCGGGGTGGGCAGAGCGTGACTCACCCGGAGGACGAGTCGTCGGCCGGCACCCAGCGCGCGGGACGCTTCTCGCGGAACGCCGCGATGCCCTCCTGGCCCTCCTCGCCGGCGAAGAACCGCGCCGAGAGGTCGAGCAGCGGCTCGAAGGAGAGCGCGGGCTGGCGCGCCCGCAGCAGCCGCTTGGTCTCGGCCAGGGCGGCGGGTGCGCCCGCGGCCAGGGCGGTGAGCTGCCCGGCCAGCGCGGCGTCGAGGTCGTCGTCGGCGGCCACCAGGTCGACCAGCCCGCCGGCGGCGGCGGTCGCGGCGTCGAAGACCTCGCCGCTGAGCATCAGCCGGTGCGCCACGTGCGTCGTCATCCGGGGCAGGACGACGGCGGAGATCACCGCCGGCACCAGGCCCAGCCGCACCTCGGAAAAGGCGAAGGTGGCCGACGACGCCGCGACGACGACGTCGCAGGCGGCCAGCAGCCCCACGCCGCCGGCGCGCGCCGGCCCGCGCACGACCGCGACGACGGGCTTGGGCGCGGACCACAGCAGCTCCAGCAGCTCCGGGAACTCGCGCACCCCCTGGTCCTCCGAGGAACCGCCGGCGGCCTCGGACAGGTCCATGCCCGAGCAGAACACCCGGCCGGTGTGGTCGAGCACGACCACCCGCACCGCGTCGTCGGCGAGGGCATCGGTCAGCCCCGCGCGAAGCTGGGCGCGCATCGCCCGCGAGAGCGCGTTGCGGTTGGCGGGGGAGTCCAGCGTCAGGGTGGCGACGCCGCGCGAGAGGGACACCTGTAGCACTCGGTCGGAGGTCACGCCCGGCATCCTGCCGCGCCCGCGGGCCGGCGCGGCACACTGGGAGCAGATGAACACCGTCCTGCCGCTGCTGAACGACGCCGGCCCGCCGCCCGGCTCGCCCGGCCCCGACCGGCTCCCCGCCGGTGCCCGCGAGGGGCTCGCGACCACCCCGTTCGGCCTCTACGTGCACGTGCCGTTCTGCGCGACCCGCTGCGGCTACTGCGACTTCAATACCTACACCTCCGAGGAGCTCGGGCCCGGCGCCAACCGCAGCGAGTACGCCGGCACCTCGATCGCCGAGCTCGAGCGCGCCGCCCGCACTCTCGGCCCGGACCTCCCGACGGTCTCCACCGTGTTCGTCGGCGGGGGCACGCCCACCCTGCTGCCCGCGGACGACCTCGCCGCGGTGCTCGCCGCCGTCCGGGAGCTCTTCCACGTCGCCGACGACGTCGAGGTGACCACCGAGGCCAACCCGGAGACGGTGTCCCCGGCGTCGCTGGCCCGGCTGCGCGCGGGCGGCTTCACCCGCGTGAGCCTCGGCATGCAGTCGGCCGCACCGCACGTGCTCGCCGCCCTGGACCGGCGGCACACCCCCGGCCGCGCCGTCGAGGCCGCGCACGAGGCCCGTGCGGCGGGCTTCGAGCACGTCAACCTCGATCTGATCTACGGCACCCCGGGGGAGACCGACGCCGACTGGGCGGCCTCGCTCGACGCCGTCCTCGCCTCCCCGGTCGACCACGTCAGCGCCTACGCGCTCATCGTGGAGGAGGGCACCAAGCTCGCCCGCCGGGTCACGCGGGGCGAGCTCCCCATGCCCGACGACGACGTGCTCGCCGACCGCTACGAGCAGGCCGATTCGACCCTGCGCCGGGCCGGGTTCGAGTGGTACGAGGTGTCCAACTGGGCCACCTCCGAGGCGGCCCGCTGCCGGCACAACGAGCTGTACTGGGCCAACGCCAACTGGTGGGGGGTCGGGCCGGGCGCGCACAGCCACGTCGGTGGCGTGCGCTGGTGGAACGTCAAGCACCCCGCGGCCTACGCCGACCGGCTGGCCCGCGGCGAGAGCCCGGCGCAGGGCGCCGAGGTGCTCGACGACGCCGACCGGGCCCTGGAGGCGGTGATGCTCGGGCTGCGACTGCGGGACGGGCTGCCGCTGACCGCGCTCACCGCCACCGGGCGGGCCCGGGCCGCCGCGGCCGTCGCCGGCGGGCTGCTCGAGCCCGGGGCCCACGCCGCGGGCCGCGCCGTCCTCACCGACCGGGGCCGGCTGCTGGCCGACGCGGTGGTCCGCGACCTCACCGATTGAGGACCCCGTCCTCCTCATCCCTCGCGGGCTCGGGACGAGCCTCGGGGACCGGACCGGAGCCGGCTTCACCCGAAAGGGGGCGATTGCGGCACGCGATCGTCGGTTATGGTCCCCGTTCCGGCAACGGGGCCGGGTGGCACGGAGGGGGGCGTCGGTGTCCGCACCAGCAGCGCACCCCTCCGTGCACCCACCGTTCGCCCTGCCCGGCGGTGCGCGGCTCGCCCTCGCGATGAACCGCCGCGCCCGCGGCCTCCGCGGCCTCGACGTCCTCCGCCGCAGCCAGGACCGCGCCCCGCCGCGTCGCTCCTGACCCGCCCGACGGGTCACGACCCCCCGCCCCGACGCGCCACTGACCGGTGACCGCGTTCTCCCGCGTTCGCCCGAAGGAGATCTCCCGCATGTCCGCCAGCCTCGACAGCCCGACCGCCGCCTCCGCCGACCGCTTCCGCCGCCTGCTGGAGGAGCAGCGCGCCGAGGCCGTCCAGCAGCGCGAGGAGGCGCTCGCCGAGTGCGCCACCTCGGTGCCCGACCCGGTCGCCCAGCGCCGCAGCGCCGACCTGCAGCGCACCATCGAGGAGATCGACGCCGCGCTCGCCCGCATCGACGAGGGCAGCTACGGCCGCTGCACCGGGTGCGGCGCCGCCATCCCGGAGGAGCGGCTGGAGTTGCGCCCGTTCGCGCGCACCTGCGTCGCCTGCACCGCCGCGGCCTGAGCTGGGTCGCCGGCCGCACCTGACGGATGTCAGATGCGGCCGGCGACGTGCCGGCCAAATACCCCGGCCCGCCCGCGGGGGCGGGGCCCCCCCCGCCGGGCCCTGTGGGGGGGCGCGGGCCCCCCCTGCGGGTTGTCTGAGGCGGCCGCCCACGTCCGGCACTACTCCGCCGTCCCGCCGGCGGGGCAGGCTCGGCGCATGCCTCCCGCACCTGCCCTCGAGATCCGCGGGCTCACCGTCCGCTACGGCGACGCGGTCGCCGTCGACGACCTGGACCTCACCATCCCGCGCGGCCAGACCGTCGCCCTGCTCGGGCCCAACGGGGCCGGCAAGTCGACGACGGTGAACGCCGTCCTCGGCCTGCTGAACCCGGCGGCCGGGGACGTGCGCGTGCTCGACCGCAGCCCCCGCGACGCCGTCCGGGCCGGGAGCGTCGGCGCGATGCTGCAGCACGGCGGCCTGCCCAGCGAGACCCGGGTCGGCGAGGTGCTGCACCTGGTGCGGCGCAGCTTCGGGCGGGCCGGGGGAGACGGCACGTGGCCGCTCGCGGACCTGGTGGCCACCGCCGGCATCGACGGCCTGCTCGACCGGCCGGTGGACGCGCTCTCCGGCGGCCAGCGCCAGCGCGTCCTGCTGGCCCTGGCCCTCGTCGGCGCCCCGCCGCTGCTCCTCCTGGACGAGCCGACCTCCGCCATGGACGTCGAGGCGCGCCGGGCCTTCTGGACGACGATGCGCGGCCTGGCCGGCCGCGGGCACACCGTCGTCTTCGCCACCCACCACCTCGACGAGGCCGACGCGGTCGCCGACCGGGTGGTGGTCGTCGCCGGCGGCCGCGTCGTCGCCGACGGCACCGCGGCCGAGATCAAGGCCGGTGCCGGTGGGCGCACGGTCTCCTTCACGGCCGCGCCCGGGCGCCGGTTCGACGACGTCCCCGGGGTCACCGCGGTGGCCTGGCAGGGGAGCACCGTCCGGCTGGCGACCACCGACGCCGACGCCACCCTGCGCACCCTGCTCGCCGACGGCGGGCTTCCTGACCTGGAGGTGCGCGGCGCCTCCCTCGAGGACGCCGTCCTCTCCCTCCTCCCCGCCCGCCGGCAGACCACGATCGGAGCGATCCGGTGAACCCGCTCTTCGCCTTCCAGCTGCGTCGGGTGGCGCGCAACAAGCAGTTCGTCTTCTTCACCGTGCTGCTACCGGCGCTGTTCACGATCTTCCTCACGAAGATCATCGGCGGGCAGATGCCGGGGACGGCCGAGCGTCAGGAGGTCTCGGCGTCGATCATGGTCTCGATGATGGCGTACGGGGCCATCGGCGCGTCCCTGGGTGCGACCATCCGCATCTCGTTCGACCGCGCGTCCGGTTGGCTGCGCCAGCTCCGCGTCACGCCCGTGCCGCAGACGCAGGTCTTCGCCGTCGACGTCGTCGTCGGGGTGCTGCTGGCCCTGCCCAGCCTGCTGGTGGTCGCGCTCGTCGGCCGGTTCGTCAACGGCGTGCAGCTGCCCGCCGGCACCTGGCTGGCGCTGCTGGCGGTGCTGTGGGCCGGGTCGGCGGCGTTCGTGGCGCTGGGGCTGCTGGTCGGGCTGTCGCTGGACGAGAAGGCCGCCGGGGGCGCCATCGGCATCCTGGGTGTGGTGCTGGCCGCGCTGGGCGGGCTGTGGTGGCCGGTGGAGATGCTGCCGGAGGCCATGCGCGGGCTGGCGTACACGCTGCCCTCGTTCTGGTACGCCGAGCTGGGGCGCGGCGTGGCCGCCGGGGGGTGGCCGGCAGCGGGGGCGGTCCTGGCGATGGCCGGGTTCACGGCCGCCTTCGGGCTCATCGCGGTGTCCGTCGCACGGAGGCGGCCGCTGCACGCGGTCGCGGGCTGAGCCCGGCTACGGTGCCGCTCGTGGATCCCCGGAACCGCTGGCAGCGCCTGGGCTGGGCCGTGCCCTGGCTGCTGTTCCAGGTCTTCCCGGTCGCCGACCTCGTCAGCACGCCCCGGCCGGCGCTCGTGCAGGTGGTGGCGGCTGCGGGCCTGGTCGCCTTCACCGTCGTCTACCTCGGCATCTTCGGTCAGGTCTTCGGCGAGCGCCGCGACTGGCCGCGCGTGCAGCTGGCGGTCGTCGCCGTCCTCGGCGTCGGGCTCGCCGTCTGGCTGGGCCCCGCGTGGGCCGGGCTGATGATCTACGTCTCGGCCGCGGCCTCCGTGGGTCTGCCCCAGCGGTGGGTGTGGCCGGCGGTCGTGGGCGCGGCCGGCGTCTGCGCCGGGGTGCTGGCCGCCCACGGCGTCCTGGGCGAGGTCTTCATCCTGCCGGTGATGTGCGTGCTCACCGCGTTCGCGCTCCGCGGGATGCGGCAGCTGATCTCGGTGAACTCCGAGCTGGTGGAGGCCCGGGAGGAGCTGGCCCGCAACGCCGTGGCCGAGGAGCGGTTGCGCTTCGCCCGCGACCTGCACGACCTGCTCGGGCACAGCCTGTCGCTGATCGCGCTCAAGAGCGAGCTGGCCGGCCGGCTGGCCGAGCGCGACCCGGCCCGCGCCCGCCAGGAGATGGCCGACGTCGAGGCGGCGGCGCGGCGGGCCCTCGCCGAGGTGCGCGACGCGGTCAGCGGCTACCGCCAGGTGAGCCTCGCCCAGGCGCTGGCCGAGGGCCGCTCGGCGCTGTCGGCGGCCGGCATCTCGCTGCGGGCCCGGGCGCCGGGACGGCCGCTGCCCGGCCCGGTCGACGCGGTGCTCGGCTGGGTCGTGCGCGAGGCCACCACCAACGTGCTGCGGCACAGCGGGGCGCGGTCGGTCACGGTGACCCTCCGGGCCGGGGACGACGACGTCCGGCTGACCATCGCCGACGACGGCCGCGGTGGCGACGCCCCGGCCGGTACCGGGCTGTGCGGGCTGGCCGAGCGCGTCGCCGCGGTGGGCGGCCGGCTGGACCACGGGCAGGGCGAGGGCGCCGGCTTCCGGCTCACCGCGTCGGTGCCGCTGAGCAGCCCGGTCGAGGCCTCGCCGGTGGCGGCGCCGTGATCCGGGTGCTCATCGCCGAGGACCAGACGATGGTCCGCGGGGCGCTGCGTGCGCTGCTGGAGCTCGAGGACGACATCGAGGTGGTGGCCGAGGTGGGCCGGGGCGACGCCGTCGCGGCGGCGGCCGCCGAGCACCGCCCCGACGTCGCGCTGCTCGACATCGAGATGCCCGGCGCCGACGGGCTGACCGCCGCACGGGAGCTCGCGGCGGCGCTGCCGGCGTGCCGCGCCGTCATCCTCACCACCTTCGGCCGGCCGGGCTTCCTGCGCCGGGCCATGGAGGTCGGGGCCGCCGGGTTCCTGGTGAAGGACGCCCCCGTGAGCGAGCTCGCCCAGGGCATCCGGGCGGTCATGGCCGGGGAGCGGGTCATCGACCGCGACCTCGCCGCGGCGGCGCTGGCGATCGGGGCGACGCCGCTGTCGGCGCGGGAGGCCGACGTGCTGCGCGCCGCCGCGGACGGGGCGACCGTCGCCGACATCGCCGGCCGGCTGTTCCTGTCCGAGGGGACCGTGCGGAACTACCTGTCCTCGGCGATCGGCAAGACCGGCGCCCGCACACGCGTGGAGGCGGCCCGCGTCGCGGAGGAGAAGGGCTGGCTGTAGGAGGACCCCTTCGGTCCCCACGGCGCGCCGGTTCGACCCCGCGCGGTCCTTGCTGACCTCGACGACCTGCCGTCGACAGACCCGGGGCGGGCCCGCTGGGTCGGCGTGTTCGTGCGGTAGGGCAGCCTGTCCGCCCGGCATCATCAGCAGTGTGGCGATGGGGGACGGACCGCCGGCGGAGCGCCGCGGCGACGGGACGGAACCGGGCGCGCAGCCGGCGTCCCTACGCGTGATCCCCGGCGTGGCGCTGCTGGTGCTGGCGATCGCGATCGCCGTTGGCACGCTCGCGACGGCATGGGCGCCGTCGATCGGGGACGGGCGAAGCCAGGTCTGCCGCGACCGCGGAGTGCCCTACACCCCGCCCTACGAGAACTGGTACGCGGAGGCGGAGACCTCGTGGCTGCCACTGGGGATCTCCTGCACGTGGACCGCCCCGACCGCCGGCGACGTCGTCCGCCAGGAGCCGTCATGGACGCCCACGATCGTGGCCGGGGTCAGCCTCGGTCTCGGCTCGATGTGGATCACCACCGTGGGCCTCTCGCGTCTCGGGCGTGGTGCCGCATCTCGCAGGAGCCGTCCGACCGAGCAGTTGGCACGCTCGCACGGACGACGCTGATCCGCCGCCTCTGCAGCCCGGCGGCTCGGGTCAGCGACCCACGGCCTCGATGGTGACCTCGTGGTTTCCCAAGCGGGCCACCAGCGGCTTCGTCGGCGTGATCCCCGGCGGCAGCTCCACCACGGTGACGTGCCCGCTCATGTCCGCGGAGCAGACGCCACGGTCGGGGAACAGTTGCCCCAGGCGGATCTCGATCTCCTGGCCGCCGACCACCTCGATTCCGAGCGGACCGGTGGGACAGCTCGAACTGCCGTAGGTGACCACCCCGAGGTACTGACCGTCGTTCACCCACGCGACCGAGGGCTGGAAGGCCGACTCGAGAGGGGACCTCCCACCGGAGTCAGGTGCCGGCGCGGGGGAAGGCGTGTACGACAGCTCGAACGGAACGTCCCCATCGACGTCGGGAGCCGGCGTGATCCGTGGCGCAGGGGACGGCGCGGGGAGCACCTGCACCCGTGGACCGGGGGCCGGCGTGAGCACGAACTCCCGCGCCTCGGATGTGTTCCCGCCGAGGCTGAACTCCGCGACGTAGGACAGGGGGGCGGTCCCACCGCCGCCGGCCCCGCATGCAGCGAACGCAGGCATTGCGGCCAGCAGCGCCGCCACCGGCAGCAGGGGCCACGCCGGCCGGGGTCCGTCCACAGCTCGCATCGTGCGGCCCAGCGACCCCGCCGTCCAGCAGCGCCACCCAGGCGTGGCGCAGGTGCAGGGCGGCCACCGCTCGTAGGCTCGCGGCGGGACCCTGCGAAGGGGTCGAACGGCGTCATCCGCCGGGTCGACCCGGGCGGGACGGCGCCCGGGTCAGCGGCCGCGCGGGCCGGGGACCGGGGGCTGCGCGGGCAGGGAGGCGGTGCTCGGGCCCTCGGGCGCCTGCACCGGGGTGAGCGCGTCGAGGTCGAGGACCCGCACGTGGATGACGTTGCGCTGCTGCAGCGCTGCGCGCAGCGCCCGGTGCAGCCCGTCCTCCAGGTACAGCTCCCCCTGCCACTGCACCGCGTGCGGGAAGAGGTCGCCGTAGAAGGTGGAGTCGTCGGCGAGCAGCGCGTCGAGGGCCAGCTCCCGCTTGGTGGTGGTCAGCGTGTCCAGCCGGACCTGCCGGGGCGGGATCATCGCCCAATCACGGGTGGACAGCCCGTGGTCGGGATAGGGGCGCCCGTTCCGCACGCCTTTGAAGATCAGGGGACCGACCTCCGCTCTCCGCCCCGGCCAGGGGCACCGACCGCCACCACCCTAGCCGCCGCGGGCAGCCGCCGTCGTCGCGCGCGGGCGGGCAGCGAGCCACGCGACGGCGGGCGCGGGCGGACGTATGCTGGCCTGGCACTCTGTCCGTGCGAGTGCCAGGCCGGGCGTGTCCCGGGGCCGGCGGCGGCCCCGCACCCGGGGGTGCGGCACGGCACGTCGACCGGTACGGGGAGGTGTCACCGTGGCGCACGACGAACGCCGCCTGGAGGTCCTCCGGGCCATCGTCCAGGACTTCGTCTCCACCAACGACCCGGTGGGCAGCAAGGCTCTCGCCGAGCGGCACGACCTCGGGGTCTCCCCGGCGACCATCCGCAACGACATGGCGGTGCTGGAGGAGCAGGGCTACATCGCCCAGCCGCACACCAGCGCCGGCCGGGTGCCCACCGACAAGGGCTACCGGCTCTTCGTCGACCGGCTCTCGGCGGTCAAGCCGCTGTCGTCCGCGGAGCGCCGGGCGATCGAGCGCTTCCTCGACGGCGCCGTCGACCTGCACGACGTGCTCGGCCGCACCGTGCGGCTGCTGGCGCAGCTCACCCGCCAGGTGGCCGTCGTCCAGTACCCGACGCTGTCCCGCAGCGCCGTCCGCCACCTCGAGGTGGTGCAGGTGGCGGTCGGCCGGCTGCTGCTGGTCCTGATCACCGACACCGGTCGGGTGGAGCAGCGGGTCGTCGACTGCCCGCCCGACGTCGACGCCGCCGCCGTCCCCGAGCTGCGCGCCCTGCTGAACTCCGCCTTCGCCGGGGTGAAGCTCGGCGAGGCCGGCGACAAGGTGCCCGGCCTGCTGGAGACCGCGCCGTCGCACCTGCGGGGGCTGGTCGCCGCCGTCAGCGCCACCCTGGTCGAGACCCTCGTCGAGCCCAGCGAGGACCGGCTGGTCATCGGCGGGACGGCGAACCTCGCCCGCGGCAGCGGCACCGACTTCTCCGGCACGCTCCGGCCGCTGCTGGAGGCCCTCGAGGAGCAGGTCGTCGTCCTGCGCCTGATGAGCGAGGTCGACGCCGGCACCGTGCTGGTGCGCATCGGCGAGGAGAACGCCCACGTGGCGCTGACGGGGGCCTCGCTGGTCACCGTCGGGTACGGCTCGGGCGACCGCGCGCTCGGCGGCCTCGGCGTCGTCGGGCCGACGCGCATGGACTACCCAGGAAACATGGCCGCGGTGCGAGCCGTGGCCCGCTACGTCGGCCACCTGCTGGCCGAGAGCTGAGGACGAGACTCTTCGATGGCGACCGACTACTACGGCGTGCTGGGCCTGGCCCAGGGCGCGACCGACCAGGACATCAAGCGCGCCTACCGGCGGCTGGCCCGGGACCTGCACCCCGACGTCAACCCGGATCCGGAGGCCAAGGAGCGCTTCCAGGAGGTCACCCGCGCCTACGAGGCGCTGACCGACCCGGAGAAGCGCCGGATCGTGGACCTGGGCGGTGACCCGTTCGACGCGGGGTCCGGGGGCGCCGGCGGGTTCGGCGGGCCCGGGTTCGGCGGGCTGGGCGACATCATGGACGCCTTCTTCGGCGGCGCGACGACCCGCGGGCCGCGCAGCCGCACCCGGGCCGGTCGCGACGCGCTGATCCCGGTGGAGCTGGAGCTCGACGAGAGCGTCTTCGGCACCACCAAGGACATCACCGTCGACACCGCCGTCCTCTGCGACGCCTGCACCGGCGCCGGTACCGCACCGGGCACCCACCCGGCGACCTGCGGGACCTGCTCCGGCCGCGGCGAGGTGCAGAGCGTGCAGCGCGGCTTCCTCGGCCAGGTGGTCTCCAGCCGCACCTGCCCGACCTGCATGGGCACCGGCCAGGTCATCCCGCAGCCCTGCCCGAAGTGCGGCGGCGACGGCCGGGTGCGGGCCCGCCGGACCCTCTCGGTCAAGGTGCCGGCCGGCGTGGAGGACGGGATGCGGATCCGGCTCACCGGCCAGGGCGAGGTCGGCCCCGGCGGCGGGCCGGCCGGCGACCTCTACGTGGAGGTGCACGAGCGCCCGCACGAGGTGTTCACCCGCGACGGCGAGGACCTGCACTGCCGGGTCACCCTCCCGATGACGACCGCGGCTCTGGGCACCACGCTGAACCTCAAGACGCTCGACGGCGAGGAAGAGCTCGACATCCGCCCGGGCACCCAGTCGGGCAGCGTGCTCACCCTGCGCGCGCACGGTGCGCCGCGGCTGCGGGCCACCGGGCGCGGGGACATGCTCGTGCACGTCGAGGTGCAGACGCCGACGCGGCTCGACGCCGAGCAGGAGAAGCTGCTGCGCGAGCTCGCCGCGCTGCGGGGCGAGGACCAGCCCGGCGCCGACCGCGAGGCGCAGGGCGGCCTGTTCTCCCGGGTCCGCGACGCGTTCCACGGGCGCTGACCCGGTGAGCGAGGCCCCCGAGCTCGACGGCGCCCCGCTGTTCCTGCTCGACGAGCTGCCCGACGTCCCGGAGCTGCTCGTCGCGGGCCAGGAGGGGCGGCACGCCGTCGACGTGCTGCGGCTGCAGGCCGGCGAGCGGGTGCACGTCGGGGACGGCGCGGGGACCGTCGCGGAGGGCGAGGTCGTCGCCGCCGGGCCGGAGGGCCTGCGGGTCGCCGTGCGCGACCGCTTCGAGGTGCCCGCGCCCGACCCGGAGTTCGTGCTCGTGCAGGCGCTGCCCAAGGGCGACCGGGGTCCGCTGGCGGTCGACCTGGCCACCGAGCTCGGCGTCGACCGGATCGTGCCGTGGCAGGCCGCCCGCTGCGTGACCCGCTGGCGCGACGACCGGGTCGAGAAGGGCGTCGCCAAGTGGCGGGCCGCTGCCCGGGCGGCGAGCAAGCAGTCCCGACGCCCGCGGCTGCCCGAGGTCACCGCGCCGATGAGCACGCGCGAGGTCGCCGGCATGCTCGCCGAGGCCGACCTCGCCGTCGTCCTGCACGAGCAGGCCCGGCGTCCGCTGGCCGGGCTGGCGGTGCCGGCGTCCGGGACGGTGGTGCTCGTCGTCGGCCCCGAGGGCGGGCTCTCCGACGGCGAGGTCGTCGCCTTCCGCGCGGCCGGGGCGGAGCCGGTGCGGCTGGGCCCCGAGGTGCTGCGGACCTCCACGGCGGGTGCCGCCGCGCTCGCCGCCCTGTCGGCGGGCACCCGCTGGAGCTGACCGCCCGCGTCGATGATCAGGTTCCCTGATCGTCGAGTGTCCTCCCTCGTGGTGCGCGGTGGGGGAGGACGCCCGGCGGTGAGGGAGGACGGCGCCGCGGGGGTCAGCGCAGCGCGGCGCGGGCGCGGGCACCCACCAGGTCGACGACCACGGTCAGCAGCACGATGGCGATCAGCACCGTGGTGACCGCCGGCCAGTCGAACGAGGACGTCGCCGCCGACAGCAGCACGCCGATCCCGCCGGCGCCGAGCAGGCCGACGAAGACGGTGTCCCGCACGACCACCTCCCAGCGGTAGAGCGCCAGCGCGAGCACCGGCCCGGCCAGCGCCGGCACGCTGCCGTACAGCCCCGCGCCCACCGGTGACGCCCCCGACGCCCGCAGCGCCTCCCCGGGGCGCCGGTCGGCCTCCTCCACCGCCTCGCCGACCAGCCGCCCCAGCACGCCCAGCGTGTAGACGCCGAGGGCCAGCGCCCCGGGCAGCACGCCGGGGAGGAGCACGAAAAGCAGCACCAGCGCCCACACCGGCGGCGGGACGGCGCGCAGCAGCAGCAGGCCGAGGCGGGTGAGCACCCCGAGCGCGCGGCGCCCCGGACCGGCCGGGAACCGCGGGCGGGCCGCCAGTCCGGCCAGCGCCACCGCCCCCGCGGTCGCGAACGCCACCGCCAGCACCGACATCCGCACCGTCTCCACCGACGCCGACCACACCGCCGCCAGCAGGTCGCCGTCGGTCGCCGGGGGCCAGGCGGCCGAGGCGACGTAGGCGACCTGCTCGCGGGTGCGGGCGGAGACCAGTGCCGCGGGGGAGAGCGCCAGGTACCCGACCGCCCAGCCGGCCAGCGCCAGGACCGCGAGCACGGCGCCGGTGAGGAGGGGGTCGCGTCGCGACCCGGGCCGCGGCGCGGCGACGCGGCGGCGCACGGCCCGGCCGGCGACGTCGGCCAGCAGGCACAGCAGCGCCAGCGCGTAGACCGTCGTCCAGACCTGCTCCCAGCGCAGCGAGGTGAACGAGAGGGCCAGCTGGTAACCCAACCCGCCGGCGCCGATCAGGCCGAGGACGACGGCCGACCGCACCGCGCACTCCAGCCGGTAGAACGAGTAGGAGAGCAGCCCGCCGGCGGCCGGGGGGAGCAGGCCGTACAGGGTCGCCGTCCCGCGTCCGGCCCCCGCGGCGAGCAGCGCCCGGTACCCGCCGCGCGGCACCTCGTCGAGCAGGTCGGCGAAGACCTTGGCGGTGATCGCGCCGTAGGGCACGGCGATGGCCAGCACCCCCACCCACGGGTCCAGGCCGAGCACGTTCACCAGCAGCAGGCCCCACACCGCCTCGTGCAGGCCGCGGGGCAGCGCCAGCCCGCCGCGGGTGAGCAGCCAGCCGCTGCGCCGCCGCCCCCAGGTCGTGCGCGACGCCGGGATCGCACCCAGCGCCCCGATCAGCACGGCGAGCCCGGCGCCCAGCACCGCGTACGCGACGGTCACCAGCGTGGAGCCCGCCACCACGCGGAGGAACTCCGCGCCCAGCTCCGGCCGGACGGCGGCGGCGAGGAACCGGCCCACCTGTCCAGTGCCGGCCGGGTTGAGCACCGGCCCGGAGAGCAGCCCGCTGCCGGCCAGCGCCCAGCCGAGCAGGGCGAGGCCGCCGAGCCCCCAGGCCCACCGCCGCCGGTCGCGGCGCAGGCGCGGAGCCGGCGGTGCCGTCGGCTGCAGGACAGCGGTCACCGGCGCACCCCGTAGAACCCCTCCAGCGCCGCCACCGTGAGGGTGCGGGCGGGGGCGTCGAGCACCACCCGGCCGGCCGCCAGGCCGACGACGCGGTCGCAGTGCCGCAGCGCCAGGGCGGGGTCGTGCAGGCAGGCGAGCAGCGCGCCGCCGCGCCCGGCCGCCAGCTCGCCGAGCAGCCCGAGCGCCTGGTCGGCCAGCGCCGGGTCCAGCGCCGACGCCGGCTCGTCGGCGAGCACCAGCTCGGGCCGCTGCACAAGCAGCCGGGCCAGCGCCACCCGCTGCCGCTGACCCCCGGAGAGCCGGTCGGTGCGCTCGTACGCCCGGTCGGCGAGCCCCACGCGGCTCAGCGCGGCCAGCACGTCGTCGGTGCCCTGGGGGTGGACCAGCGACCACGCGGCCCGGGCGGCCGACCAGGCGCCCAGCCGCCCGGCGTTCACGTTGTGCACCACCCGCAGCTGCCCGGCGAGCTCCAGGTGCTGGTGCACCGTGCCGGTGCGTGCCCGCAGCCGGCGCAGCTCCCGCCCGCGCAGGGCCGCCGGGTCCTGCCCGAGCACGCGCACCGAGCCGGCCGTCGGCGGCACCGCGCCGTTGAGCACCCCGAGCAGCGTCGACTTGCCCGCACCCGAGGCGCCGACGACGGCGACGCGCTCGCCCGCGGCCACCGCGAGGTCCACCCCGGCGAGGGCGGGCGTGCCGCCGAAGCGGACCTCGATGCCGGTGAGCCGCACGACCTCGCTCAGCTGACCAGCCCCAGGTCGCGGCCGATCTCCTCGATCTGCCGGTAGTTCGCCGCCTCGGTCGGGAGGAAGGAGCCCGCGCCGAAGAGCTCGAGCACCGCCGCGTCGTCCGGATCGCCGGCGGACAGCCCGGTGAACCAGCCGGTGAGCCGGCCGCCCAGGTCGCCGCCGAAGCGCTCGACGGCGCCGGGGCCGAGCAGCCAGTGGTAGTCGTGGTACGCGGGGGTGCGGGCGTAGGCGACCACCGCCGGGTCCACCTCGCCGCTCTCCGTCCGGGACCGCCACACCTGCTCGTTGAGCACCCCGGCCTGGTACGTGCCGGAGGCGACGAGGGCGATCGTCGCGTCGTGCGAGCCGGAGAACCCGGGCCCGCCGGGGAAGCCCTCGGGATCGACGCCGGCCTCGCGCAGGTAGTAGGCGGGCATGAGCCGGCCGGAGGTGGAGGTCTCGCTGCCGTAGGTGAACCGGAGGTCCGCCAGCGAGGCGAGGTCGTCGGCCGGCGCGAGCCCGGTGGCGGTGTTGACGACGAAGACCGAGTGGAACTCCTCGTCGATGTCGCGCTGGGCGATCGGGACGGCGCCGCGGGTCTGCAGCCGGGCCTGGACTCCGGTCAGCCCGCCGAACCAGACGAGGTCCAGGTCGCCGGTGCGGAAGAGCGAGACGGCGGCGGCGTAGTCGGTCACCGGCCGGTACTCGACGTCGAGGTCGAGGTCCGCGGCGAGGGAGCCGGCCACGGTGCCGAAGAGCCGCTGCAGGACCTCGGGGTCCTGGTCGGGGATCGCGCCGATGCGCAGCGGCCCGGGGTCGCCCGGTGCGGCGGCGGAGCCGGTGCCGCAGCCGGTGAGCGCGGCGGCGAGGAGGGCGCCCGTGCCGGTGAGCAGGGTGCGGCGGGAGAAGGTGGGGACGGGGTCGGAACCGGGGACGAGGCCACCCGACCGGGCGGCGCGAGCGGGACGCACTACGTCCTCGCCGGGGGGAGGGGGACGGGCACGGCGGACCTCCGGGAGCGGGGGAAAGGGGCGACCCATCCTGCACCCGGCGTCGTCGGCCCGGCGCTCCGTGCCGTCGACGCGCACCCCGCCGATTTCCGGACGGTCACGTTCTGGGCACGCTTGCCACGCCCCTGCCGAAGGCGCGGCGCAGGGTGCCTACTGTGACTCCCGTAACCAGCCGACCGGCTCCGGTCGGCCCACGACGCCCGGGCGCCTCGGACCGGCCCGTCCGCCAGTGACGCGTGGCCGCCTCGTCGCGGCCGGCGCGGTCGTCGTGCTCGACAAGGGAGAGACATGCGCACCAAGCTCCACACCGTCGCCGTGGCCGGCGCCGCGGCCCTCCTCCTCGCCTCCTGCGGCTCCGGTGAGTCCGGTGGCGGGGACTCCGCCGCCTCGGGCGCGCTCACCGGCGAGGGCAGCGGGGAGTCCTGCACCATCGAGGGCGAGGTGCCCCTCGGCGCGGTGCTCAGCCTCACCGGCGCCGCGGCCAGCTACGGCGAGTCGCAGCAGCGCGGCCTGGAGCTCGCCGCCGCGGAGCTGGCCGAGCAGGGCGGCGTCACCTACGACCTCACGATCGAGGACGACCAGACCGACCCCCGCCAGGCGATCACGCTCTTCGACGAGTTCGTCAACGACGGCGTGAGCCTGATCATCGGGCCCACCCTGTCCAACGCCGCCGTCCAGGCCGACCCGATCGCCCAGGATGCCGGCGTCCCGGTGCTGGGCATCTCCAACACCGCCGCGGGCGTCACCGAGATCGGCGACTACATCTTCCGCGACTCGCTCACCGAGCAGGCGGTGATCCCGCAGACGATCGCCCAGGCGACCGAGCAGTTCGGGCTCGAGAACGTGGTCGTCATGTACAGCAACGACGACGCCTTCACCGAGTCCGGCTACGAGGCGTTCGCCGCCGCGCTGGAGGAGGAGGGCGTGGAGATCAGCGAGACGATCACCTTCTCCAAGTCCGACACCGACTTCCGCGCCCTGCTGACCCAGGCCCAGGAGAGCGACCCCGACGCGCTGGTGGTCTCGGCGCTGATCGAGGCGGCGGTGCCGCTGGTGACCCAGGCCCGCGAGCTCGGCATCGACGTGCCGATCATCGGCGGCAACGGGTTCAACAACCCGACGCTGATGGCCGACGCCGGTGAGGCGGCCGAGGGCGTCGTCGTCGGCGCCGCCTGGAACTCCTCCTCCGACAACCCGGAGAACCAGGCGTTCCTCGAGGCCTACGAGGCCGAGTACGGCGCCCAGCCCGACCAGTTCGCCGCCCAGGCCTACACCGGGCTGAAGCTGGTCGACCAGGCCGTGCGCGCCAACTGCTCGGCCGAGCGGGACAGCATCCAGGAGGCGCTGGGGCAGATCGAGGACGTGCCCACCGTCCTCGGCGAGTTCTCCATCGACGAGAACCGCGACGCCGACCACCCGGCCGTCGTCCAGGTCGTCGAGAACGGCGAGTTCACCGTCCTGGAGTGACCCGCTCCGCGGGGCTGGCTGACCGGCCGGCGCCGCGCTGCGACCCCGCCGGGGGGGCGGGGGGGGGGGCCCGGGCCCCCCCCCCCCCGGGGGGGCCCGGCCCCGGGCCCCCGGCCCCCCGGCCGTGCGTCGGCTACCGTGCCCGGGCACCCACGACGAGAACAGGCAACGCTGTGCAGCAGCTCCTCAACGGCATCTTCATCGGCTCGATCTACGCGTTGTTCGCCATCGGGTTCACGCTGGTCTTCGGCATCCTCGACCGGCTGAACCTCGCGCACCCCGCGGTCTTCGCCGCCTCCGCCTTCGTCGGCATCGAGCTCGTCGAGCGGGGCGGGCTGTCCCTCTGGGCCGCGCTGCCGATCGTGTTCGTCTTCGGCGCCGTCGTCGGCCTGGTCATCGAGCGGGTGGCGTTCCGGCCGCTCAAGAACCGGGCCGACGCCCACTTCGCCGGGCTGATCTCCTCGATCGCGCTCGCGGGCATGCTCATCGCGCTGCTGCAGTGGCGCTACGGCCCGGACACCCGCCGCTTCCCGCCGGGCTCCTTCCCCGACACCCGGTTCGAGGTGTTCGGCGCCCAGGTGACCCTCGTGCAGGTGGTCATCCTGGTGGTCTCCCTCGCCCTGATGGTGGGTCTGACCTACATGGTCACCCGGACACGGCTGGGCCGGGGGATGCGCGCGGTCGCGGAGAACCCGACCGCGGCGCGGGTGCTCGGCGTGAACGTCGACCGGGTCACCGCGGTCACCTTCGCGATCTCCTCGGCGCTCGGCGCGGTCGCCGGCGTGCTGTTCGCGATCAACGTGAACACCGCCCAGCTGGGCATGGGCGCGGCGATCGAGCTCAAGGGCCTGGCGGTCATCATCGTCGGCGGCATGGGATCGCTGCCCGGTGCGCTCATCGGCGGGCTGCTGCTGGGCCTGGCCGAGGTGTTCGCCGTCCAGTACATCGGCTCGTCGTGGGTGAACGTCATCGCCTTCGGCCTGCTGTTCGTGATCCTGCTGCTGCGCCCGCAGGGGCTGCTCGGCGCGCGGAAGGTCCGGGAGGTCTGATGCTGGACCAGTACGCCACCACGCTCACCTTCATCGCGCTGGGCGCGATCTTCGCCTACTCCTTCTACGCCGTCCTGATCGCCGGGCAGCTCAGCCTCGGCCAGGCCGGCTTCGCCTCCCTGGCGGCGTTCTCCGGGGCCTACCTGGCACCCAGCGGGGCCGACGTCGGCGACGTCCCCGCCCTGCTGATCGCCGTGGCGATCGGCATGTCGGTCGGCGCGCTCGGCGCCGTCGTCCTCGGCCTGCCGACCATGCACCTGCGCGGGGTCTTCCTGGCCATCGCGACCCTCGGCTTCGCCGAGGCGGTCCGCGTGGTGCTGCTCAACCAGGAGTGGACCGGCGGCGCCCAGGGTCTGGGGGTCTCCCGGATCCTCACCGTCGGCATGGCCTGGACCGCGCTCGCGCTGGTGGCCTACTGGTTCTGGCGGATGGGCCGTTCGCGGTACGGCCGCGCGCTGGAGGCGATCCGCGAGGACGAGCTGGCCGCCCGCTCGATGGGCATCGACGTGGGGCGCCACCGGCTCGCCGCGTTCATCACCGCCGGCGCGGTCGCCGGGCTCTACGGCGTCCTCTACGCCTACTACGTCCGGCTCATCGCGCCCAACGACTTCGACTTCGTCGCGGCCGTCGAGGGGCTGGTCACCGCGGTCGTGGGCGGCTCCACGATGTTCCTGGGGCCGCTGCTGGGCAGCGGGTTCCAGACGATCGTCCCGGAGATCCAGCGGGCGGTCGGCGTGGAGGCCGGCTGGATCCGGCCGTTCCTCGCCAGCCTGCTCCTGCTGGTCGTCATCCTCTTCCTGCCCGGAGGGCTCGCGAGCCTGATCCCGCGCCGGACCCGCATGCCCTCCGGTGACGACGACACCACCGCCGGCCTCGCCGGTCGACGCCACCCGGCGGCGGGCGACCCGGTCGTCACGCTCGCGGGCCTGGGCAAGGAGTACGGCGGTGTGCACGCCGTCCGCGGCGTGGACCTGGAGATCCGCGCCGGCGAGGTGGTCGGCCTGATCGGCCCCAACGGCGCCGGCAAGACCACGCTGGTCAACATGATCAGCGGCCTGGTCCCGCCCAGCTCGGGCAGCGCGACGGTGCTCGGGACGGCGATCGGCAGCACGCCGGTGCACCGCATCGCGGCGGCCGGGGTGAGCCGCACGTTCCAGCACTCGAAGCTGTTCAACCGGCTGTCTGCGCTGGAGAACGTGCTGGTCGGGGCCCACCTGGTCAGCCGGCCCACCTTCCTGCGGCGGATGATCTGGCTGCCGTCCGCGCGGCGGGACGAGCGGGCGGCGCTGCGGCAGGCGGCCCGCTGCCTGGAGCGCGTCGGGCTGAGCGAGCTCGCCGGCAACCGGGCGGAGTCGCTGTCCTACGGCGACCAGCGCCGGCTCGAGATCGCCCGCGCGCTGGCCTCCGATCCCTCGCTGCTGATCCTGGACGAGCCGGCCGCGGGGATGAACCACGTCGAGGCGGCCCGGCTCTCGGAGCTGATCAGGTCGCTGGCGCGGGACGGGCTCACCATCCTGTTCATCGAGCACAACGTCGGCATGGTGCTGCAGACCTGCACCCGCGTCGTCGTCCTCAACTTCGGCGAGGTCATCGCCAGCGGTGCCCCGGACCAGGTCGCCGCCGACCCGGCGGTCATCGAGGCCTACCTCGGGTCGGCCGAGGACGACGCGGACGAGGGCCCCCTCGCCGGGGACGCCCGCTCCGGCGCCACCGCGGCCGGGGCCGGCGACGCGCCCCCGGACGCCGTCGCGAACGTGCGGCCCGGCGCCGCCGGCACCCTGGACACGCCCGACACCTCGAGGGATGCGACATGAGCGACCCGATCCTCACCGTGGAGGGCCTGCGGGTGACCTACGGCCGGGTCGAGGCGGTGCGGGACGTCTCCTTCCGGGCCGAGCAGGGCTCGCTGGTGACGCTGGTCGGGGCGAACGGCGCGGGGAAGTCCTCGGTCATCAACGCCGTCTCCGGGATGCTGCGGCCGGCCGGCGGCCGGATCACCTTCGAGGGCCAGGACGTCACCCGGACCCCCGCCCACAAGCTGGTGGGCCGCGGGCTGGTGCAGGTGCCCGAGGGGCGGCAGATCCTCGCCACGCTCACCATCGAGGAGAACCTCCAGATGGGCGCGTGGCACTCGGGCACCGGCGGCGCGGGCCGCGTCGACGCGATGTACGACCGGTTCCCGGTGCTCGCCGAGCGGCGGGCGCTGCCGGCGGGGGCGCTCTCCGGCGGGGAGCAGCAGATGCTCGCCATCGCCCGCGCCCTGGTCGCCGGGCCGACGGTGATGCTCATGGACGAGCCGTCGATGGGGCTGGCGCCCAAGATCGTCGACGAGGTGTTCCGCGTCATCGAGGAGATCCGCGCGTCGGGCACCACGGTGGTGCTGGTGGAGCAGAACGCCCGCCGGGCGCTGCGCGCAGCCGACCACGGGTACGTGCTGCAGAGCGGCGAGGTGGTGCACTCCGGCCCGGCGGCCGACCTGCTCGCCGACGAGCGCATCGTGCAGGCCTACCTGGGGGTCGAGAGCGGCACCTGACGGCCGGCTCCGGCTAGGGTCGGCAGGGTGACCGACTGCCTGTTCTGCCGCATGGTCGCCGGTGAGATCCCCGCCGACGTCGTCCACGAGACCGACCGGGTGCTCGCCTTCCGCGACATCAACCCCCAGGCGCCGACGCACGTGCTGGTGATCCCGAAGGAGCACCACCGCAACGTCGGTGCGCTGGCGGCCGCGGACCCGGGGCTGCTCGGCGAGGTCGTGTCCGGGGCGCACGCGGTGGCGGTCGGCGAGGGCCTCGTCGCCGGCGACGGCAACGAGCCGGGCTACCGCGTCGTCACCAACACCGGGCCGCAGGCCGGCCAGTCGGTGGACCACCTCCACCTGCACGTGCTCGGCGGCCGCGACCTCGGCTGGCCGCCCGGCTGATCGACGGGGTCGTGCTGCCCGGCGCGCTGCGGCTTGAGAAGGTGGGCGCATGACCGACGCCGCAGCCCCCCTCCGGATCGAGCGGGACGGCGACGTCGCCGTCGTCGTGCTGGACAACCCGCCGCTGAACCTCTTCGACGCCGCGACGTTCGACGCGATGGAAGCGGTGGCCGCCGAGCTGGTGCAGCTCACCGAGCCGGCCAGGGCCGACCGCGCCCGCGCGGTGCTCGTCGAGGCGCGCGGCAAGGTCGTCTCCGGCGGGGTGGACGTCACGTACTTCCGCGACATCGCCGAGGGGCCGGAGCCGGCCCAGCGCGGCGCCGAGCTGTGGGCCCGGCTGCTGCGCGTGGCCAACGCCTTCGAGGACCTCCCGGTGCCCACCGTCTTCGCCGCGCACGGGCTCTGCCTCACCGCCGCCTTCGAGCTGGCGCTGTCCTGCGACATCCTGCTGGCCGCCGAGAGGGCCTCCTTCGGCCTCGTGGAGATCGTCGTCGGCCTCACCCCCTCGATGGGCGGGCCCCAGCGGCTGGCCGAGCGGGCCGGCCCCGCCCGCGCCAAGGAGCTGATCTACACCGGCGAGCGCTACCCGGCCGCCGTCCTGGAGCGGTGGAACGTGGTGAACCGGGTGCTCCCCGACGAGGGCTTCGCCGAGGCGGCGCGGGAGTACGCGCGCCGGGTCGCGGCCGGGCCCACCGTGGCGCACGCGGCCACCAAGCGGCTGGCGACCGTCGCCGTCCGCGAGGGCGCCCGCGCGGCCGACGCGCTGGTTCCGGAGATCTCCGGGCCGCTCTTCGCCACCGACGACCTCCGCGGCGCCGTCGCCTCCTTCCTCGCGGACGGGCCGGGCAAGGCCACCTACACCGGGCGCTGACCCCTTCGGGCGACGCGGGTTCCGGGGAGCCCCGCGCGGGTAGAGTCGAGCGGGTCACCAGTGCGGATCCCCGCACTTCGCCGTCGCAGGAAGGCAGGGTCGAGGGTTCTTGCCCGACACCTCCCCGAACGTCCCCGTGCCAGGAGCGCCCACGTCGCGTGAGGCCTCGGCGCAGGCCGCCGCGGCGGACGGCACGCTCGCCGGTCCGCCCACCCCGTCCACCGCCCCCGTCCGGGCGACGATCACCGTGCCCGACGGGGTCTCGATGGTCGCCCTCCTCGGCTCGGGCGACGAGCTGCTCCGGCTCGTGGAGGGTGAGCTCGACGCCGACGTCCACGTGCGCGGCAACGAGATCGCCGTCACCGGGCAGCCGGCCGACAACGCCTTCGCCGTCCGCGTCTTCGACGAGCTGATCGCCCTGCTGGGCACCGGCCAGGTGCTGCGGCCGGACTCGGTGCGCCGGGTCATCGGCATGCTCAAGGCCGGGGGCGCCGAGCGCCCGGCCGACGTGCTGAGCCTGGACATCATCAGCCGCCGCGGCCGCACGATCCGGCCCAAGACGCTGAACCAGAAGCGCTACGTCGACGCCATCGACCAGCACACCGTCGTCTTCGGCATCGGCCCGGCCGGTACCGGCAAGACCTACCTGGCCATGGCCAAGGCGGTGCAGGCGCTGACCACCAAGCAGGTCAACCGCATCATCCTGACCCGGCCGGCCGTCGAGGCGGGGGAGCGGCTGGGCTACCTGCCCGGCACCCTCTCGGAGAAGATCGACCCGTACCTGCGGCCGCTCTACGACGCGCTGCACGACATGGTCGACCCCGAGTCGATTCCGCGATTGATGCAGTCGGGCACCATCGAGGTCGCGCCGCTGGCCTACATGCGGGGCCGTGCGCAGCCGTACGACGCGAAGGTGCTCACTCCCAACGGCTTCATGCCGATCGGCACGTTGCAGGTGGGTGACCTGGTGATCGGCTCCGACGGGACCCCGACCCCGGTCTTGGGCGTGTACCCGCAAGGGCGCAAGCAGGTGTACCGCGTCACCACCCAGGACGGCGGCTCGACGCTCGCGTGCGGCGAGCACCTCTGGACGGTGCGGACACCGGACGACCGACGTCGCGGGACGTCGCGCACCCTGGAGACCCAGGAGATGATCGGCCGGCTGCGGTGGTCGCACGCGCACCGGTACGAGCTGCCCGTGGTGCAGCCGGTCCAGCTCGAGCCCGAAGAGGTGCCGCTGGATCCGTACGCCCTGGGCCTGCTCCTCGGCGACGGGTGCCTGACCACCACGACGACCCCCGCCTTCGCGACCGCCGATCCTGAGCTCGCCGTCGCCCTGGAGGCTGCTCTCGACCGCATCGAGGTCCGCCACAAGGGCGGGTACGACTACACCCTGCGGCACCTCGATGGTGGGCGCGGCGGGCTGCGGATCGCGAACCCCGTGACCGAGACGATCCGCGAGCTCGGCCTCGCCGGATCTCGGTCGGCGACCAAGTTCGTGCCCGAGGTCTACCTGCACAACTCGGAAGACGTCCGGCTCGCGGTCCTCCAGGGTGTCCTCGACACCGACGGCGGCCCCGTCTCGCAGCGCGGGCGGACCTGCCGCGTCCAGTACTCCACCACCTCGACGCGGCTGCGCGACGACGTGACGTTCCTCGTCCGCTCTCTGGGCGGCGTCGTCTACTCACGCGTCCGGGCGGCCGAAGGCCGCCGGCCCGGGCGGGCGCTGGGCCGGGACGTCCCCTACAGGACCGATGCCCACGTGCTCGACATCCGCCTGCCCGAGGGCGTGCAGCCCTTCCGCCTCGAGCGGAAGCGGCAGGCCTACGACGCGGCGGGCGGCGGTCGGCCGATGCGCTTCATCGAGAGCATCGAGCCGGTGGGCGAGATGGAGACGATGTGCATCCAGGTGGGCGCGCAGGACTCGCTGTACGTGACCGACGACTTCCTCGTCACCCACAACACCCTCAACGACGCGTTCGTCATTCTTGACGAGGCGCAGAACACCACGGCCGAGCAGATGAAGATGTTCCTCACCCGGCTCGGTTTCGGCTCGAAGATCGTGGTCACCGGTGACGTCACGCAGGTCGACCTGCCCGGAGGCGCGCAGAGCGGGCTGAAGATCGTCCGCGAGATCCTCGACGGCATCGAGGACGTGCACTTCGCCAACCTGACCAGCGGGGACGTCGTCCGCCACCGGCTGGTCGGCGACATCGTCGACGCCTACGAGCGCTGGGACGCCACCCGCCAGGCGCCCACCACCCGATCGGCCGCCGGTGCGCCGGCCCGTACCGCCCGGCCACGCCGGCAGGGGAGCTGACCACCGTGCCCGTCGAGGTGTCCAACGAGTCCGAGATCGCGGTGGACGAGGCCGAGCTGGCCGGCGTCTGCCGCTTCGTGCTCGGCGAGATGAAGATCAACCCGATGGCCGAGCTGTCCGTGCTCTGCGTCGACCCCGACTACATGAGCAGCCTGCACGAGCGGTGGATGGGCGAGAAGGGCCCGACCGACGTGCTGGCCTTCCCCATGGACGAGTTCGACAGCGGCCGGCCCGACGACCCCGAGCCCGGGCCCGCCCTGCTCGGCGACATCGTGCTCTGCCCCGCCGTCGCCGTCCGGCAGGCCCGCGCCGCCGGGCACTCGATGGACGACGAGCTGGTGCTGCTGGCCACCCACGGCATCCTCCACCTGCTGGGCTACGACCACATGGAGCCCGCGGAGGAGAAGGAGATGTTCGGCCTCCAGGGCAAGCTGATCGACGCCTGGCGGGCCGCTCCGCGCGAGCCGGTGACCGGTGCACCGGTGGTCAAGGAGACCGGTCCCCGATGACTACCGGCGCGATCACGAGCCTGGTGGTCGCCATCTGCCTCATCCCCCTCGCCGGCCTGTTCGGCGCGATGGAAGCGGCCCTCCAGCGGGTCTCGAAGGCGCGCGTGGAGGAGCTGCGCCGCGACGGCGTGAAGCGGGCCGCGGGTCTGGAGGAGGTCGTCGCCGAGCGGGCGCGGCACGTCGCGCTGCTCCTGCTGCTGCGCATCCTCTGCGAGATGGTCGCCGCGGTGATCGTCGCGCTGCTCTTCTTCGACCTGTGGGACAGCACCCTGCAGGCGGTGCTGGCGGCGGCGGGGGTCATGACCGTGGTCAGCTACGTGCTGGTCGGCGTCGGCCCGCGCACCCTGGGCCGCCAGCACGCGTACGGCACGGCGCTGGCCACGGCGGGGATCATCCGGCTGCTGGGCCGGGTGCTCGGACCGGTGGCGAGCCTGCTCATCCTCGTCGGCAACGCGATCACCCCCGGCCGCGGCTTCCGCGACGGCCCCTTCTCCTCCGAGGTCGAGCTGCGCGAGCTGGTCGACATGGCCGAGGAGCGCGGCGTCGTCGAGTCCGGCGAGCGCAACATGATCCACTCGGTGTTCGAGCTGGGCGACACGATCGCCCGCGAGGTCATGGTCCCGCGCACCGACGTCGTGTGGATCGAGCGCGGCAAGACGGTGCGGCAGGCGCTGGCCCTGGCGCTGCGCAGCGGTTTCAGCCGGATCCCGGTGATCGGTGAGAACGTGGACGACGTCGTCGGCGTCGTCTACCTCAAGGACCTGGTCCGCCGCTCGCAGAACGCCCAGGACCGCGGCGGGCCCAAGGTCGAGGAGCTGATGCGCCCGCCGACGTTCGTCCCGGAGTCCAAGCCGGTCGACGAGCTGCTGCGGGACATGCAGGCGCAGCGCATCCACATCGCGATCGTGGTCGACGAGTACGGCGGGTTCGCCGGCCTGGTGACCATCGAGGACATCCTCGAGGAGATCGTCGGCGAGATCGCCGACGAGCACGATAGGTTCCAGCGCCCGGAGATCGAGCAGCTCGAGGACGGCTCGGTGCGGGTCATCGCCCGGCTCCCCGTGCAGGACCTCGCCCAGCTCTTCCCCGGGGTGGAGCTGCCCGAGGACGACGACGTCGAGACCGTCGGCGGCCTGCTCGCCCGCGAACTGGGGCGGGTGCCGATCGAGGGCGCGGCGGCCGAGGTCGCCGGTCTGCGCCTGGTCGCCGAGAGCACCGGCGGGCGGCGCAACCGGATCGACACCATGCTGGTGTGCCGGCTGCCGGAGCCGTCGGAGGACGGCGACGAGGGCGCCGACGGGCCGCACGCGTCGGGGGCCACCCGCGCGGAGCAGCCCGCCGGCGTGGTGGAAGGCTGACGCCCCGTGGCTGATCTGCACCCCGAGGACGCGAAGCTCGTCACCCTCGCCCGCTCGGCCCGCGCCCGCACCGGCGCCACCGAGGGCGCCGCGGTGCGCGACACCGACGGCCGCACCTACGTGGCGGCGAGCGTGGCGCTGCCGTCGCTGACCCTCACCGCGCTCCAGGCCGCCGTCGCCGCCGCCGTCTCCAGCGGGGTGGAGGGGCTGGAGGCCGCCGTCGTCGTCTCCGCGGCCGAGGCCGTGGAGCCGGCCGGGCTGGCCGCCGTCCGCGACCTCACCGCCGGCGCGCCCGTGCACCTGGCCGGCCCCGACGGCACCCTGCGCGACTCCGCTTAGCGGGTCAGCGGGACGCCGAGGGCGTCGGCGAAGGCTGCCGGGTCGCGCAGCCACACGGTGAGCGCCTGCTCGCCGTCGTCGCCCAGGTGCCGGACGGCGACCCGGGTGCGCCCGGGCCACCACCCGCCACGCCTGTCCGCCTGCGGCCAGTCCGCGGGGGCGGGGCCGGCGTGCACCTCCTGCACCAGCACGGAGGGGACGACGTCGGCCGGGTCGGTCCGGCTCCCGGCCACGTCGAACGACAGCCCGTGGTCGGAGACGGTGACCCGCCGGGTGTTGAGCACGTACACCGCGACACCCGCGACGAGCGCCAGCGGCAGCTCCTCGCGGGCGGCCGCCGCGCCGGCGAGCCAGCCGAACAGCCCCAGCCACAGGACGACGACGAGCACGGCGGCGCCGGCCGCGAACGGGCCCCCGGGCCGGTACTGCCAGTAGCTCAGCGGTGCGGGGACGACGGTCGCCGACCGCTTCGGCCCCCAGCCGGCGATGAAGCGGTGCCCGCGCACCTGCTCGACGTGCGACCGCCGGGCGCGGTCCGCCGCCGCGCGAGGTGGCCGCGCCCTGTCCCGCTGTCGTCCTGGCACAGGACCGATCCTCCCAGCCGGAGCGGAGGCCCGGCCCCGGGGGAGCGCGAGCAGCCGGGTGGCAGGAACGTTGCGCAGACCGTCGTCCCTGCCACTTCCGCCGGCGTGCACGGGAGCGGATCGTCGAGCCGTGACGACGCTGCTCTTCCTGCTGCTGGTCCTCCTGGTCCTGCGGGCGCTCGCCCGCCCCGCCGGGAGGCGTGCGGTGCCGGCGTCCTCCTGGCCCGAGGCCGGGCGCCGGCTGGCCCGCGAGGTGCTGTCCGGCGCCCGGGAGCTCGCCCGGCTCGACGCGGGGCGCCGCGACCGGATCGGCCGGCCCTGGTCCTGACCGCGCCCGCCGTGCCGTGGCCCGCCGGGGCGCGGCGTTGTCGGCCACCGGTGGGAGACTGACCGGTGTGACCGACCCTGACCAGCCCTACCGCAGCGGCTTCGTGGCCCTGGTCGGGCGCCCCAACGCCGGCAAGACCACGCTGACCAACGCGATGGTCGGCGAGAAGGTCGGCATCGTCAGCAACCGGCCGCAGACCACCCGGCACGCCATCCGCGGCGTCGTCCACCGGCCCGGAGGGCAGGTCGTGCTGGTCGACACCCCGGGGCTGCACAAGCCCAAGAGCCTGCTGGGCCGCCGGCTCAACGACGTCGTGCGCGACACGCTGGCCGACGTCGACGTGGTCGTCCTCTGCGTCCCGGCCGACCAGCCCGTCGGCACCGGTGACCGCTTCATCGCCCGCCAGCTGCAGGAGGTGAAGGCGCCCGTGGTCGTCGTGGTCACCAAGACCGACGCCGCGGCGAGGAAGCACGTGGCCGAGCAGCTGATCGCGGCCAGCCAGCTGGTCGAGGCCGCCGAGGTGGTGCCGGTCAGCGCGGTGAAGGGTGACCAGGTGGAGCTCCTGGAGGACCTGCTGGTGGGCCTGCTGCCGGAGGGGCCGCCGCTCTACCCGGAGGAGCAGACCACCGACGAGGACACCGAGCGGCAGCTGGCCGAGCTGGTGCGCGAGGCGGCGCTGGAGAAGGTGTTCCAGGAGGTGCCGCACTCCCTCGCGGTCACCATCGAGGAGCTGAACCGCCGTCCCGATCCCAAGCAGGCCGGGCAGGAGCTGGTCGAGGTGCACGCGCTGCTGCACTGCGAGCGGCCCAGCCAGAAGCCGATGCTGCTGGGCAGGGGCGGGTCGATCATCAAGGCGATCGGCACCGAGGCGCGCCACGGCATGGAGGCGCTGCTGGGCGCCCGGGTGCACCTGGAGCTCCACGTCACCGTCCTCGGGGAGTGGCAGGACGACCCGAAGAAGCTCAACCGGCTCGGGTACTGACGTGAGCGCACACACCCCCAAGGCGCTCTACCGGGACGAGGGCATCGTCCTGCGCACCCAGAAGCTCGGCGAGGCCGACCGCATCATCACCGTGCTCACCCGGCGGCACGGCAAGGTGCGTGCGGTGGCCAAGGGCGTGCGCCGGACCAAGAGCAAGTTCGGCGCCCGGCTCGAGCCGTTCACCCACGTCGACGTGCAGTTCTACACCGGCCGCAACCTGGACATCGTGAGCCAGGTGGAGTCGATCCGCGCCTACGGGCAGGAGATCGTCGCCGACTACCCGGCCTACACCGCCGGCACCGCCGTCCTGGAGACCGCCGACCGGCTCACCGCCGAGGAGAAGGAGCCCTCGCTGCGGCTGTTCCTCCTCGTGGTCGGTGCCCTGCGGGCGCTGGGGGAGCGGGCCCACCCCGCGCCGCTGGTGCTCGACGCCTTCCTGCTGCGGGCGATGTCGGTGGCCGGCTGGGAGCCCGCGCTCGCCGACTGCGCCCGCTGCGGCGAGGCCGGCCCGCACCGGCACTTCTCCGTGCCCGCCGGCGGCACCGTCTGCCCGGCCTGCCGCCCGGCCGGCTCGGCCATGCCGAACCCGGTCACCATCGAGCTGCTCGACGCGCTGCTGACCGGCGACTGGCCCCGGGCCGAGGCGAGCCAGGGCACCAACCGGCGGGAGGGCAGCGGCCTGGTGGCCGCGCTGCTGCAGTGGCACCTGGAGCGCGGGCTGCGCTCGCTGCCGCTGGTGGACCGCACCGAGTCGGCGCCCCGCCGGGAGATGAGCCTGCTGCATGAGGCGTGAGGTCAAGGCCCCGAACCCGCACCCGTCCGGTGCCCGTCCGCCGCAGCTGCCCCCGGACAAGGTCCCCCGGCACATCGCGCTGGTCATGGACGGCAACGGCCGCTGGGCCTCTTCTCGCGGCCTGCCCCGCACCGCCGGGCACGAGGCGGGGGAGTCCTCGCTCTTCGACTGCGTCGAGGGCGCCATCGAGCTGGGCGTCAAGGCGATCAGCGCGTACGCCTTCTCCACCGAGAACTGGCGGCGCAGCCCCGAGGAGGTGCGCTTCCTCATGGGCTTCAACCGCGACGTGATCCGCCGGCGCCGCGACGAGATGCACGAGCTCGGGGTCCGGGTCCGCTGGGCCGGGCGCCGGCCGCGGCTGTGGCGCAGCGTCATCAAGGAGCTCGAGATCGCCGAGGAGCTCACCCGCGACAACGACGTCCTCACCCTCACCATGTGCGTGAACTACGGCGGACGGGCGGAGATCGCCGACGCCGCGGCCGCGATCGCCCGCGAGGTCGCCGCCGGTCGGCTGGACCCGGACAAGGTCGACGAGTCCACGGTCGCCCGCTTCCTGGACGAGCCCGACATGGAGGACGTCGACCTCTTCGTGCGCAGCTCGGGGGAGAACCGGACCAGCAACTTCCTGCTGTGGCAGTCCGCCTACGCCGAGTTCGTCTTCCTGGACACGCTCTGGCCCGACTTCGACCGGCGGCACCTGTGGGCGGCCTGCGAGGAGTTCGCCTCGCGGCAGCGCCGGTTCGGTTCCGCCTGACTCGCCCCGGACGTAACGTTTCCGCTCGACCGGATCGAACAGGCCGGACGAGGTACCGAGCAGAAGAGCGACCGCCATGACGCAGCCACCTTCCGGGAGCCACCGCGCCGGCCCGCCGGATCCGGACGGGCAGCAGGGACCGGCCGGGAACGCCCGTGGCTGGGCCCCGCCGGACGCGCCGTTCCCGGCCGCTCCGGTCGGTCCGCCCCCGGGGCAGCCGGGCGGGTACGGCCAGCACCCCCCGGCCGGGCCGCCGCCGTACGGCCCACCCGGGTACGGCGGTGGACCGGGGGAACCCGCTCGGCGCCCGCGGAAGCGGACCCTGCTCCCGTGGCTGATCGGTGCCGCCGTGCTGCTGATCGCCGGCCTGGGCACCCTGCTGCTGTTCCTGCTGGACGGGGATGCCGGCGATCAGCGGGGCGCCGAGCAGGGCGCCGTCCTGACCGCCGGGCAGCAGGAGCAGCCGGCCCGGTCGTCGACGTCGCCCGTCGGCGGGACCGGACAGCTGCCCGGCGGCGCCCGGATGGGCGGGTCCGTCCCCGCGGACGAGGGGCTCTACCCAGGCTCGGGCGAGGTCGCGCTGGCCTGGGTGGAGGCGGTGGGGCAGGGCGACTTCCAGACCGCCTACGACCTCTCCTGCGCCGAGGTGCAGGAGGCGGCCGTCGCCGCGGCGGCCGGCGAGGACCCGGCGCAGGTGCTGGGCGACTACTTCTACACCGGCACCCTCGGCGGGCAGGGTTTCACCAGCGGGACCTTCGACGGGGTCGAGCACCAGGCGGAGTCCGCGACCGACGTGGCCTCCTTCACCCTGGAGCTCGACGACGGCGAGCCGTTCCTGCTGCTGGTGCACGTCGGCGCCGATGGGACGGTCTGCGACTTCCGCTGACCGGGGAGGACGCCGCCCGGGACGGGACGGTGACGAGCACGCCGGCGCGGGCCGGACGGGGGGAGCGCGGGTGTTCGCGGTGACGCGGCTGCGGGTGACGGCGGACGAGGCAGGAGCGCTCGCCGAAGCGGTGGCCGGCTTGCTGGCGGCGCTGGGCGCCCGGCCCGGCTTCCGCGGCGGCGAGCTGGGCCGGGCCGCCGACGACCCGACCCTGTGGGCGCTGGTGACCCGGTGGGACGGCGTGGGTGCCTACCGGCGGGGGCTCTCGGCGGCCGAGGTGAAGATCGCCGGTGCGCCGGTGTGGGTGCACGCCCTCGACGAGCCGGGCGCCTACCTGACCGAGTGACGGTCAGCACCTACGGTCGGGCCGTGGTCAGCCGCACCCGCACCGCCCGGTACGCCCGCCGGCGCAAGCGCCGCATGGACGCCGTCGAGCACGACCTGAGCGCCCCGCAGTGGGCCGCGCTGGAGCACGCGTGGGGCGGGTGCGCGTACTGCGGGGCCATCGGCCGGCCCCTGCAGCGCGACTGCGTGCTCCCGATCTCCCGCGGTGGGCGGTACACGTTCGGCAACGTCGTCCCGGCCTGCGGCCCCTGCAACGCCAGCAAGTGCAACGACGAGGTCACCGCGTGGCTGCGGCGCAAACGGCTGGACGAGCGGGCCTTCCTCGTGCGGCACGCCGAGATCCGGGCCTCCCTCGCACTGCTGTTCTTCCCGGAGGCGGCCGGGCAGCCGGCCGCGGCCACCGACTGAGGGCGCCGCACTCCCGGCCAACTACCGTGGGCAGGTCAACCGCCGACCGCCAGCCGGATGGAGCCCCCTCCCCGTGAGCACCGCCAAGCACGACGCCGCCCGCCTCGACAAGGTCGTCAACCTCTGCAAGCGACGGGGCTTCGTCTTCCCGTCCGGGGAGATCTACGGCGGTACGCGCTCCGCCTGGGACTACGGCCCGCTCGGCGTCGAGCTCAAGGAGAACATCAAGCGCCAGTGGTGGCGCACCGTCGTCCAGAGCCGGGACGACATCGTGGGCCTGGACTCCTCGGTGATCCTCCCGCGCCAGACCTGGGTCGCGTCGGGCCACGTCGGCGTCTTCACCGACCCGCTCACCGAGTGCCAGAGCTGCCACAAGCGGTTCCGCGCGGACCACCTGGAGGAGGAGTTCGAGTCGCGGAAGGGGCGCGCCCCCGAGAACGGCCTGGCCGACATCGCCTGCCCGAACTGCGGCACCAAGGGCGCGTGGACCGAGCCGCGCGACTTCAACATGATGCTCAAGACCCACCTCGGCCCGGTCGAGGACGAGTCGGGGCTGCACTACCTGCGCCCGGAGACCGCGCAGGGCATCTTCGTCAACTTCGCCAACGTCATGGGGGCCGCGCGCAAGAAGCCGCCGTTCGGCATCGGCCAGATCGGCAAATCCTTCCGCAACGAGATCACCCCGGGCAACTTCATCTTCCGCACCCGCGAGTTCGAGCAGATGGAGATGGAGTTCTTCGTCGAGCCCGGCACCGACGAGGAGTGGCACCAGTACTGGATCGACGAGCGCACCCGCTGGTACACCGACCTGGGCATCGACCCGGAGAACCTGCGGCACTACGAGCACGCCAAGGAGAAGCTGTCGCACTACTCGAAGCGCACCGTCGACATCGAGTACCGCTTCGGCTTCCAGGGCTCGGAGTGGGGTGAGCTGGAGGGCATCGCGAACCGCACCGACTTCGACCTGTCCACGCACACCCAGCACTCGGGCACCGACCTGTCCTACTTCGACCAGGCCAGCAACTCCCGCTGGACGCCGTACGTCATCGAGCCGGCGGCCGGGCTCACCCGCTCCCTCATGGCCTTCCTCGTCGAGGCCTACACCGAGGACGAGGCGCCCAACGCCAAGGGCGGCGTCGACACCCGCACCGTGCTGAAGCTCGACCCGCGGCTGGCGCCGGTGAAGGCCGCCGTCCTGCCGCTGTCGCGCAACGCCGACCTCTCGCCCAAGGCCCGCGACCTGGCCGCCGCGCTGCGGCGGAACTGGAACGTCGACTTCGACGACGCCGGTGCCATCGGCCGCCGCTACCGGCGCCAGGACGAGGTCGGGACCCCGTTCTGCCTCACCGTCGACTTCGACACCCTCGAGGACCAGGCGGTGACCGTCCGCGAGCGCGACTCGATGAGCCAGGAGCGCGTGGCCCTGGACCAGGTCGAGTCCTACCTCGCGGCACGGCTCCCCGGCTGCTGAGCCCGCTGCCGCCCGCCTCGCCGCCGGTGCCCGGTTCCAGCCCCTGGAGCCGGGCACCGGCGCATCCGGGATCGGGCAGCGATGGCCCTCAGGGCGGCATTCCCCGCGTCGGGATGCCCGGGTAGGGGACACCGCCGGCGGCTGCTCGGGCATGTCCTGATCAGGCAAACGACGTGTCCGGCACGTGGAAGACCGGGCGCCGCGGGTCGTCTTCACTCGGCACCAGGGCGCAGGCCCTGACCCAGTCGAGGAGGAATCCATGCCCGAAGCACCCGGTGGCGAGTTCTGGCGCGACCTCAAGCCGATCGTGAACTCGATGAAGCCCGATGCGCAGCCGGAGGTGTTCCACCAGTTCGCGCCCGTCGACGACGACCGCTTCTACGTGCCGTTGAGCCCGACGGTGGTCTCCCGCCCGCTGTGGATCTCCCCGCGCGACAACCGCTGGGCGGACATCCTGTGGGCCAAGACCGCCGGGCTGGTCAACCGGCACTACCACCCGCACGAAGTCTTCGCCTACACCATCAGCGGGAAGTGGGGGTACCTCGAGCAGCCGTGGACGGCGACCGAGGGCTCCTTCGTCTACGAGACCCCCGGTGAGGGGCACACCCTCGTGGCCTACGAGTCCGACCAGCCGATGCGCGCCTTCTTCGTCGTCAAGGGCCCGCTGATCTGGCTGGACGAGGACGGCGGCAGCGCCGGCCACTTCGACGTCCACGACTACCTGGCGCTGTGCCGCGAGCACTACGACCGGGTGGGCATCGGTGCCGACTACGTGGAGACGCTCATCCGCTGACCCGGCCGGCCGCCGGGACGGCGCGGGTACCGTGTGCGGGCCCACACCGGCGCACCACCGGAGGTCCCGTGCCCGCAGCCACCGTGCTGTCCTCGGTGTCCACGGCCGGCATCGACGAGGGTGAGCGCCTCGCGTTCTGGGAGCACCACAACGCCGAGGCCCTCGTCGGGCTCACCTGCCGCACGTACGCGGCCGAGGGCCTGCTCGCCCGCCAGGTGAACGTCGCGCTCGGGCCGCTGCGGGTGGCGGACATCGCGGGCAACCCGCACGTCATCGAGCGGGCCCCGGCGCTGGTCCGGTCGCGGCCGAAGGACGCGCTCTTCGTCAGCCTGCTGCTCGAGGGGGAGGGGTTCTTCTACCACTCGGGCGGCTGCCTGGTCGTCGGCGCCGGCGACGTCGTCGTCTACCGCACCGACCAGCCGTACCTGTTCGGGTTCGGCCGGGACATGCGGCAACTGCTCGTGGACGTGCCGCACGAGGTGCTGGCGGAGCGGCGCCCCGGGCTCGCCGTCGCGACGCCGCAGCCGGTCGCCGGGACGGGAGCGGGCGCGTCGTCGGCGACCGCGCGGGCGCTCCGGGAACTGCTGCTCGGCGCCGTGTCGGCCCCCGCGGCGGCGCCCGGGTCCGTCGGTGACCAGGCCCTGGACCTCATCGAGGTGATGCTCACCGGACGCGGCACGCCGGTGGACGCAGCACGCGTCCGCGCCGCCCGGGCCCACGCCGACGAGCACCTGCAGGACCCCGGCCTGTGCGCGGACTCCGTCGCCCGGGCCCTCGGGGTGACGGCGCGGCACCTCAACCGCGCCCTCGCCGTCGAGGACACCACGGTCACGCAGCTCATCCAGCACCGGCGGCTGGAGGCGGCCCGCCGCCACCTGAGCCGCCCCGGGGCGCACGACGACCGCATCGGCGACGTCGCCAGCCGCTGGGGGTTCGGCTCGCAGGCGCACTTCACCCGGCTCTTCCGAGCCGCCTACGGCTGCACGCCGACGCAGTACCGGACGGAGCGCACCGCACGGCCCTGATGCCGGACGGGCGCCGGCCCGCGACCGCCCCCCGACAGAGCAGGAGCTGCGCATGCCCGGTCCCGCCGGATCCGACCCCGTCGACTGGTCGATGGCCGAGGCCGGGGAGGCGCTCGCCGCCGGGGTGCTTTCCCCGGTCGAGCTCACCGAGGCCTACCTCGCCGCCATCGCCGCCGACCCGGGGCTCAACGCGTTCGTCACCGTCACCGCGGACCGGGCCCGCGCGGACGCCGCCCGGGCGGAGGAGGAACTGCGCGGCGGGCGACGCCGTGGGCCGCTGCACGGCGTGCCGGTCGCGATCAAGGACGTCGTCGAGACGGCCGGGATCCTGACCACGGCGGGATCGCGCATCCTCGCCGGCCACGTACCGGAGCGGGACGCCCGCGTCGCCGAGCAGCTCCGGCGCGCCGGCACCGTCCTGCTGGGGAAGACCAGCACGCACGAGTACGCCTACGGCGGGACGACGGACAACCCGCACTACGGGCCCACCCGCAACCCGTGGCGCCGGGACCGCATCCCCGGCGGGTCCTCCGGTGGGTCGGCCGCCGCGGTGGCCGGTGGGCTGGCCCCCGGCGCGGTCGGCACCGACACCTGCGGCAGCGTGCGGATCCCCTCGGCGATGTGCGGCTGCGTGGGCTTCAAGCCGACCCGCGGTGCGGTGAGCCTCGACGGCGTCCTGCCGCTGGCGCCGAGCCTCGACCACGTCGGCCCGATCACCCGGTCGGTCCGGGATGCGGCGTTGCTGCTCGACGCGATGACCGGCGCCACGGTGGGCGAGGCGGCGCTCCGGCCGGAGCGGCCGGAGGGTCTGAGCGGGGTGACGCTCGGCGTCCCGACGGCCTACTTCTCCGACCTGGTCGAGCCCGGGGTCGCCGCGGCCGTGCAGGCGGCGCTGGATCTGCTCACCGGTGCTGGGGCGCACGTCCGGCCGGTGGACGTCGGCGACCTGCGGCCGTTGGTCGGGGCGGTCTTCCTGCGGGTCCGGGCAGAGGCGCAGGAGGTGCACCGGCACACCTTCCCGGCCCGGCGCGACGAGTACGGCGCGGACCTGGCGGAGAACCTCGGCCGGCCCGCGCCCACGCACGCCGAGCGGGACGGGGCAGAGCGCGTGATCGCCCGGGGGGTGGGGGCGCTGGCAGCGGCCCTCGGCGAGGTGGACCTGCTGGTCACCCCGACCACGCCGGCGGTCGCGCCACCGATCGGGACCGGCCGGGTGGAGGTCGCCGGGGTGGACCTGCACGTCGAGGAGATGCTCACCGGCTTCACCTCGGTGTTCAACGCCGCCGGCCTGCCCGCCCTGTCGGTGCCGTGCGGCCTGTCCGGCGGGCTCCCCGTCGGCCTGCAACTGGTGGGTCCGGCCGGCGCGGACGCCGTGGTCCTGCAGGTGGGCGCCGCGTACGAGGCGCTCCGGGGTCCGGCGCCCCGGCCACCGTCAGGTGGCGGCGCGGCACGGTGAGCCGGGGTCAGAACGGGAACGTGCGGTCCTGGTCGCGGGCGGTGACCCACTGCAGGTCGGAGAACTCCTCGGCGGCGTAACCGAGCCCGAACCGGCCCCAGCCGCTGTCCTTGACACCGCCGAAGGGCATGTGCGGCTCGTCGTTCACGGGCTGGTCGTTCACGTGCACGATCCCGGCATCCAGCCGCGTGGCCAGCGAGAGGCCCCGGTAGGTGTCGCCGGTGATGATCGAGGCGGCCAGCCCCAGGTCGGTGCGGTTCGCCCGGGTCACCGCCTCCTCGGCGGAGTCCACCGCCTCGAGCAGCACCACGGGGCCGAACGTCTCGCCCAGGGCGATCTCGGCGTCGTCGGGCACGTCGGTCAGCACGGTCGCCGGGTAGCACGGGGGAGCGGGAGTGCCCCCGGCGAGCACACGGGCGCCCATCGCGACCGCCTCGTCGACCCGGCGCTGCAGCAGGGCCAGCGCCCACTCGTTGATCACCGGACCGACCACGGTTGCGGGGTCCCGGGGGTCGCCGGTGGGCAGCCCGGCGACCTTCGCGGCGAAGGCCTCCGCGAACCGGTCGGCCAGCGGCCGCTCGACGTAGATCCGCCGGGCGCACATGCAGACCTGCCCCTGGTGGACGAAGGCGCCGTAGGTCGCGGCGTCCACGGCGTAGTCGACGTCGGCGTCGGCGAGCACGAGGAGCGGGTTCTGCCCGCTGAGCTGCAGGACGGTCCGCTTGAGGTGCGTGCCCGCCTTCTCCGCGAGGCGGCGCCCGGTGGGCGTGGAACCGGTGAAGTTCAGCCGCCGGACGTGCCGGCTGGCGAGCAGCGCGTCGCCGATGGCGCCGGCCTCACCGGGCGCGTGGGTGACCACGTTGAAGGCGCCGTCGGGCAGGCCGGCTTCCTGCAGGATCTCCGCCCAGAGCGCACCGCCGGTGTACGGCGACTCCTCCGAGGGCTTGAGGACGACGGTGTTGCCGAGCGCGAGGGGCCCGATGACGGCCCGGCCGGCGAGCACGAGCGAGGAGTTCCACGGCGCGATGGCGGCGACCACGCCGACGGGGCGGCGGATCGCCATCGCGCGCGTGCCGGGCACGTCCGAGGGCAGCAGTTCGCCGGAGGGCTGGTAGGCCAGCGCCGCGGCCTGGCGAAGCAGCGCTGCGGCGAACTCCACCTGCACCCGACCGAAGTGGATGCCGCACCCCGTCTCCAGCGCCAGGGCGAGCAGGATCTCGTCGCGCCGCCGCTCGACGACCTCGGCGGCATGCAGGAAGACCCGCTGCCGCTGCGCCGGCACCACGGCCGCCCAGCCCGGGAAGGCCTCGTGCGCGGCCTCGATCGCGCGACGGGTGTCCTCGCCGTCCCCGGCTGCGACGTTCCCGAGCACCTCGCCCGACCACGGCGAGTGGTTGGGGTACCACCGGCCGGATTCCGCCTCGACCCACGCACCGCCGATGAAGTGGGTGACGTCGCCCTTCTGCCAGGCGTCCCCGGCGCGCTCCGAGCGATCCATCGAACCCGTCTCCTTGCCCGCGCCACCCGCGATCACCGCGGAACCCGACGCTAGTCGACCGTGTCCGCGCAGCGCCGTCGCGAACCCTGATGGGCTCGCGCGACCCGGTCAACCTACCGTTCGGGTGGACGGAACGATCCGTCCGTACCCTGAACCGATGACCAGCCCGTCGTCCACCCCTGGCACCAAGGCCGACCTCTCGGTCTCCCTGGAACGCGGGCTGAGCATCCTGTCGGCGTTCAGCGGCACCCGCCCGGTCCTCGGCATCGCCGACCTGGCCCGGGCCGTGGGGCTCACCAAGAGCACCACCCACCGGTACGTCGCGACGCTGGTCGCGCTCGACTTCGTCCAGCAGGACCCGGACACGAAGAAGTACCACCTCGGCCCCCGGGTGGTGGACCTCGGCTTCGCGGCGATCGACTCGATGGAGCTGACCCGGGTGGCCGCGCCCTCGCTGCAGGCGCTGGCCGACGAGACGGGCTACACGGTCAGCATGGCGCTCTGCGACGGGCCGGACGTCGTGTACGTCGACCGCCGGCGCAGCGGGCGCCGCCGCACGCCGCTGGCCATGGACCTCAACCTGCACATCGGGTCCCGGCTGCCTGCGTACTGCACGGCCCTGGGCAAGGCGATGCTCGCGTACAAGGACCCGGCGACGCTGCGCGAGATCCTCGACCGGACCGACATGGCGCGCCGCGGACCGAACACCGTGACGAACCGGGAGCAGCTGGTGGCCGCCCTGGCCAAGGTGCGGTTGTCGGGGGTGGCCGTGAACAACGAGGAGCTCGCGCCGGGGCTGCGCTCGTTCGCCGCCCCGGTGCGGGACCGCACGGGGGCGGTCGTGGCCGCCATCAACGTCGCGGTGCACCTGAGCGTGGCGTCGTCCTCGGCGGAGGCTCTCGCCGGGCGCCTGGAACCACCGCTCCGCCGGACCGCCGCCGAGGTCTCCCGCCGGCTCGGGCACCGCCCCGCCTCCTGATCGGCGTTCGAACCAGCGAATTCGCGTTCTGCTGGATCGAACAGCCGCTTGTCGGCCCTGTGACTGCGCTCATACGGTTCCCCCCGCTCCGCGAGACCGCGTCCCGCTGAACCCCTCGGGGCCCGGTCCGGGCGGAGCCGGAGCCGGTGCACCACCCGTGGACAGCACCGGCCCGCAGGACGAGCAGCACCCCGACGACGCGGTCCGACGGCTCGGTCGCGCGATCTCCCAGGAGCACCCAGGTGACGAGCAGCACCACAGACGCGCCGGCCCAGGACGTCGGGGCCGGCACGCCGGACGCCACCCCGCGCGGCCCTCGTGGCCTGGCCCGCCGGGCCTTCGCGGTGGAGTCGATGAGCGTGCTCATCGCGACGGTCGCCCTGATCGCGGTGATCGGCGCCATCCACCCCGACTTCCTCGACCCCCGCCAGCTGCGCGACATGCTGCAGCAGTCGGTCTACGTCGCCGTGCTCGCGGCCGGGGTCGCGTTCCTGCTGGCCATGCGGGAGATCGACCTGTCGATCGGCGCCATCTTCGGGCTCTCGCTGATCTGCTCGGCGATGCTCATGCGCGACGGCGTGAACCCGTGGCTCGCCGCCGTGGCCGGCGTCCTGCTCGGCGCGCTGCTCGGACTGGTGAACGCGGCGATCGTGCAGGTCTTCAGGATCCCTGCCATCGTCGCGACGCTGGCCACGCTGTCGATGTTCCGCGGCCTCGCGCTGGCGCTCAGCGAGGGCCAGCAGGTCGTGGGGCTGCCGATCGACCACGCATTCTTCGAGATCTTCGGCGGCCGGCTGCTCGGGATCCCGGTGAGCGTCCTCGTCCTCGTCGTCCTGGCCGTCGCGCTGACCTTCGTCCTGCGGACCACCCCGTTCGGCTACCGGGTCCGTTCCATCGGGTCGAACCCGGACGCGGCGGTCTTCTCCGGCATCTCGGTGGCCCGGGTCCGGATCCAGGCGCTGATGGTGATGGGCGCGCTCGCCGGGCTCGCCGGCATGCTCGGCCTGGCCTTCTTCGGCTCCGGTGACCCCAACATCGGCGGTGGCTTCGAGCTGCTCGCCATCGCCGCGGCCGTCATCGGCGGCACCCCGCTGCGCGGGGGGAGCGCCACCGTCGTCGGGGCCATGCTCGGGGCGGTGCTGCTCAGCGTGGTCACCAGCGGCCTCGTCTACTTCGACATCCCGGTGAACTGGAGCTCGTTCGCCACCGGCGCGGTCATCCTCGTCGCCGTCGGCGTGGACAGCCTCCTCCGGCGCCGCCGCGAGTCCCGGGCGGCCGCGGCCGGTCTCTGACCGGCGCGGGACACCCGCCGCCCCTCCCTCCGCACCTCCACGGCCCGCCACCCGGCGGCGCCGCGATCCGCCCTACCCGCTCACGAAAGAGAAGGTCCCATGCGATCCCTGCTCCGAGCCGCGCCCTCGCGGCGGCGCAACGCGGCCGTCGCGTTCGCGATCACCTCGACCCTGGCCCTGACCGCGGCGTGCGGGTCGGGCGGCGACGCCGCCTCCGGCGGCGGCTCGGCGGAGGAGGCCGACCTCTCCTTCGTGTACGCCACCTCCACGATCAACGCGATGCAGGAGATGGCCAACGGCGCCCGGGAGGCCGCCGGTGAGCGGGAGGGCGTCAACTACAGCGAGGCCGCACCCGCGGGCATCAACGGCCCCCAGCAGGTGCAGATGTTCCAGTCGGCGATGCAGACCTCGCGCGACGGCATCGCCTTCGAGACGCTCACGCCCGACCTGTTCACCCGCCCGCTCGAGCAGGCCACCAGCAGCGGCATCCCCATCGTGTCGATCGACACCCGGCCGCCGGAGGGCAGCGGCGTCGAGCTGTTCGTCGGCAACGACAACGAGGCCGTCGGCCGCATCCTGGGCGAGGAGCTGGTCCGCCGGCTCGACGGTGGCCAGCAGGGCGGCAAGGTCGTCCTCGGCAACGCCATCCCGGGTCTGCCGGTCATCGAGCAGCGGCTCAAGGGCATCGCGGATGCGATCGCGGAGGAGCGCCCCGACCTGGAGATCGTCGGCCCGCTGGCCACGGCCAACGAGCCCACCGAGAACTTCAACGCCTGGAACAACATCCTCAAGGCCCACCCCGACGCCATCGCCTACCTCGGCGCCGGCGCGCAGGACTCGGTGTCCCTGGCCCGCCTCAACGAGAGCACCGGACGGGACTTCCTCGCCGGTGCCGCGGACCTCGACCCCGCTGCGCTGGAGGGCTTGAAGAACGGCCATCTGATGGCCATCGCGTCGCCGGAGCACTGGCTGAAGGGCTACATCGCGCTGCGCCTGCTGGCCATGAACGCCCAGGACGGCGAGGAGCTGCCCACCGGCTGGTGGAACCCCGGCCAGCTGCTCGTGACCCAGGAGAACGTCGACGAGATCATCGAGCGGCAGCAGAGCGAGGAGTCCCGCGCGGCCTGGTTCGAGGACGTCGCCGAGGAGCAGTTCGCCAACATGGACGACTACATCACCCCCCTGGAGGGCTGATGTACGCCCTCGAGGCGCAGCACGTGCGCAAGACCTACGGCGGTGTCACCGCCCTGGCCGACGCGGGGCTCCGGGTGCGGCCCGGATCGGTCCACGCGTTGCTCGGGGAGAACGGCGCCGGGAAGTCCACGCTGGTGAAGATCATCACCGGTGCGGTGCGGCCCGATGCCGGCGTGCTGCGCCTCGAGGGGTCCGACGTCTCCTTCTCCGACACGGCGGACGCGGCGCGGCACGGGGTGGCGGTCGTCTCCCAGGAGCTCAGCCTCTTCCCGGACCTCGACGTGCTGAGCAACCTGTTCCCCATGCGGGAACCGCGCCGCGGCCCGTTCGTCGACCGGCGGCGGATGGCCGCCCGGGCCCGGCCGATCCTCGACCAGCTGGGCCTGCACGTCTCCCTGCGCGAGCAGGTGGGCAGCCTGTCGCTGGCCCAGCGCCAGCTGCTCGAGGTGGCCAAGGCGCTGATCACCGAGCCGCGGGTGCTGATCCTCGACGAGCCGACGTCGGCGCTCGACGCGAAGACGGCCGAGGTGCTCCTGGACATCCTGCGCGTGCTGCGGGACCGGCAGGTCGCGGTCGTCTTCGTCTCGCACATCCTCGAGGAGGTCATGCAGCTCTGCGACGAGATCACCGTGCTGCGTGACGGCAGGACGGTGCTCGATGCGGCGCCCCGGTCCGGGCTGACCATCCCCGGCATCGTCGAGGCGATGCTGGGGGAGCGGCACGCGGAGCTCTCCGAGCACCGGCTGCACGCCACGGTCGACCTGTCCGGCACCGTCGCCCCGGGTCGGGGCGCACCCGTCCGGCTGGAGGCGGTGTCGTTCGAGGAGCGGCTCGCCGAGGTCTCGCTGACCGCTGCCCCGGGCGAGGTCGTGGGCCTGGCCGGGGTGGCCGGCGCGGGCCACCAGACGGTGCTCGAACTGGTCGCCGGGCTGCGGCAGCCGACGTCGGGCCGGGTGCTCCTGCCCGACGGGAGGCCGGCTCCCCGCGGGTTGCGGGCCGCCATCGGCCGGGGCGTGGCCCTGGTGACCGGCGACCGCCGGCGGCTGGGCCTCATGCTGGACAAGCCGATCTGGGAGAACGCCGCCCAGGTGCGGACCGTGGCGCTCGCCCGCGACGGCCTGCGCATCCGCAAGCGGGTCCTGCGCGAGCGGGCCGGCGAGCACGCCCGCCGGCTGAACCTGCGGACCTCGTCGCTGGAGAAGAGCGCCGGGCTGCTGTCCGGAGGCAACCAGCAGAAGGTCGTGCTGGCCAAGTGGCTGCAGACCGAGCCCACCGTCCTGCTGCTCGACGACCCGACCCGCGGCGTCGACATCGGGGCCAAGGCCGAGATGCACGGCCTCGTGCGGTCGGTGGCCGACGCGGGCGCCGTCGTCCTCCTGTGCTCCACCGACCTCGACGAGCTCGTGTCCCTCTGCGACCGGGTGCTGGTGCTGCACCACGGCCGGCTGGCCGCCGAGCTGTCGGGCGGCAGCCTGCGCCAGCACGACATCCTCGCGGCCATGAACACCGGCGCGGTGCCGGCCGCCTGACCGGACGCCCGCGCGCCGGGCCACCCGCCGACGGACGATCGTCGGTGCCCGCCCTCATCCCCTCACCCCGATCACTCCGAGGAGTTCTCCCCGTGCTCGAGACCAGCCTGCTCATCGGCAGCGAGACCCTGCCCGCCGCCGACGGCCGGACGTTCGACCGCGCCAACCCCGTCAGCGGCGAGGTCGTCACCCGCAGCCCGGCGGCCGGCGTCCCCGATGCCCTCGCCGCCGTCGAGGCCGCAGCGGCGGCGTTCGGCACGTGGGCCGCCACGACGCCGGGGGAGCGGCGGCGGCTGCTGCTGAAGGCCGCCGACCTGCTCGAGGCGAACACCGACCGGTTCATCGAGCGCATGGCCGCCGAGTGCGGCGCCACCGCCGGCTGGGGCCACTTCAACGTCCACCTCGCGGCCGGCATCCTGCGCGAGGCGGCCGGTCTCACCACCCACGTGGGCGGGCAGGTCATCCCGTCCGACGTCCCGGGCAGCCTGAGCATGGGCATCCGCCAGCCGGCAGGCGTCGTCGTCGGCATCGCGCCGTGGAACGCCCCGGTCATCCTGTCGACCCGGGCCGTCGCCTTTCCCCTGGCGGCCGGCAACACCGTCGTCCTCAAGTGCTCGGAGCTCTCCCCGGGGACGCACGCGCTGCTCGGGGAGGTCCTCGCCGAGGCCGGCCTGGGCGAGGGCGTCGTCAACGTCATCACCGTGGCCCCCGACGACGCCGCGGAGGTGACCGAGGCGATGGTGGCCCACCCGGCCGTGCGCCGGCTCAACTTCACCGGCTCGACGCGGGTCGGCCGCATCATCGGCGAGGTCTGCGCGCGCCACCTGGTGCCGGCCGTGCTGGAGCTCGGCGGCAAGAACCCGCTGCTGGTCCTGGCCGACGCCGACATCGACGCCGCGGTGCAGGGCGCGACCTTCGGCGGCTTCGTCAACCAGGGCCACGTCTGCATGTCGACCGACAAGATCGTCGTCCACGAGTCGATCGCCGACGAGTTCGTCGCGAAGCTCGTCGCCCGGGTGGAGTCCCTGCCGTGCGGCGACCCGCGCGCCGAGGACGTCGTGCTCGGCTCGGTCATCGGCCGGAGCACGGTCGAGCACATCCAGCGCCTGGTGGACGACGCCGTCGCCAAGGGGGCGAAGGTGCTGACCACGGGGGAGCCCGATGGCACGATAATGCCCGGGGTGGTGCTCGACCACGTCACGCCGGAGATGGAGATCTTCCACGAGGAGATCTTCGGCCCGGCCGTGACCGTCACCCGGGTGAGCAGCGAGGACGAGGCGGTGGCCGCGGCCAACGACAGCGCGTACGGGCTCTCGGCGGCGGTCTTCACGCGGGACGCCGCCCGCGGCTTCCAGGTCGCCCGGCGGATCGAGTCCGGCATCTGCCACATCAACGCGCCGACCGTGCACGATGAGGCGCAGATGCCCTTCGGCGGGGTGAAGGACAGCGGATACGGCCGGTTCGGCGGGCTCGCCGGCATCGACGCCTTCTCCGAGCTCCGCTGGATCAGCATGCAGGTGGAGCCGCGCGTCTACCCGTTCTGATCGGCTCGTCACCCAGACGCCGGTCGGCTGTGCGCGAGGTTGACCCGCACGGCCGACCGGTACGCCGGGCCACAACGTGGCTCAGGAAGCGCCGGCGCGGCTCAACCCGGTCGGCCGACGCCGTCGTCGACCCGGGCGAGCCATCCGTCGTCCCCGGCCTCGTCATCCCGTGAGCAGCCGTCGGGCCGCGGTACCGCCCGGACGTCGGACATCTCGGGGCCGGGTGTGGCGAGAAGTCGCCGTGCAGACCGATCCAGGACCCGGCGCCGCCCGGCGAGGTCCTCGTACGCGACCCGGAGGAACCGGACCCCCGCCGCCCGGAGCAGGTCCTCACGACGCTTCTCCTCCCACAGCTCCTCCTCCGGGGTGCGGCCGAACCGCGGACGCCGGTACTTGACCCGCCCGTCGAACTCGATCGCCAGCGCGGCCTCCGGGTACCAGCCGTCGACCACCTTGAGCAGCGTTCCTCCGACCCACAGCTCCACCTGCGGGACGAAGGGCGGTAGCCCGAGCGCGGCGAACGTCAGCCGCCCGCAGGTCTCCAGCCACGACTCGGCCCGGCCGTCGGCGAGGTGCAGTGCGCGGACCGCACGTGGGATCCCCGGCACGTTCACCTGCCGGTCGATGACGCGGCGCACCTCGTCGCGGGCCGTCAGGCCGCGCAGCAGGGCGGCGTCGACGGCCCGCGACGGCGTGGACCTCCGGCCATGTCCGGGCGACGTCGACCAGCGTGCGCGCCGCCGTCGTCACCGGGTAGGCGCCGCGGACGGTGACCTCGTCGTGGGGCAGCGCGGCACGGGTCATCACCCAGCCACGCCCCCGGCGCCAGTGGTGCGGATCGGTCAGGTGCACGCCGGCCGGAGCGGCGGCACGCGGGCGGGGGAGCCCCCACACCCAGGCCGCGCTGTCCCGGCTGAGGACGGCGGACGGACGGGCCAGGGCGGCCATGACGGCCAGTGCATCCAGACCCGGGCGGCGATCGGAGCGTTCGACCTCGGCCAGGTCCATGGCGCTGACGAAGACGCCGGTGCGCAGTCGCACCCACGCGCCCGTGCGGGTTGCCGACCGGACTTCGCGCTCGGTCACGCCGCGACCGGCGAGGTCGGCGGTGGTGAAGATGCCGAGGCGCCGCCGGGCGGGTTCGTCGACGGCGAGTGGCACGTGCAGGTGAGTGGTCACGGGACGACCGTCGGGCCGCTGCCTGCCTCGGAGTTGCGCGTCGCTCGATCTGTGGACGAGTGCTGGGCTGGGGACGCAGCGCGGGTCGAGCCGCACCGCCGACCGTCGAACCGGGCCGTGGCGCGGCTCGACCGACGATCCGGCGGGTCAACCCGGGCGGCGGCTCCTCCGGCGGGGCGGGAGGGGTGGCACCGGTCGCCACCTACTCTGGGTGGCATGACCGCCACGCTCGAGCCGACGACGACGGCGCTCCCGCCGCTGCGGCTCGGGGCGCTGACCGTCGACCCCGCCGTCGTGCTCGCGCCGATGGCGGGCATCACCAACCCAGCGTTCCGCACGCTCTGCCGCGAGTTCGGCGCCGGCCTCTACGTCTGCGAGATGATCACCACGCGGGCGCTCGTCGAGCGCAACGAGAAGACGCTGCGGATGATCCGCGCGACCGCCGACGAGAAGGACGCCTTCTCCGTCCAGCTCTACGGCGTCGACCCGGCCACCGTGGGCCGCGCGGTCGAGATGCTCGTCGACGAGGGGGTCGCGGGCACCCGCCCGGCCCACATCGACCTCAACTTCGGCTGCCCGGTGCCCAAGGTGACCCGCAAGGGCGGCGGTTCGGCGTTGCCGTGGCACCGCGTCCTGCTGCGGAACATCGTCCGCGAGGCGGTGCGCGGGGCCAAGGACGTGCCGGTCACCATCAAGACCCGCATCGGGATCGACGCCGACCACGTCACCTACCTCGATGCCGGCCGCATCGCGCAGGACGAGGGCGCCGCCGCGATCACGCTGCACGGGCGCACCGCCGACCAGCTCTACAGCGGAACCGCCGACTGGGCGCCGATCGCGCGGCTCGTCGAGGCCGTCGACATCCCGGTGCTCGGCAACGGCGACATCTGGGAGGCCGACGACGCGCTGCGCATGGTCGAAGCGACCGGGTGCGCCGGCGTCGTCATCGGCCGGGGGTGCCTGGGCCGGCCGTGGCTGTTCGGTGACCTCGCCGCGGCGTTCGCCGGCCGCAGCGAGCGCGCCCTGCCCACCCTCCGCGAGGTGGCGGCGATCATGCACCGGCACGCCGAGCTGCTGTCGGCGGAGCACGGTGAGCTGCACGGCTGCACCGACTTCCGCAAGCACGTCGCCTGGTACCTCAAGGGCTTCTCGGTGGGGTCGGACACCCGGCGCGCGCTGGCGATGGTGAGCGGCCTCGACGAGCTGGCCGAGCTGCTGGCCGGCATCCCCGACCAGCCCTATCCGACCGCCGTGCTCGGCGCGCCGCGCGGGCGCACCAGCACCCCGCGCCCCGTCGCCCTGCCCGAGGGCTGGCTCGACGACCGCGACGACCCCCGTCCCCCGGCGGGCGCTGAACTGGAGACGAGCGGCGGATGACGCAGGGCCCCTTCCTCTACGACGACGCCCCGGCGCCGCTGCACACCGGCGCGCCGCGCAACCGCCAGGGCTGGCTGATCGGGCTGCTCGTGGGCACCGTCGTGCTGGCGTTCGCCATGGTCGGCGTCCTGTACCTGGTGCGCGGCGCCCCCGCCGACCAGGCCGAAGAGGTCACCGGGGTGTTCCTGGCGGCGCTCGCCGACGGCGACACCGAGACGGCGTACGGGCTGCTCTGCGAGGAGGAGCAGGCGCGCCTGAACGCGACCGGCATGGAGGACGAGTACCTGCGCCCGGGCGCGGCCGAGGTCGCCGAGGTGCAGGACGACGCCCGCGAGGGCGCCCGGGTGCAGCAGGTGACGGTCCGCTGGGAGGGCGGCGGATCGGTGCAGCTGGCCGTGGTCAACGAGGACGGCCCGCGCATCTGCGGGATCAGCTGACCGCCGGCGCCACGCCGGAGAGGGCTCGCGCCGACACGTCCCGTGCGCCACGATCGACGGACGCCGCCCGGGTGGACGTTTAGGACGTCTGCTCCGCACGGCATTGTTGTCTCAGGTGATCGGGCCCCGGGGACGGGCGGACGCGGAGGTGCGCGGGTGGCAGGCGTGACGTGGGTCTACGACTTCAGCGAGGGCAGCAAGGACCAGAAGGACCTGCTCGGCGGCAAGGGCGCCAACCTCGCCGAGATGACCAACCTGGGTCTGCCCGTGCCGCCCGGCTTCACCATCACCACCGACGCCTGCCGCCACTACCTGGAGCACGGCGGCACCCCGCCCGAGCTCGGCGACCAGGTCAGCGAGCACCTGACGGCGCTGGAGAAGGCGATGGGCAAGACCCTGGGCGACCCGGCCGACCCGCTGCTGGTGTCGGTCCGCTCCGGGGCGGCGGCGAGCATGCCCGGGATGATGGAGACCGTCCTCAACGTCGGCCTCAACGACGACTCCGTGCAGGGTCTGGCAGGGCAGTCCGGCAGCGAGCGCTTCGCCTGGGACTCCTACCGCCGGCTCATCCAGATGTTCGGCAAGACCGTGCAGGGCATCGACGGCGAGCTCTTCGACGACGCCCTCGACGCGGTCAAGGAGGAGCAGGGCACCGAGTCCGACCTCGACCTCGACGCCGACCACCTGCGCGACGTCGTCGACCGGTTCAGGGCGATCGTCCGGGAGCACACCGGCCGCGACTTCCCGCAGGACCCGCGCGAGCAGATGGACCTGGCGATCAACGCCGTCTTCGACTCGTGGAACTCCGAGCGGGCCATCCTCTACCGCCGCCGGGAGCGCATCCCCGGCGATGCCGGCACCGCGGTCAACGTCGTCGCCATGGTGTTCGGCAACCTCGGCATGGACTCCGGCACCGGGGTGGCGTTCACCCGCGACCCGGGCAGTGGCGAGCAGGGCGTGTACGGCGACTACCTGCAGAACGCCCAGGGCGAGGACGTCGTCGCCGGCATTCGCAACACCGTGCCGCTGCCCGATCTCGAGTCGATCGACAAGGGCGCCTACGACGAGCTGATGGGCATCATGAGCCGGCTCGAGTCCCACTACCGCGACCTGTGCGACATCGAGTTCACCGTCGAGCGCAACAAGCTCTGGATGCTGCAGACCCGGGTCGGCAAGCGCACCGCGGGCGCGGCGTTCCGCATCGCCACCCAGCTCGTCGACGAGGGCCTCATCGACATGGACGAGGCGGTCCGCCGGGTCACCGGCGACCAGCTCGCCCAGCTGATGTTCCCGCGGTTCGTCTCCGGTGGCGACGCCCAGCAGCTGACCCAGGGGATGAATGCCTCACCCGGTGCCGCCGTGGGCAAGGCCGTCTTCTCCTCGGAGGAGGCGGTGCGGTGGGCCGACCGCGGGGAGAAGGTCGTGCTGGTGCGCCGGGAGACCAACCCCGACGACCTCTCCGGGATGATCGCCGCCGAGGGCGTGCTGACCAGCCGCGGCGGCAAGACCTCGCACGCCGCCGTCGTCGCCCGCGGCATGGGGAAGACCTGCGTGTGCGGCGCCGAGGAGCTGCAGGTCGACACGAAGGCGAAGCGGTTCACCGCCCCCGACGGCACGGTCGTGGAGGAGGGCGACGTCGTCTCCATCGACGGCTCCACCGGCAAGGTCTGGCTCGGCGAGGTACCGGTCGAGCCCTCATCGGTGGTCCGCTACTTCGAGGGCGAGCTCGACCCGGAGTCCGGGGACGCCGACGACCTGGTGCGCAGCGTGCACCGGATCCTCACCCACGCCGACCAGGTGCGGCGGCTGGACGTGCGCACCAACGCCGACACCCCGGCGGACTCCGCCCGCGCCCGCCGTTTCGGCGCCCGCGGCATCGGGCTGTGCCGCACCGAGCACATGTTCCTCGGCGACCGCCGGCAGCTGGTGGAGAAGCTGATCCTGGCCGACGGGGACGACGAGCGGCAGGCCGCGCTGGACGCGCTGGAGCCGCTGCAGAAGCAGGACTTCCTGGAGATCTTCGAGGCGATGGACGGGCTGCCGGTCACCGTCCGGCTGCTGGACCCGCCGCTGCACGAGTTCCTCCCCGACCTGACCGAGCTGTCGGTGCGCGTGGCGGTGGCCGAGGAGCGCGGCGAGCCCGACGAGGGCAACCTGCGGCTGCTGGCCGCCGTCCGCGGCATGCACGAGTCCAACCCGATGCTGGGGCTGCGCGGGGTGCGGCTGGGCCTGGTCGTCCCGGGGCTGTTCGCCATGCAGGTGCGCGCCATCGCCGAGGCCGCCTGCGAGCGGAAGCGGGCCGGCGGCGACCCGCGCCCGGAGATCATGATCCCGCTGGTGGGGGCGGTGCAGGAGCTGGAAGCCATCCGCGAGGAGGCCGAGCGCGTGCTCGCCGAGGTCTGCGAGGAGTGCGGCATCGACGTGCGCCCGCTGATCGGCACCATGATCGAGGTGCCCCGCGCCGCGCTGACCGCCGGCGAGATCGCCGAGCACGCCGAGTTCTTCAGCTTCGGCACCAACGACCTCACCCAGATGACGTGGGGCTTCTCCCGCGACGACGTCGAGGCCGCGTTCTTCCACCAGTACCTGGACAAGGGCATCTTCGGCATCTCGCCGTTCGAGTCGCTGGACCGCGACGGCGTCGGCCGGCTGGTGCGGATCGGCGCGGAGAGCGGCCGGGCGGCGCGACCGGACCTCAAGCTCGGCGTCTGCGGCGAGCACGGCGGCGACCCCGACTCGGTGCACTTCTTCCACGAGGTCGGCCTGGACTACGTCTCCTGCTCCCCGTTCCGGGTGCCGGTGGCGCGGCTGGAGGCCGGACGGGCCGCTCTCGGCGCGGAGCGCGCTGGCTCCTGAGGGGGTGGTGCGGCGCACCGTCCCGGGAGGGCGCAGGACGTCGGCCCCGCGTGGTACCCATGACGCGTGGGTGTGCGGAGTCTGCTGGCGCGGGTGGCCGGGGCCGGTGTCCTGGCCGCCGTGCTGTTCGTCGCCTCCACGGCGCTCGCCATCTGGTGGACGGCGCGGCAGGACGCCCGGCCGCAGTCCGACGCGATCGTGGTCCTCGGGTCGGCCCAGTACAACGGCGTGCCGTCGTCGATCTTCGAGGCGCGGCTCGAGCACGCGCTGGCCTTGTACGAGCAGGGCGTCGCCCCGGTGATCGTGACCGTGGGCGGCAAGGCCGCCGGCGACCAGTTCACCGAGGCCGAGGCCGGCCGCGACTACCTCGCCGCCGCCGGGGTGCCCGCCGAGGCGCTCCTCGCGGTGCCCGAGGGCGTGGACACCCTGCAGAGCATGCGCGTGGTCGGTGCGGCGTTCGACGAGCGCGGCTGGGAGCGGGCCGTCCTGGTCACCGACCCCTGGCACGCGATGCGCGCCGAGCGCATGGCCGAGGACGCCGGGATGGAGGCGGAGAGCTCCCCGACCCGCCAGGGCCCGGCCGTGCAGACCCGCGCCACCCAGTTCCGCTACATCCTGCGGGAGACTGCTGCCTACCTGCTCTACCGCGTGACCGGTGAGAGCGTCGCCGGCGCACCCGGCATCGGCTGAGGGAGGGACGCGGTGCTCGAACTGGGCAAGTCCGGCACGCACGGGCTGCCGAAGGGCGTCCTGCCCGTGCTCCGCGACGACCAGGTCGTCGCGACGATGCGGTCCGCGACGTGGACCGAGGCCGCGACGGTGAGCGTCGACGGCTCGACGTGGGAGTACGCCCGGCGCAAGCGGGAGCTCACCGGACGCAGGTCGGGTGACCCCGAGGGCACCGCCCGGCTACGGGCGCGGCAGACCTCGGCCTGGAAGGGGACCTGGGAGATCGACGTGGAAGGCGCGACGGTCGAGGTCCGGCCGGCGTCCCGCTGGAAGGGCACCCACCGGTTCCTGCTGCACGGGCGCCAGGTCGCCGAGAGCGGCACCAGCCCTGGCTGGACCCCGCGGGCCACGATCACCGTGGACGGCGAGCTGCCGGTGGCGCAGCAGGTCTTCCTGCTCTGGTGGGAGCACGTGATCCGACGGCGGGTCGCGGCAGCGGCGGGGGCGGCCTGATGGCCGGCCGGGGGCGCATCCGCGCCGCGGACATCGCGCTGGTGCGCGAGCGCAGCAAGATCGACGAGATCGTCGGCGAGCACCTGCAGCTCAAGCGGGCCGGCGGCGGCAGCCTCAAGGGGCTCTGCCCGTTCCACGACGAGAAGTCGCCGTCGTTCCAGGTCACGCCGAGCCGCGGGCTCTACCACTGCCTGGCGGGGGAGACCGGCGTCCTGACCGAGGACGGCATCGTCCCCATCCGTGAGCTGGCCGGGCGGACCGTCCGGGTGCTCAACGGCAACGGTGGCTGGGTCGAGGCTCCGTTCAAGTCGTACGGCACCCAGCGCTTGATGAAACTGACGCTGACCCGCAACAGCCGCACCAAGGTGGTCCACGCCACCGACGAGCACCGGTGGTTCGTCCCGTCGGGCGCCCTGCGGCAGAACCGGCGTGAGAAATTCACCAGGGATCTGCGCCCCGGAGACCGGCTGTCGCACTCGTTCCCCATGAGCCGGGTGCTGAACCCGGCGACGAAGCCGTCCCCGTTCGGCATCGCTCGAGGGCTCGTGTACGGCGACGGCACGCGTGGTGGAGCCGGCTCCATCGCCAATCTGTTCGGCGCAAAGGACGCTCAGCTGGCCGCTTACTTCGCAGGCTGCCGGTCGTGGGAGGGCGAAGGACTCACGAAGTACTACGGCTTGCCGGCGTACTTCAAGGACGAGAGGCCGCCGCTGTACGAGGACGCGTCCTACCTCCTGGGCTGGCTGGCCGGCTACTTTGCCGCCGACGGCTGCGTCGCGGAGGACGGGGACGCGATCCTCAACTCGGCCAGGATCGAGGACCTGGAGTACGTGCGGACCCTCTGCACGCGGCTCGGTATCGGCACCTTCGGCGTGGCCAAGCAGAACCGGGTCGGCATCGACGAGGTGTCCAGCGACATCTACAACGTGCGCTTCATGACCAAGGGGCTGCCGGAGTCCTTCTTCCTGCTCGACCAGCACCGGGAACGCTTCCTCGGGAACGACAAGAAGTACGAGCGCAAGAACTGGGTCGTCCAGTCGGTCGAATGGTCCGACCGAACGGAAGAGGTTTATTGCGCCGAGGTCCCCGGCACCCATGCATTCACGCTCGAGGACAACATCCTCACCGGAAACTGCTTCGGTTGCGGGGTAGGCGGCGACGTCATCTCCTTCGTCCAGCAGATCGACCACCTGCCGTTCACCGAGGCCGTCGAGCTGCTCGCCGGCCGGGCGAACATCGAGCTGAAGTACGAGGACGACGGCGGGCGGCCGACCGCCGGGCCCGACCGCGCATCGGTGGGCCAGCGGGCGCGCCTGGTCGCGGCCAACGCCGCCGCGGCCGCCTTCTACGCCGAGCAGCTGGGCGCCCCCGAGGCCGCGCCCGCCCGCCAGTTCCTCGCCGACCGCGCCTTCGACCGGCAGGCCGCGCTGGACTTCGGCTGCGGCTACGCGCCCGGCGGCTGGGACGGGCTCACCCGCCACCTGCGCGCGAAGGGCTTCACCCAGGCCGAGCTGGTGACGGCGGGGCTGGCCAAGGAGAGCTCCCGGGGCACGCTGATCGACCGGTTCCACCGCCGGTTGGTCTGGCCGATCAAGGACATCACCGGCGACGTCATCGGCTTCGGCGCCCGCAAGCTCATGGACGACGACCCGGGCCCCAAGTACCTCAACACCCCGGAGACGCCGCTCTACAAGAAGAGCTCGGTGCTCTACGGCATCGACCGCGCGAAGCGCGACATCGCCCGGCGGCACCAGGCGGTCGTCGTCGAGGGCTACACCGACGTCATGGCCTGCCACCTGGCCGGGGTGACGACGGCGGTCGCCTCGTGCGGCACCGCCTTCGGCGCGGAGCACATCGGGGTGCTGCGCCGGCTGCTGATGGACCAGGACGAGTTCCGCGGCGAGGTGGTCTACACCTTCGACGGCGACGCAGCGGGCCAGGCGGCGGCGATGAAGACCTTCGCCGAGGACCAGCGCTTCGTCGGGCAGACCTTCGTCGCGGTCGAGTCCGAGGGGCGCGACCCGTGCGAGCTGCGGCAGGAGCAGGGGGACGCCGCCGTCCGCGACCTCGTGGCCCGGCGGACCCCGCTGATCGCCTTCGTGCTGCGCACCACGCTGGCCGGCTACGACCTCGACACCGTCGAGGGCCGGGTCGCCGCGCTGGAGAAGACGGTGCCGCTGGTCGCCGGCATCAAGGACCACGCGCTCCGTCCCGCCTACGCCCGGGAGCTCGCCGGGATGATCGGCAACACCGACGAGGCCGACGTGCTGGGCCGGGTGCGCCGGCTCACCGGCGACGGGGGAGGGGCGCCGTCCCGCGGCCGCCCGCGCGCACCCAAGCGCACCCCCGACGACGCCGCGGTCGCCGTCGAGCGGGAGGCGGTGAAGGCCGCGTTGCAGGCCCCCGAGTACGCGGGGCCCGCGTTCGACGCCGTCCCCCCGGGCGCCTACACCGACCCCGACTACGCCGCCGTCGCCGCGGCCGTGGCCGGGGCGGGCGGTGCCGGTGGGGTGACCGTGACCGGGCCCGCCTGGCTGGACCAGGTGGCCGCGCACTGCGAGCGGGAGAGCGCCCGGGCGCTGCTGACCGCGCTGGCGGTGGAGCCCATGCGCTCGGTCACCGGCCAGTGCGACCCGGTGTACGTGAACGCGATCCTGGCGCGGCTGGAGGAGATGGCCACCGTGCGGGAGATCGCCGCGCTCAAGGGGCGGTTGCAGCGGATGAACCCGGTGGAGTCCGGGGACGAGTACATGCGGGCGTTCAAGAAGCTGATGGACCTCGAGCAACTGGCGATCTCGTTGCGGAAGCGGGCGATGGGTGGGGCCGCGTGAGCCTCCTCGCCGAGCTTCGACGCCGCTTCGCGCGCCCGCCCGAGGAGGTCCGCGCCGTGGTGGCCGACCCCGACGAGCGGGTGCTCGCCTGGGGCGTCCTCGCCCGCGACGCCGGCTGGCTGGTGGCCACCTCCCGCGGCCTGCGGACGGTCGGCGGTCCGGGGGAGGACCTGCTGCCGTGGCACGAGGTGGGGCACGCCCGCTGGACCGCGACCACCGACGGCGGCGGCTCGTTCACCGTGACACCGCTCGCCGAGGTGGAGCCAGGCGTGCAGGCCCGCCTGCCCGCCGTGCGGCATGTGCTCACCGACGCCGGCGACCTCCCGGCGACCGTGCGCCGGCGGGTCGACCAGACGATCGTCACCAGCCGCCGCAGCCCGCTGCCCGATCGCGGCGGACTGCTGCTGGTGGCGCGGCGGGTCCCGGGTCAGGCGGCCCGGGAGTGGACCGTCGTGTTCGACGACGACGCCGACCGCGACGACCCGGTGGCCCGCGACATCGCGCGGCAGAGGCTCGCCGAGGCGTTCGCCGCCGAGCAGCCGGACTGAGCCGGCCGGCGGCTCAGCGCGGGGGCTCGCTGCCCAGCTGGGACTTGAGCGTCGAGACGGCGTCATCGGCCTTGGCCTGCGCGATGCCCGCGAGGCTCTGCAGGCGCGGGTCGTCCTTGGCATGCTCCCAGGCACGGCGGATCTGCTCGTAGCGCTCGCGGCCGGCCCGGGATCCGAGGACGTAGCCAGCACCGAATCCGGCGAGGAACGACAGCTTGGCCACGGGAACCTCCAGGTGGACGGGCGGTGAACAGCGGACACGGTACCTGTGGCGAGCATCGCGCCGCCGTCCGCGAGCCGTCCGCGGGAGCCCTCGGGGCGTGGGGTACTCTCGTCGGGCCAGCGGGTCGCGCCCGCTGATCCCCCGTAGCTCAATTGGCAGAGCATGCGACTGTTAATCGCAGGGTTATTGGTTCGAGTCCAATCGGGGGAGCTCCACTAGGCCGTGTTTGAGAAGTCGCTCGCGGAGCGAGTCCGGCGTGTCGATGCCGGGAAGTAGGCGAGGTCGCCGGTAGAGGGGTCAACGACCAAGAAGACCCTCACCACGGAGACCTCGTGGACGGCACCCTACCGGCCGGTGTCCGCCATGACCTGACCGACGAGCAGTGGACGATCCTCGCCTCGCTTCTGGAGGCGCTGCTGTCGGTTGGCAAAAGGCCAGGCAGGCCTCGGCGTTGGACGCTTCGGCAACTGATCGACGGCATCCGGTTCCGCACCCGGACGGGCTGTCCCTGGCGGGACGTGTCCGAGCGCTACGGCAGCTGGCAGAGCATCTACGGCCTGTTCCGCGCCTGGCAGCTGGCCGACATCTGGACGGCGATCGAGACGAGCGTGCAGGCGTTGAGTGACGAGGCCGGGCTGATCGACTGGACCGTGTCGGTGGACTCCACGATCAACCGGGCCCATCAGCACGCCGCCGGCGCCCGCCGTCATCCCGAAACCCAGGCCGAGCCGCCGGTCGGGGAACCGCTCGATCATGCCCTGGGCCGCTCCCGCGGCGGCCTGTCGACCAAGGTGCACCTCGCCAGCGAGCAGGGCCGCAAGACGCTGGCCACCGCGCTCACCGCGGGCCAGGCCGCCGACAGTCCCCAGTTCACCGTCGTGTTGGGCCGGATCCGGGTGCCCCGGCGGTCAGGACCGGGGCGGCCGCGCACCCGCCCGGACCGGGTGCTGGGCGACAAGGCCTACTCCGCCCGGGCCAACCGGAGCTACCTGCGCCGGCGGGGCATCCCGGCGACCATCCCGATCAAGGCCGACCAGCAGGCCAACCGGCGCAAGAAGGGATCGGCCGGCGGCCGCCCGCCGACGTTCAACTCGGCCGAGTACCGCAAGCGGCACGCCGTCGAGTGCGGCATCAACCGGCACAAACAGCACCGCGGCTTCGCCACCCGCTACGACAAGCTCGCCGTCCGGTACGACGCCACCGTGCAAATCACCAATATCAACATCTGGCTGCGCGACTTATCAAACAGGGCCTAGGGCTCCGAAGAGCGACAGTGCGGCTCGAAGCCCTTTGCTATGGCTCGCCCCGGACGCGTCGGGCATCCTCCAGGCATCCAATACGGATGAGGAGGATGCCGTGGGCCGACCACCGCTCCGGCTCGGTACGCGCAGGAAGCTCCTGTCCATCGTGCAACCCAGCGGCCAGGTCAACGCCCGGGCGAGGTTCCGCGACTTCGACGGCCGGGTTCGACTGGTGTCGAGGTCGGTTCCTCACGGGCAGCGGCAGAGCGGGCGCTGAAGGCAGAGCTGACCAGGCGCCCGGCGGCGTCGGTGCGCTCACCTCAGCCGCTGGATGATTCAGCTCATCTCCTGGCGGTCAAGGCGATCCCCGTGCCCGGTAGTCGCGCCGCTGCATTGATCCGGATGCGACCGCGCCGTCGCGAACACCACCCCGTTCACCGAGGGCTGCCAGGACTTCAGCACCCGGGTGGCCTGCGGTGACATGTGGCGGCGGCCGGAGCGGTCGCGCCGCGACCGGAGCCTGATGATGCTCTCGATCACGATCGCGCTGCGGCACTGGGAGGAGTTCGTGCTGCACGTGCGCGCGCCGAAGAACGACGGCCCGACCGACGAGGAGATCGGCGCGGTCTCACAGCATGCAGGGGTGTACGCCAAGGTGCCCGCGGCCCACCACGCCTACAAGGTGGCCGGCCCGATCCTCGACGAGCTCCGCGGCGCTGAGTGCGCCTGACATGCCCCCGACACCCGCGCCGACCGACGGCGTCGGTCGGCGCGGGCGCGAGGACGATCAGCGAGGGTCGATGGGTGTCAGGACGCCCGTGCGGGCCTCGATCGCCGCGCCGGCGTCGAGCAGGCCCGCTTCGTCGAAGCGCCGGCCGAGCAGTTGCACCCCCACCGGCAGCCCGTCGGCCACGCCGGTCGGCACGGCCAGTGCGGGGAAGCCGAGCGTCGGCACCGCCATCTGTGACCACTGGACGGCGGCCAGCCGGCGCGCTGCGTCGACCCCCTCGAGATCGGCGTCCTGGGCGAAGGCCTGTTCCGCAGACACCGGCAGGAGCAGGAGCGGGTACTGCTCCATGAACTGCGACAGTCGCACGAGCAGCGTGTTGCGACGGGCCCAGCCGTTGATGAACTCGGCCAGGGTCGGCTCGGGTCCCCAGAACTCGGCTGCCACGGCGTACACGCCATCCATCGCCGTGCGCAGGCTTTCCCCGCCGAGGGCGTTCATCATCGGCCGGATCAGCCGTACCTCCTCGATGGCGAGCAGGTACCACAGCCGGTATGCCTCGGCGAGCAGCGGCAGCTCGACCTCCTCGACCGAGTAGCCGGCGTCGCGCAGAGCCCCGGCCGCCTGGTCGAGGGCTTTGTCCACCTCCGGCGTGGGGTCTGCGACACCGACGCTGCGCAGCAGCCCGACCCGGCGTGGGGTGCGGGACAGCGGCGCACCGGCGCCATGGGCGTAGAAGGCGTCCCGCGGATCGTGCACCTGCATCGCCGCGTACGCCAGCCGGACGTCGTCGACGCAGCGGGCGATGGGGCCCTCGACGGCGAACAGCGCCGCCGACATGGGGGTGTCCATGCCTTCCATGCCGGAGGACGGGAGCCGGCCCGCGGTCGGACGGAGCCCGGTGAGACCGCAGGCGAAGGACGGGTAGCGGATGGAGCCGCCGATGTCGTTGGCGTGGGCGACCGGCACCATGCCGCTGGCCACGGCCGACGCGGCGCCGCCGCTCGACCCACCCGGCGTGCGGGTGGTATCCCATGGGTTGAGCGTGCGGCCGTGCAGGTCGTTGTCGGTGACCCACCGGAAGGAGAACGCGGGGACGTTGCTCCGCCCGACGAACACCGCGCCGGCCCGGCGCAGCGCCGCGGTGCTCGCGCTGTCGGCGGCCGCCACGGCCTCGGCGTGCGCTGGTACCCCGCCCGTCGTGGCACGGCCAGCTTCGTCGGTGTTGACCTTGATCGACACCGGGACTCCGTGCAACGGCCCGAGCGCCTGCCCAGCGGCGACCATCCGGTCGGCGAGGTCGGCGGCCGCCAGCGCCTCGTCGCCATACACGTCGACGAGCGCGTTGAGCGACGGGTTGACCTGCTCGATCCGCCGGAGACAGCTGGCCACCGCCTCCCTGGAGGAGATTTCCCGCGCCGTGATGGCACGGGCCAGCCGGGCTGCGGACCACCGCCACAGCTCGTCGGAGGACGGGGGGGCGGCGCTGGTCTCGGTCATCGGGTCTCCTCGCGGCGGAACTGTCGCGGACGTGTCGCGTCATTGTCAGGAGGTCGGGCCGTCTCCAACGGTGGGCGATGTGTCACCCGCGTCACACGAATCCGACGATCTGTTGGCCGGGAGATCGATGAGGACCCCCTTGAATCAATGCAGTGCGTGGACCCGGCTGTGTGGTCCGCACCCAGACGAGCGGAGTCCCCGATGCACTCGACCGTCGCGACACCCGGCTCTCCGGCGCGCACGCGCGCCACCACCGTCGCCGCCGCCCTGCTCGCGGTCGTCACGGCTGCAGGCTGCTCCAGCGACGGCGGCGGCGGGGGAGGCGACGGGCGGCAGTTCGACGCCGAGATCACCACCGACGTCCCGGCGGCCACGACCGACGTCGAGTCAGTGACGTGGAACCTGGCATCCGGCGAGCCACCGATCCTCGACCCGGCACAGGCCGCGCTGGAGAACATCAGCAACGTCGTCGCCAACACGTGCGAGTCGCTGATGACGGTCGACGAGAACTTCGAGCTTCAGCCGGCGCTCGCGCAGTCGTTGGAGCAGCCCGACGAGCTGACCTACGTGTTCACCCTCCGAGAGGGGGCGACGTTCTGGAACGGCAACCCGGTGACCGCCGACGACGTCGTCTTCAGCGTCACCCGCATCCTCGACCCGGCGCTGGCCTCGCCGTGGGCCGCCTGGGCGAGCAAGCTCGAATCGATCACGGCGACCGCGGAGAACGAGGTCACCCTGAAGCTGACCGCCCCCGATCCGCTGGTGGAGGGCGTCTTCGCGTTGCCGGCGTTCACCGTCGTGGAGCGCGCCTTCACCGAGCAGGCCGGGCCGGCCTTCGGCACCGCCGGCGTCGGCGTGATGTGCACGGGCCCGTACGAGTTCACCGCCTGGAACCAGGGGCAGAGCATCGAGCTGACCCGGAACGAGAACTGGTGGAACGAGGAGATCGATCCGAAGGTGCAGTCGGTGACGTTCACCTTCAACACCGACCCGGCGGCGCAGGTCGCCTCGCTGCGCAGCGGTGAGACCGACGGTCAGTGGATCATCCCGAGCTCGGCCTTCGAGCAGCTGGCCGAGGCCGGCAACATGCTGATCGGGCAGAGCCTTCAGACGCTGTTCATCAGCGCGATCGACCTGACCGGCCCGATGGGCGACCCAGCCGTCGCCGAGGCCCTGGCCGCCGCCATCGACTACCAGGGGATCAGCGAAGCCGTGTACCGGGGCACCGCTCCGCCGCTGCGCGCCCTGGTGCCCCCGTCGGCGTGGGGCTACGCGGAGGACGTCTACGAGTCCGCGTACGAGGAGCTGCCGGAGCCGGTCCAGGACCTGGACCGCGTCGCTGAGCTGGTGGCGCAGACGCCGGCCGCCTCGGAGGAGATCGTGCTCGCGTACCTCTCCGCCTCCGACGAGGAAGCCCGGGCGGCGACGGCCATCGCCGACGCGGCGAACCAGGCTGGCATGAACATCCAGCTGCAGCCGCTCACCGCACCCGAGTTCGGCGCCGTCTTCATCTCGCCCGAGGCGCGACAGGGCTTCGACGCGCTGCTCGCCGTCGGCTACCTGGACCAGCCCGAGCCGCTGGCGTACTACCAGTTCTTCATCACCGGCTCGTTCTACAACTTCATGGGCTGGAGCAACCCCGAGTACGACGCACTCATCGGTGAAGCGCTGGGCACGCTCGACAACACCGAGCGCGCCGAGCTGGTCACGCAGGCCCAGTCGATCATCCACGAGGAGGGCATCGTCCTTCCGATCGTCAAGCCGGCCACGACCGTCTACTACGGCCCGGAGCTGACCGGGGTCGTGCCGCGGCAGAGCTACCTGTACACGCCGTGGCTGGCCGTGCTCGGCGGCGAGTGACCAGGTTCACCGGGCAGGTGGGGAGATGCACTGATGTCATCGACGATCGCAACGTGGCTGGGGCGCCGGGTCCTCGGCGCCCTGGTCACGGTGGTCATTGCCTCGGTGGTGGTCTTCGGCGCGCTCCGGCTGATGCCCGACACCGATGGCGCGCTGGCCGGCGGGCGGAGGCTGACACCTGAGCAGATGGCGGCACTGCGCGAGCGGTACGGGCTCGACGATCCGTTCCTCATGGCCTACGCAGACTGGGCCGGGAACGTGCTGTCGTTCGACTTCGGCATCTCGACGGTGTACCAGGACAGCGTCAACACGCTCCTGGCCAGTCGGCTGCCCGTGTCCGCCTTCCTCATCGGCTATTCGGTGGTGCTGACCGTCCTGCTCGGCCTCACCGTGGCGGTGATCGGCGCCGTCAAGGGGGGCGTGGTGGCCCGGCTGACCACGGTGCTGACCAGCGGCGCCGCGGCGACACCGCCGTTCGTGGCCACCGTCGTGCTGTTGTCGGTCTTCGCCGTGCAGCTGGGCTGGTTCCCCACGACCGGGGCCGGCGAGGGCTTCCTCGACCGGCTGTGGCACCTCACCCTGCCCGCGCTGGCCATGGCGCTGGTCGCCTTCGGCGTCCTGGCGAGAGTGGCCCAGGCGACCTTCGTCGAGGAGCTCCGCCGCGAACACGTGGAGGTGGCCCGCAGCCGGGGAGTGCGGACGGGGGCCATCGTCCGCCGGCACGTGATCAGGAACGCGCTGGGACCGATCATGACGCTCGGTGGGGTGCTGGTCGCCGGCCTGTTCGTCGGCACCGCGGTGGTCGAGACCGCTTTCGGCGTGAACGGCATCGGTTCGTTCCTGGTCTCCTCGGTCGCCCGCCAGGACTTCCCCGTCGTCCAGGCGCTCGCGCTGATCGGGGTGACCCTCTTCGTGGTCGTCAGCACGATCGTCGAGGTGCTGTTGCCGGTCGTCGACCCGCGGGTCAGGAAAGAGTTGGTGTCCCGATGACCGTGGCCGTCCCCGAGTTGCGGGCGCCGAGGACTCGGCTGATCCGTCGCCACCCCGTGAGCGCGGTCCTCGCCGGTGGCTTCCTGCTCCTCATCGTCATCATGGCGGTGTTCGCGCCGCTTCTCGCGCCGCACTCGCCCACCGCCACCAGCCTGACCGACGCCCTGCTCCCTCCCGGCTCGCCCGACCACCTGCTGGGCACCGACTCCACCGGCCGGGACATCCTGTCCCGCCTGATGTACGGCGCCCGGCTCTCCCTGCTCGGACCGCTGGGCGTGGTCCTCCTGGCAACCGTCGCCGGCGTGGCGGTCGGTCTCGCGGCGGCGCGGGGGCCGGGATGGGCCGACCTCCTCCTGACCCGCGCGATGGACATCGTGTTCGCCTTTCCGGGGCTGCTGCTGGCCATGCTCGTGGTCGCCGTCTTCGGCCCCGGCCTGCTCGCGCCGATGTGCGCCCTCGCGATCGCTTACACCCCCTTCGTGGGGCGGGTCGTGCGCAGCCTGGCGTTGCAGGAAGCGGCCCGGCCCTACGTGGACAGCTACTCGGTGATGGGGTTCGGGCGGCTGTTCGTGACCGTCCGACACATCCTGCCCAACCTGGTTCCGGTGCTGGCCGCACAGGCGGCCCTCGCCTTCGGGTACGCGCTGGTGGACCTGGCGACGCTGTCCTTCCTCGGGCTGGGCGTGCGACCGCCGCAGTCGGACTGGGGCTCGATGATCAGCCAGGCGCAGCCGGCGATCCTGCAGGGACAACCGTGGAGCGCGATCATCCCGGGCATCACGGTCCTGCTCACCGTCGTGGCCGTCAACATCCTGGGCGAGCACCTCGGGAGTTCCGTCGCCCGCGCGGGAGAGCGATCGTGACCCGCGCCGGCGCCCAGCCGACGGCACCGACCGTGGCTGATCCGGCTCCCGGGCCGGTCCTGGCAATCGAGGGGCTGTCGCTCTCGGTTCCCGGCGACGCCGGCCCGGTGCCCCTGCTGGCCGACGTGTTCCTCTCCGTGCACCCCGGGGAGACCGTCGGGCTGGTGGGGGAGTCCGGCTCGGGGAAGTCGCTGACGATCCGCTCCGCGCTCGGCATGCTGCCCCGCCGGGCCAGCGTCTCCGGCCGGGTCGAGGTCGGCGGCACCGACGTCCTCAGGGTTTCGGCCGACGGGCTGCGCAGGCTGCGGAACTCCACCGCGGCGATGATCTTCCAGGACCCGCGGGCGTCGATCAACCCGGTCCGGCGGATCGGCGACTACCTGACCGAGGGGCTCCGCGCCACGGGGATGTCCCGCTCCCAGGCCCGGGCGGAGGGCCTCGACCTGCTGGAGCGGGTGGGCCTGCGCGACCCGGCCCGCGCCTTCCGGCAGCATCCGCACGAGTTCTCCGGCGGGATGCTGCAGCGCGTCGTGATCGCCGGAGCGCTGTCCACCCGGCCGCGGCTGCTGCTGGCCGACGAGCCGACGACGGCGCTCGACGTGACCACCCAGGCGGAGGTGATCGCGCTGCTCAAAGACCTGCAGGCCGAGCGGGGGATGGGCCTGGTCTTCGTCACCCACGACCTGGGGCTGGCCGCCGCGGTGTGCGACCGGGTGTACGTCATGTACGCCGGGCGCATCGTGGAGCACGCGCCCAGCGAGCACCTGTTCCGGTCGCCGGCGCATCCCTACACCGCTGCGCTGCTGGCGGCCCACCCGTCCCTGCACGGGCCCAGGAACGAGCTGCGCGCCATCCCCGGCCGGCCGCTGGCGCTGGCCGAGGCACCCTCGGGCTGCTCGTTCCGGGACCGGTGCCCGCAGGCAGTGGGCGCCTGCGGCGACGACGTCCCGCTGGAACGCCGGCACGGCGGCGCCGACGTCGCGTGCATCCGGCCGGGAAAGGAGAACTGGTCATGACCGCCACCGTCCCCGTTCTGGAGGTGACCGGGCTGTGCAAACGGTTCGGGTCCTTCACCGCCGTGGATGAGGTGAGCTTCGCCCTCGCACCGGGCGGCTCGGTCGGCATCGTCGGGGAATCCGGCTCGGGGAAGACCACCACCGCGCGGATCCTGGTCGGGCTCGAGCGGGCGAGCGCCGGGCAGGTGCTGCTGGATGGCGAGGTCATCGCCGCGCCGTCCAGGCGGGCACGCCAGGCCCAGGCCCGCACTCTGGCCCGCAAGATCCAGATGATCTTCCAGGACCCGTACCAGTCCTTCGACTCCCGGCTCACCATCGAAGAGTCGATCGCCGAGCCGCTGCGGCTGCACTTCGGGCTGAACGGCGAGGGGCGCCGGCGACGGGTCGCCGAGCTCTGCGACCAGGTCGGCCTGAGCTCCCGCCAAGCGCAGGCGCTGCCCCGCAACCTCTCCGGCGGGCAGCGGCAGCGGGCGGCGATCGCCCGGGCGCTCGGCATCGAGCCGACGGTGCTCGTCCTGGACGAGGCGGTGGCGGCGCTCGACGTCTCCATCCAGGCCCAGGTGCTGAGGCTGCTCGCCGACATCCGCCGGGACACCGGGATCTCCTACGTCTTCGTCAGCCACGACCTGGCGGTGATCCGTGCCATCACCGACGACGCGATCGTGATGCGCTCGGGCCGGATCGTCGAGGAAGGCCCGACCGAGCGCCTGCTGACCGCGCCCCAGCACCCCTACACCCAGCTCCTGCTGGCTTCGGTGCCGGAGCCGGGTTGGGACCCGGCGGCGGTCGCGCGGGCCGGGCGCGAGCTGGAGCCAACCGGGTCCAGCTCGCAGGGAGCCCGCACCCCATGACAGACACGACGCGGCGCGCGGTCGCCGAGATCGACGCTCAGCTCGACGAGGCGTCGTCCGTACCCCTGTGGCTGGACACGTCCACCCGCCCGGCCCCACGGCCTCCCCTGGGCGGCGACACGGAGACCGACCTGGTGATCGTCGGCGGCGGCTTCACGGGGCTGTGGACCGCGCTGCGCGCCAAGGAGCGCGATCCACAGCGGCGGGTGCTGCTGCTGGAGGCCGACCGGATCGCCGAGCACGCGACCGGGCGCAACGGCGGCTTCTGCGAGGCGAGCCTGACCCACGGCGAGCCCAACGGGCGGGACCGCTGGCCCGACGAGTACGAGCAGCTGGACCGACTGGGGCGGGAGAACCTGGCCGAGATCGCCGCGACCGTGCAGCGGTACGGCATCGACTGCGACTTCCGGCGCGACGGCATGCTGGCGGTGGCCACGCGCGAGCACGAGGTGGCCGACCTCGAACCCGGCGAGCCCGGCTTCCTGGATGCCGCGCAGGTGCGGGCGATGGTGGACTCGCCCACCTACCTCGCCGGTCGCGAGGAGCCGGACAGCTGCGCCCTCGTGGACCCGGCCCGGCTGGCCTGGGGGCTGGCGGACGCGGTGGAGTCGTTCGGTGTCCGGATCGCCGAGCACACGCGCGTCGAGGAGGTCGCGCGGCGGGGCGGTTCGGTGACTGTGCGGACGTCGTCGGGCATCGTCACCGCCGACCGAGTGGTGCTCGCCACCAACGCGTTCCGGCCGCTGCTGGCCCGGCTGCGGTTGCACACGGTGCCGGTCTACGACTACGTGCTGGCCACCGAGCCGCTCACCCAAGAGCAGCTGACCTCGATCGGCTGGCAGGGCCGGCAGGGCATCGGTGACTCCGGGAACCAGTTCCACTACTACCGGCTCACGGCCGACAACCGCATCGTGTGGGGCGGATACGACGCGATCTACCACTTCGGCCGCCGCATCGACCCGGCGCTCGACGACCGTCGCGCCACCCACCGAGTGCTCGCCGAGCACTTCTACGAGACCTTCCCGCAGCTCTCCGATGTGCGCTTCACGCACCGCTGGGGCGGGGTCATCGACACGTGCACCCGGTTCAGTGCCTTCTTCGGCTCGGCATTCCGCGGCCGGGTGGCCTACGCCCTGGGATTCACCGGCTTGGGCGTGGGCGCCTCGCGGTTCGCTGCCGACGTGATGCTCGACCTGCTCGACGGGGCGACCACCGAGCGGACCCGGCTGCAGATGGTGCGCCGCAGGCCGCTGCCCTTCCCCCCCGAGCCGCTCGCCTTCGTCGGCATCCAGCTCACCCGGTGGTCCCTGGCTCGGGCCGACCGCACCGGCAGGCGCAACGCCTGGCTGCGCGTGCTCGACCGCCTCGGCCTCGGCTTCGACAGCTGACCCCGCATTCCCAAGGAGCATCGTGGAGATCACCGTCCTACGTCCGGGCGTCGTCCCGGAGGCCGCCGACGCGGTCGCCGTTCCCATGCGCGACGGCGTGGAGCTGGCCACCGACGTCTACCGGCCGGACGACGAGGCCCGGCCCGTCGTCCTGGTCCGGCTGCCCTACGACAAGGACGGCGAGTACTGCTTCCTGCCGTCGATCGCGCGCCACGCCAACGCCCGCGGGTACACCGTGGTCGTCCAGGACGTGCGCGGCAAGTTCCGTTCCGGCGGGGCGACGGAGTTCGGCATCCACGAGGTCGAGGACGGCTACGACACGATCGAGTGGATCACCGCCCAGGCGTGGTGCACCGGCGACGTGGTGATGTGGGGGGACTCGTACTACGGCATGACGCAGCTCGCTGCCGCGGCCGGCGGGCACCCCTCGCTCAAGGCGATCGCGCCGCGGCTGACGGGCACCCTGCTCTCGCAGGAAGTCCCCTACCCCGACGGGACGCGCGATGTCGAGGCCACCTCGCGCAAGGTGTACTTCTCCTCCTGGTACGTCGACCGGAACGCCTATGAGTGGCCGGTCGACTGGACCGCCCGCCCACTGCGCGCGACGTTCGAGCACTTCTTCGCCGAGCTCGGTCGGCGTTCGCCGAACTTCGACGCCGAGTTCGGGGGATCGGCGCCGGGGTTGACCGGTCACCTCGACCGGCTGCTCGCCGCGCCGCCGGTGCCGACGCTGTTCACCGTCGGCCTCTTCGACAACTGCGCGATCTACTCGTGGCACGACCTGCGCGCGCTGCTCGGGCACGAGGAGTGGTGCCGCGCGGTGCACCTGCGGGTCGAAGCCCTCGACCACGAGAACATCCACCTGGACGACGTCCCAGCGGTGCCGCCCGGCCCGGATCCGCAGTTCCTCGCCCGGATGCTCGATCCCGCGCTCGACTTCTTCGACGCGGTCCTCGGCGGGCGACGGGGGGAGATCGCTCCGGTGCACTACGAGACTTGCCACAGCGAGACCCGCAGCGCGACGACGTGGCCGCCGGAGGACGCGTGCGAGGTGTCCCTGCACCTGCGCGCCGGTGACGGCGCACTCAGACTCGACGAGCGTGCAGGTGCGTCGGAGCATGCCTCGTGGCGGCACGATCCCGATGACCTCGTTCCCTCGGCGGGCGAGAATCCCTTCGCCCGTCTCGCTGACCGTCGCGACCTGTCACACGTCGCTGCCCGCACCGACGTCCTGACCTTCGAGGGGCCCGCCGCCGGCGAACCGGTCGACCACGCAGGCCCGGCCTGGGTGGACCTGGCGCTGTCCAGCACAGTGCAGGCGACGAACGTGCACGTCCGGCTCCTCGACGTGGACCCCGATGGCGCCCAGCTGCTCGTCACCAAGGGCCAGGTGCACCTGTCCGAGGTGCACAGTGACCGGCCGGTCCGCGTGGACCTGCAGGCGGTCTGCTACCGGCTGCGACCCGGGCACCGCTGGGCGCTGCAGCTGATGAGCAGCGACTTCCCCGAGTACGTGCCCGAGCCGGGGGACGGGTCCCATCCCTGGGAGGCCACGCACTTCGCTCCCTCCGAGCAGACCGTCCACCTCGGCGAGCCGGGTGTCAGCCGGCTCGTCCTGCACCGCCGATGACCAGCTCGACCGTCCACCACGACACCACCACGACAGGAGCTACCGTGCCCGACCTGCTGGAGCCCACTCTCACCTTCGCCTTCGAGGTCCGTGTGGAGGTCGCCGAGTCCATCCGGATCGGCCGCGGGCCGCAGGAGGAGGTGTTCTTCACGCCGATCACCGGCGGGGTCGTGCGCGGTCCACGGCTGGCCGGCGAGGTGCTGCCGTACGGCGGGGACTGGTCGATCACCCGCCCCGACGGCACCGAGCTGGACGCTCGCTACCTGCTCAAGGCCGAGGACGGCGCGGTGATCGGCATCCTCAACCGCGGCTTCTGGCGCGCCGATCCCGAGGTCGAGCGGCGTGCGATGGCCGGCGAACCCCTGGCGGAGACCGAGTTCTACTACCGGACCTCGCCGATGTTCCAAACCGACGCGGAGGCCCACCAGTGGCTGACCTCGGCAGTCTTCGTGGGGATGGCCCGCGAGGAGGAGGGCGACATCTGCATCCGGTTCTACGAGTTGGCGTGACGGCGGGACTCGTCCCGCCGTCGGTTGAGCACCTCCTCGGCGACGACCGCTGCGTGCAGCGACAACCGGATGTCCGGGTCGTCGAGATCGACGCCGAGGAGGCGCTCGACCTTCGCCAGTCGGTCGTAGAAGGCCGGGCGGGACATGTGCAGGCTCGCCGCCGCTTCGGACTTGCTGCACGGGTGGAAGACCAGCGCCCGGACGGCATCGAGCAGGTCGGTCTGCCAGCGGGCATCGTGCTCCCGCAACTGGTCCAGCTCGCGGGACACGAACAACCGCACCCGATCGTCATCGGCGAGCATGGCCAGAAGTCCACGCAGGTGGACGTCCCCGAGCCGGTGCACCAGCGGCGCCGCCGCCCCGGGGCGCGCTGAATCGACGACGTGCAGTGATTCGTGCAGCGTCCGGTCGATCTGACTGGCCCGCCCGACGAGGTGGCCGGCTCCGATGAGCACGTCACTGCGCCGGTGGACCCGGCCGGCGAGCTGCTCGACGGCCCGCTCGGCATCGGCCGAGGGTGCGAAGGACAGCAGGATCCGGACGACGCCGTCGATCGCGGAGACCAGCGCGGGCACACGCTCCTCGTGCGTGGCATGCACCACCGCGGCGAGCACTGCGTCCAGCTGTGCCGCACGCCGGGCGACCGGCTCGTCCAGCGGCGCGACGGGGCGTACCGTCAGGCCGACGAAGCTGCGACGGTCCACCGGCAGGCCGGCGAGTTCGCAGCGCTGCAGCACGTCGCTGGAGGTCGGGTCGGCGAGCAGGCCCACGAGGATCTCGTGGTGGGTACGCCGGGTCAGGCTGTCCCGCTGCCGGTCGTGCAGGCGATGTAGCGCGAGAGCCGCTGCGGCGCGTTCGGCGGTGGCGACGAGGCTGGGCGGTGGTGCGTCGGGAGACTGGATGACGAGCCGCCCCCAGGCGCGGTCCGGCCGGCCCACCCTGGTGAGCAGCCAGCCGTTCGCCGGATCCCACGTGGTGCGGCGGTCCAGCACGACTTCGCGTGACCGCTGCTGCCAGCCCCCGAGGAACGTCGCGGTGTCGCCGGGGCCCGGGCGGTAGTCGAGCAGGCGCTTCTGCTCGTCCTCGAGGACGACGGTGGTCCCGGCCAGCCGCTGGACCGCGTCCAGGATCTCGCTCGGGCCGGCCTCGGCGATGCTCAGCTCCGTGAAGACCTCGTGGACTCGTTGCGCTTCCCGCAGCTCGGTGAGCTGCCGGTCGACGATCCGCTCGCCGATCGCCTGCGCGACTGCCGCGAAGCGCACCTCCCGAGGGAGTGCCACCAACGGGAGGGAGCGTCGCTCGCAGGCCGCCACCAGCGCCTCGGGCACGGCGCCCCACCGGCGGCCCAGCTCGATCACCAACCCGGCGCACTGGCTGCGGTCCAGGCTCTCGGCGAACGCCCCCAGGTCGGCGGGGGTGTCCGGTAGGGCGATGCCGGTGCTCAGCACGAGGTCGCCGCCACGCAGCAGCGGTGCGACGTCGACCAGCTCGGTGGTGTGCACCCAGCGCACGGCGCGGTCCAGCCCGGCGGAGCCCGCGAGCACGACGGGGTCCGCGCCGCGCAGCGGCGGCATCGCGAGCACCTGCCTGACCGTGACCCCGGTGGTGGAGCTGGCGCCGTCCGGGACAGGCAACGGGGCGATGACGTCCGTGGTCGGGTGGCGCAGGGTGGAGCTGTGCAGCAGCCCAGTACGCATGGGGTCTCCCGTCAGGCCGAGAAGGTCGGGCACCATGAGACCGCTGCCACATCGCCGTTGTCAACGGCGTTGACAACAACGTAACGTCCGGGTTCCGGACACAGCGCGGAGGAGGCCCGGTGACGGGACAGCGGACCAAACGGAGGGGCGCGGCGAGGGCACGCTCCGCCGGCGATGCGGGTCTGACCCGGGACGCCATCGTCGAGGGGGCGCTGGAGCTGATCGAGCGCGAGGGTGCGGGCGCGCTGACCATGCGACGGCTCGGAGCCGAGCTGCAGGTCGACGCCACCGCGTTCTATCGACACTTCCGCGACAAGGACGACCTGGTCCTGGCCTGCATGGACCGGGCCGAGCACCTGGCGTACGAGGTGGTCGTGCCGCGCATTGGGTCCTCCTCGTGGCAGGACGTCCTGCGGGCCATCGCGGACGAGACGTGGACGGTCGCCTCGACCTATCCCGCCGTGTACGCCGAGGCGTTCCCCCGCACCACCGGCGGACCCGGGGAGCGCAAGATGGTCGAGCTCCTGCTGTCGACGGTGGCCGGGCTGGGACTGGACCGGGGAACGACGGTGCTGCTGTACCGGGCCTATGCCGACTGCCTGCTGAGCTTGAGCGGCGCCCGGGCCACCATGCAGCGGCTGGGACCGGATGCGGTGGCCAAGGACGCCTCGGCCTGGGGGCGGATCTACGCGGTGCTGCCCGAGGCGGAGTACCCGGCCGCCCGGATGCACGCCGCCGAGCTCGGCGCCGTGACCGACCGGGAGATCTTCGACCGGGTCGTGGAGGCGCTGATCGCCACGATGGAGGCGGCTGCTGCTGCCGCGGGCCGGGCCACCGACCCCGACCGCAGACCTCCGGACGGTCAGCCCAGGTAGAGCTTCCGGAGCGTCTCGGAGATCTCCCAGGTGGTGCGGTCGCCGGCGCCCAGCCGGACGACGGTGCCCGGCACGAGTGCGAGGCAGGATCCGTCGTCGAACAGGAGCCGGCCGCGGCCGGTGAGCACCACGAAGATCTCGTCGTCCTCCACATCGGTGACCGTTCCCTCGGTCAGCTCCCAGAGCCCCACCTCGATGCCGGAGATCTCGGCCAGCGGGCGGAGTCCCGCGGCCGGCGCGCCGGCGACGACGCCGGCCGGGTCGAGTGGCAGGCCGGGCAGGGGCATGGCGGCGGCAGCGAGCAGTCGGTCGGCTGCCCGGGATCCGTGGGGGATGGAGGTCACGCGACGCATCCTGACCGATGGGGTGAGGCCGCGGCCCCGACGGAACGACGTGGAGGACGGGGCTTCCGACGAAACGCCGGGACCCGTTGCCGGAGCGGACGATCCGTCGGCCGGTCCCGGCCCGGCGGCTGGCAGCGTGGAGCACCGCACCGCTGACGATCCTCTCGACCCGCTTGGAGGCGGCCATGCATCTCCCGGGGGGCGCACATCACATCGCCGGTGCCTTCGGCGACGACGACGGGCCGGAACAGGAGGTGCTCGACCCGTCGACGGGACAGGTGCTGTGGACCTACCGGGCCGACACCCCGGCCACGGTCGAGCGGGCCATCGACGCCGCCGAGGCCGCGCTCCCGGGCTGGGCCGGGTCCACACCGGTCCAGCGGTCGACGGTGCTGCACGCACTCGCCCGCGAACTCTCCGCCGCGGCCGAGGAGCTGGCGCAGGCCGAGACGGCGCAGGTCGGCAAGCCGATCCGGCTCTCCCGGGAGTTCGACGTGCCCGGCTCGGTGGACAACGTGGTCTTCTTCGCCGGTGCCGCGCGCCGGCTGGACGGCATGGCCGCAGCGGAGTGGTCCGGCACGCACACCTCGACCATCCGGCGGGAGCCGGTCGGCGTGGTGGGCTCGATCGCCCCGTGGAACTACCCCCTGCAGATGGCCGTCTGGAAGGTCCTGCCGGCGATCGCGGCCGGGAACACCATCGTCCTCAAGCCGGCTGAGAACACTCCGCTCACCACGCTGATGCTGGCCGACGCCGCCGCGCGGGCCGGCGTGCCCGCCGGGGTGCTCAACGTGGTGAACGGTCCTGGTCCGCTGACCGGCGAGTCGCTCGTCCGCAGCCCGCGGATCGCCATGACCTCCTTCACCGGGTCGACCGCTGTGGGGCGGCACATCGCCGCCCTCGCTGCCGCCAACGGCACCCGGCTGCACCTGGAGCTGGGCGGCAAGGCGCCGTTCGTGGTCTTCGCCGACGCCGATCTGGATGCGGCGGTGCGCGGAGCGGTCGCCGGCTCGCTGATCAACTCCGGGCAGGACTGCACAGCGGCCACGCGCGCGTACGTGCACCGGTCGTTGTTCGACGAGTTCGTGGCCGGGGTGGCCGAGCTCATGGCCGCGGTCCGACTGGGCCCGACCCGCGACGAGGACACCGACCAGGGGCCGCTGGCCTCGTTCCGCCAGCGCGACAAGGTCGCCGCGATGGTCACGCGCGCGGTGGCCGACGGGGCCACCGTGGTCACCGGCGGGCGAGCGCCCGGCGGCGAGCTGGCCGGGGGTGCCTACTTCGAACCGACGCTGCTGGTGGGTGCCGACCAGCGCAGCGAGATCGTGCAGTCGGAGGTCTTCGGCCCGGTGCTGGTCGCGCTCCCGTTCGACGACGACGACGAGGCCCTCGCGCTGGCCAACGACGTTCCGTTCGGGCTGGCCGCTTCCGCGTGGACCCGTGACGTGTTCCGTGCGCAGCGGGTCGGCCGGGAGCTCGCCGCCGGAACGGTGTGGATCAACGACCACATCCCGATCGTGTCGGAGATGCCGCACGGCGGGACAAAGGGCTCGGGCTACGGGAAGGACATGTCGGTGTACTCCTTCGACGAGTACACCCAGGTCAAGCACGTCATGAGCGACATCACCGGCACCGCGCGCAAGGAGTGGCAGGACACCGTCTTCCGGCCGCGGTGAGGCACGGCCGGCTGCGAAGGTCAGCCGGCCGCGTGGACCAGGCGGCCGGCCACGTATGTCCGCTGCACCCGGGCTTCGCCGATCTCGCAGGGCGGCGCGGCGAACGGATTGCGGTCGAGCACCACGAGGTCGGCGTCCTTGCCGACGGTGATCGACCCCGAGCGGTCGTCGATGCCGTCGATGTGGGCCGAGCCCGCGGTGTAGGCGGCCAACGCCACCGGCAGGGACAGGGCTTGCTCGAGGAGGAAGGGGGCGGCCGCGGGGGTCTCCGGCGCCGTCCGGTTGACCGCGACGTGCAGGGCGGCGAGGGGATCGGGACTGCTGACCGGCCAGTCGCTGCCCATGGCCAGCGTCGCGCCGGCGCGGTGCAGGTCGCCGAACGGATACTGGCGCTCTGCCCGCGGGCTGCCCAGGAAGGGGATGGACAGCTCGTCCATCTGCGGTTCGTGGCAGGCCCACAGCGCCTGCAGGTTCGCGGTGGCGCCGAGCCGGGCGAAGCGTGGCACGTCGGCCGGATCGACCACCTGCAGGTGAGCCAGGTGGTGCCGGTTGCCGGTGGCCCCGTTGAGCCGGCGGGCGTTGGTGAGTGCGTCGAGGACTTCCCGCACGGCCCGATCTCCGAGCGCGTGGAAGTGCACGCCGAAGCCGGCGGCGTCCAGCGCCGCGGTGGCGGAGTCCAGCACGTCGACGGGCAGGAAGCTGAGGCCGTCGTTGGCCGTTCGGTGGCCGCACCGGTCGAGGTAGGGCTCGAGCAGCGCGGCGGTGAACGTCTCGACGACGCCGTCCTGCATGATCTTGACGCTCTCGGTCCGGTAGCGCGATCCGGCCACCCGGGCCTCGTCCCGGCGCTGGGCCAGGGCGGCCACCTGGTCCGCGACGCCGGTCAGGTCGCAGTCCCGGTCCCACCACAGCGCGCCGGCGACGTGGGCGGTGAGCCAGCCGGCTGCCTGCGCGCGCAGGTAGGACTCGTGCACCGTGGGGCCGGGCTCCTGCACGCGGACCATGGCATCCTGCCAGCCGACGACGCCGAGGGCGTGCAGATGATGCTGCGCCTCGCGCAGTCCCTCGTCGTACTCCTCCTGTGTCGGCTGCGGCGCCCGGGCCGCCACGAGGTCCATGGCGCCCTCGTGCAGCAACCCGGTCGGCCGGCCCGCGCTGTCGCGTTCGATCCGGCCGTCCGCCGGGTCGGGGGTCGACGCGTCTATCCCGGCGAGCAGCAGGGTGCGGCTGTTGACCCACGCCGAGTGGTGATCACGGTTGGGGAGGTAGACCAGGCGGTCGCCGGTGACGGCGTCGAGCGCCTCCCGGGTCGGGCGCCCACCGGGGAACGCCTCCATCGACCACCCGCCCCCGAGTACCCACTCGCGGTCCGGGCGGGACCCGAGGTACTCCGCGATGCGCGCGGTGTACCCGGCCGCGCTGGAGTCGCCCGAGAGGTCGCAGCGGGCGCGTTCGAGCCCTCCGTTCACGGGATGGGCGTGCGCATCGTGGAACGCGGGCCAGAGGGCCCGCCCGTCGAGGTCGACCACGTCATCGGCGCGGCGGACGAATGGTGTGACCGCGTCCGAGCCGCCGATCGCGGCGATCCGACCGTCGACGACGGCGACCGCGCTCGCCCAGGAGCGGGCCGCGTCGGCGGTGAACACTGCCCCGTTGTGGAAGACGGTGGTGGTCACGACGGTCAGCCGATCCGGACGAGGGTCCGCCCTCGGGCGCCGCCGGCGAGGATCCGTTCCAACGCGGCCGGAACGCCGTCGAGCGGCACCTCCTCGGTGGCCAGGTCGTCCAACGCCGCCGGCCGCAGGTCGGTGGCCAGCCGCTGCCACACCGCACGCCGCAGGTCGATGGGGCACTGCACCGAATCGATGCCGAGCAGGGCGACACCCCGCAGGATGAACGGCAGGACGGTCGTCGGCAGCGCCATCCCTCCGGTGTTGCCCGACGCCGCCACGGCGGCCCCGTAGCGCAGCGAGGCGAGGACGGCGGCGAGCGTGGCCCCACCGACGCAGTCCACCGCGCCGGCCCACCTCTCCTTCTGCAGGGGCCGCTCCGGGTCCAGTACCGAGCGGTCGACGACGTCGGCCGCGCCGAGCGAGCGCAGCCAGTCGGCGGCCTCGCGCTTCCCGGTGACCGCGGTGACCTCGTGGCCGCGTGCGGCGAGGATCGACACGGCCACGCTGCCCACGCCGCCGGAGGCGCCGGTGACCAGCACCGGGCCGGCGCCGGGGACCAGGCCGTGCTCCTCCAGCGCGATCACGCTCAGCGCAGCGGTGAAACCGGCCGTGCCGAGGACCATCGCCTGGCGGCCGGTCAGCCCGTCGGGGAGCGGGACGACCCACTCCGCGGGCACGCGCGAGTAGCGGGCGTATCCGCCGTGGTGGGCGACGCCCAGGTCGTAACCGTGCACCAGGACCGCCTGGCCTCTCACGAGGGGAGCCCCGCCGGGGTCGACGACGGTGCCGGCCAGGTCGATGCCCGGGACGAGCGGATCGATCCGGGCCACCTTGCCGTCCTTGCGGGAAGCCAGCCCGTCCTTGTAGTTGACGCCCGACCAGTCGACGGCGACGACGACCTCGTCGGTGCCGAGCTCGGCGAACGACAGCTCCCGCAGTTCCAGCCGGGTTTGGTCCCCGGAGGCGTCGGCGACGAGGGCGGGTACGGCGGAGGGCAGTTCGGTCATGCGCCCGATCGTCCGCGACCGGGGTGGGCCCAGGACCTGCGTTCCGTCGGCGCTTCCGAGCGGATCCCGACAGACCGTCGGGTCGCGGAGGGGCGCCCGCCACGCAGGCTGGGCGCCATGTCCTCCGACGTGCGCTACCGGCCTCGGTCGCTGGCAGTGGTCGGCGCCTCCCCGTCGAGCTTCGTCGGACGGGTTGCCCTCGAGAACTGCCGATCGCTCGGCTTCGCCGGCCGCGTCGTCGCCGTCACCCCGAAGTACGCCGAGGTGGCCGACGTGCCCGCCGTGCCGAGCCTCGCCGACCTCGACGAGCCCGTCGATGCCGCGCTGGTCCAGGTGCGTGCCGACCGGGTCCTCGGCGTCGTGGAACAGGGGCTCGCCGCCGGGGTGCGCACCTTCGTCATCCCGGGCGCGGGCACGACCGACTCCGGCGACGTGGCACGCGAGCTGGTGCAGGAGCTGCGTCGGCTGCGCGACGAGCACGGGCTCTCGGTGTTCGGCCCCAACTGCATGGGCGTGCTCGACCTGGTGACCGGCGCCGCGCCCTACATCGGCACGGTGGGCCGGGAGCTGCGGCGCGGCACCGTGGGGCTGGCCGCCCAGAGCGGCGCAGTCGTGGAGGCATTCGTGAACGCCGGGGCCCGCGTGCCGCTCTCGACGGCGATCTCCTCCGGGAGCGAAGCCGTCCTCGGCCTTCCGGACCACCTGCGGTTCTTCGCCGCCGACCCCGAGACGACGGCGGTGCTCGCATTCGTGGAGGCCGTCGACGACGCCGGGGACCTGCTGGCCGCCTGCCGCGCCCTGGCCGATGCCGGGAAGACGGTCGCCGCCTGCGTGGTGGGCCGCTCGGCCACCGCGCAGGAAGGCGTGCGGGCGCACTCCGGGAGGTTGGCCGGCGCCGCCCGGACGACGGCGGCGGCCCTGGCGCAGGCCGGTGCGGTGCTCGCCCACGACCTCGACGAGCTGATCGCCCTGGGAGAGGTCCTCGGCACCCGGCGGCACGTCCGCGGCCGTCGCACGCACCTGGTGACCAATTCCGGTGGCGAGGCGAACCTCCTGGCGGATCTCGCCGACGACGTCGGCCTGGAGCTGCCGGGCCTCGGCGTCTCCGCGCACGCCCGGCTCACCGAGCGGTGGCCGCTGTTCACCCCGCGCAACCCGATGGACCCGTGGGGCGCCGACGACCACGAGGTCATCTATCCCGAGGCGCTGCGTGCGCTGGCCGACGAGGGAGGCGATCTCCTGGTCGTCGGCATCGATCAGCAGCGGACGGCCGGCGCGTACGAGCAGGAGCTGGGGCTCTTCCTCGCCAGGACCCTCCGCGACGCCGTCGCCGGCTCCGACACCGTGCCGGTGCTGCTGAGCCCTGCCGCCCAGGATCCGCCGGACGAGCTCGCCGCTTTCTGCGCGGCGGCCGACATCCCGCTGCTGCGCGGTGCCCGCCCGTCGCTGGCCGCTCTCGCCGCCCTCGCCGGGCGGGCCGAGCACCCGCCAGCCGCGGCGCCGACCCCGCCGCGTGCGGCGCAGACTCCGCCGTCCGCACCGATGGCATCCGAGCTGCCGCGCACCGAGGACGAAGTCCTCGCCGCACTCGCCGCGCACGGACTGGATGTCCCGCGCACCCGGCGGGTGACGACGGCGGGTGCGGCGAGCGCTGCGTTCGCCGAGCTCGGCGCTCCGGTGGTGCTCAAGGGGGTCGCCGAGGGGCTGCTGCACAAGACCGAGGTCGGACTGGTCCGCGTGGGGCTGAGCACGCCCCAGGAGACCCAGGTCGAGGCCGCTGGCATGCTCGCCCGCGCGGCCGAGCAGGGTGTCACCCTGGACCTGCTGGTCGCCGAGCTGGTCCGGGGTGACCTCGAGGTACTTGTCGGCTTCCACCGCGATCCGGCGTTCGGGCCGACCGTCCTGCTGGGCCTCGGCGGCGTCTGGGCCGAGTTCCTGGACGTCGTCGACGTCCACGTCGGCGATCTCGACGAATGCACCGCGCACGCCTTCCTCGACCGCAGCCGAATCGGTCGCATGGTGCGGGACGCACGCGGCGGCGCCCTGGACCGGGACGGCGTCGTCCGTGCGTTGTGCGCGGTCAGCCGGCTGGGCGCGAGCTACCCGGAGATCTCCGCCATCGACGTCAATCCCGTCATCGTCAGCAGGACCCGGGCCGTCGCAGTCGACGCGGCGCTGACCCTTGCACCCATGGGAGGACCCAGCACATGACCGAGCTCGGTGAGAACCGCACCATCGTCAGCACTCTGCGGGTGCGCATCGGCCAGGAGGAGGCCCACTACGGGGGAAATCTCGTGGAGGGCGCCCGCGTGCTCAAGCTGTTCGGCGACATCGTCACCGAGGTGGCGATCATCACCGACGGTGACGAAGGCCTGTTCGTGGGTTACGACAAGGTCGAGTTCCTCGTCCCCGTCCACGCCGGGGACTTCCTCGAGGTGACGGGCACCGTAACCCGGATCGGCACCACCAGCCGCACCGTCGAACTGGAGGCCCGCAAGGTGATCGCCTCCCGCTACGACGACACCCCGTCGGGTGCCGACGTGCTGGACGAGCCGGTGGTCGTCGTCCGCGCGGTGGGTACGACGGTCGTGCCGACGAAGCACAGCCGCGGACCGCGCGGCAAGGGCCACACCGCCTGATCGTCGACGACGAGTCGCTGCGGAGTGCTCACAGCAGCTCGACGAGCGGGCCGGTGTCGCGGGTGAGCCGGAGCAGCAGCTCCCGCGTGTCGGCGAGCTCGTCCGGCTCGATCGCTCCCTCGAAGAGCGGTGCGATCGAGACGCCGTCGCAGGCGCGGAGCACGAGCAGCACACGCTGACGGTCGACGCCGTCGCCGGCCAGCGTCTCGTTCCACCGCCGGTAGCGGTCCTGCGAGCGACGGGCCAGTCCCGGAAGCGAGCTGAGGGTGGCCATCAAGGTCGTCTGCTCGACGGCGTCCGAGCCGCGCTCCAGCTCGTCGAAGGTAGCCCGCACGTACCCGCGCAGCAGCTTGCCGGGCGCGTCGTCGTCGGGGTCGACCTGTTCCTGGACGGCGCGGGCGAACTCCTCGAACAGGTCGTCGACCAGCGCGGTCAGCAGCTCGTCCTTCGAGCCGAAGTGATGCATGAGGCCGCCCTTCGACACGCCGGCCTCGCGGGCGACGACGTCGAGCGTGACCCCGGCGCCGTGCACGCCCACCGAGCGTGCTGCTGCGTCGAGGAGCGCCCGGCGTGTCCGCGCCGCATCTCGGATCTGACCCGTCACTGCCCGCTCCTTCCGTCGAGGAGGAGAGCGTACGCAGCTAGCTAACAAACCGTCTGGTCGGTACGCTAACTCTCGTGAAGGCCGCCGCACAAACGCCCGACGACGCTCTGACGCTTCGGGGAGCCGTCCCCTCCGCCGGGCCGAGGGAGTGGGCCGCGCTCACCGTCCTGGTGCTGGCCGTGGTGCTGCTCGCAGTGGATGGCACGGTGCTGGCCCTCGCCGTCCCTGCCCTCACCGCCGATCTGCAGCCGTCCGCCGGGGAGCTCCTCTGGATCGGCGACGCCTACGGTTTCGCACTGGCCGGCCTGCTGGTGCTGATGGGCGGTCTGGCCGACCGCTACGGTCGCAAGCGGGTCCTGCTGCTCGGCGCCGCGGCGTTCGGTTCGGCCTCCGCCGTCGCGGCGTTCGCTGACGATCCGGCGACCCTCATCGTCGCCCGTGCCGCGCTGGGCGCAGCCGGGGCCACCCTCATGCCCTCGACGCTCTCCCTGATCCGCAACCTGTTCGCCGACCCGTGGCAGCGGACCCGCGCCATCGCGCTGTGGAGCGCCGGAGCGTCGGGCGGCGCCGTGCTCGGCCCGCTGGTCGGCGGTCTGCTTCTCGAGCACTTCTGGTGGGGGTCGGTCTTCCTGATCAACCTGCCGGTGATGGTCGTGCTGCTGGTCGCCGGCTGGTTGCTGCTGCCGGAGTCGCGCGACCCGCGGCCGGGCCGACTCGACGTGCTCGGCGCCGTGCAGTCCGTCGTCGCGGTCCTCGGGATCGTGTACGCGATCAAGGAGACGGTCGGGCACGGCGCGAGCGCAGCGGCGGCGGTGGCCGCCGGCGCCGGGGTCGGGGCGCTCGCACTCTTCGTGCGGCGGCAGCGGCGGATCACCGACCCGCTGGTTGACCTCCGGCTGTTCGCCAACCGGGCGTTCTCCGGTGCGCTGGGCAGCCAGCTGATCGCCTTGCTCGCACTGACGGGGCTGCTGTTCTTCTTCTCCCAGTACCTGCAGTTGGTGCGGGGGCACAGCGCGCTGGAGGCCGGAGTTCGAGAGCTGCCCCTGATGCTCGCGTCGCTGGCCGTCGTCGTCGCGGTGGGGCCGCTGGTGGCGCGGATCGGACTGGGCCGGGCGATCGGCCTCGGGCTGGCGATCAGCGCCGCAGGCATGCTGGCGCTGGCCGCGGCCGAGGCGCTGCCTGGTTACGCCTGGCTGGCGGTCGCGCTGCTCGTGCTCGGCTGCGGCTTCGGGCTGGCGTTCACGCTGAGCACGGACGCCGCCGTCGGAGCGGTGGAGCCGCAGCGGGCAGGCACGGCGTCGGCCCTCTCGGAGACGTCCTACGAACTGGGCGCAGCTCTGGGGATCGCGCTGCTCGGCTCGTTGCAGACCGTGCTGTACCGGGTCGCCCTCCCCGTCGACGTCGGCGCGCTGGCCGGGGGAGCGGTGCGCGAGTCACTGGCCCGGGCCGACGAGGTGCTCGCCTCTGACTCGGCCTTGAGCGTCGCGCGGGAGTCGTTCGTCTCCGCCATGCAGGTGACGTCGGTGGTGGCCGCGGGCCTGCTAGCGGTCGCTGCGGTGACCGCGTGGGTGGTCATCCCCTCGACGAGGGTGCGCTCGGCGCACAGCGACTGACCATGCCTCCCGTCGGTCGAGGCGCCGCCTCGGCCGTTGGACTTCAATCACCGGCGCGATCTCCGATAGGCAACGTAACGGGTGTGGAGCCCGCCTTCGAGGAGAGGACTCATGGAACCCGCAGCCCCGCGCCCGCACGATGATGCCATCCCCGCCGTGGATGGCTCCCGGACCCAGCCGCTGCGCCGGATGGGGCTGCGCGGGAGGCTGCTGCTGGCCTTCCTCGCGGCTGCGCTCGCCACCCTCACGATCGGCGTCTTCGGGATCCAGCGCATGTCTGAGCTCAGCGAGCGGGCGGAGGACGTCCACGCCGAGGGCACGGTTCCGCTGCGGGGCCTGCTCTCATTGAAGGCCACGTGGTGGGAGTTCCAGGCGGCGAATGCGCGGTCGAGCCTCACATACCTCGCGCCCGAGGTGCTCGCCGCCATGGCGGAGCAGGCCCAGGCGACGCGGCAGGAGATGGATGACACCGTCGCGTCGGTGCTCGAGATGCCGTTGCGCCCCGAGGCCAGGGCGGCGCTCGACGACTTCGTCACGAACCTCGGCGTGTTCGACCAGGCGCTGCAGGGTCTGGCCACGGCGACGCCGGGAGATCCGGCAGGACTGGAGATCGTCGGTCGGCTCGAGGCCGCCGAAGCCGGCGCGATCGCGGCTCTCGAGGAGGCGAGCGACGCCCAGGCGCAGATCGCCGAGGGGACGGTCGCCGAGGCGCAGTCCTCGTACACGACGGCGCGGTCGCTCACCATCGGTGTCATCGCCTTCGGAATGGCGATCTGCGTGCTCCTCGCCATCCTCGTCGCGCGCTCGGTCACTCGGCCGGTTCAGCGGATCCGGGCGGTGCTGGAGCAGGTCGCAGGGGGAGATCTCCGGGTCCGGGTGGGGCGTACTGGCGGGGCCGAGCTGGGGGATGTCGCGGAGTCGGTGGATCGGACCCTGGATTCCCTCGGCGAGGTGCTGTCCCTGGTGGGACACTCTGCCGACCAGCTGGCGACGGCCTCCCAGCAGTTGAACGCGGGGGCCGACGCGATGGCTCAGAATGCCCGGACCGCGGCCGGCCAGGCCGGCGTGGTCGTCACGTCGGCCGACGAGGTGGCGGCGAGCGTCGACACCCTCTCGACCGGGTCGCAGCAGATGGAAGCAGCGATCCGGGAGATCGCGCAGAACGCCAGCCAGGCCGCGCGGGTGGCAGGACAAGCGGTGTCCGTCGCGGAGAACACCACGCGGACCGTGGGCAAGTTGGGTGACTCCTCGCAGGAGATCGCCACGGTCATCAAGCTGATCAACGGAATCGCCGAGCAGACCAACCTGCTGGCGCTCAACGCGACCATCGAGGCTGCGCGTGCCGGTGAGGCGGGCAAGGGCTTCGCGGTGGTGGCCAGCGAGGTGAAGGAACTGGCGCAGGAGACCGCGCGGGCGACCGAGGACATCTCCCAGCGCGTGGAGGCGATCCAGGCCGACACCGCCGGTGCAGTGGACGCGATCAGCAGGATCAGTGCGGTCATCGGCGAGATCAACGACTTCCAGGCGACCATCGCCGCGGCGGTCGAGGAGCAGACCGCCACCACGAACGAGATGAACCGCAACGTGGCCGAGGCCGCCAGCGGCTCGCAGGACATCGCCGCGGCGATCACCGGACTCGCGGCCGGCACCGCCGAGACCAACCAACGGGTGGACGAAGCGCAGCGCTCGGCTGCGGACCTCGCCCGCATGAGCGATCAGCTGCAGGTCGCAGTGCGGCGGTTCTCCCTCTGATGCTGACGGGACGCCGCTCGCCCGGGCCGGGCGAGCGGCATCCCGTAGTGCGCCGGGCGAAGCAGCCCGGCATCCCGGGGCGATCTCCCGGTCGGGCGGTCAGCCGTAGAAGCGGAAGACCGGCTCGGCGATGCAGACCGGCTTCTCGCCGCCTTCGCGCTCGATGACGGCGCTGACGGTCAGCTGGTAGCCACCCTTGATCTCCTCGACGTCGGCGAGAGTCGCGGTCAGCCGCACCTTGGAACCCACGGGCACCGGCGCCGGGAATCGCACCTTGTTGAGCCCGTAGTTCACGGCCATCGTCGTGTCGGTGACGGTGAGGACCTGAGTCCACATCGGGATGAGCAGGGAGAGGGTGAGGTAGCCGTGGCCGATAGGGCCGCCGAACGGGCTCTCGGCCTTGGCGCGTTCGACGTCGACGTGGATCCACTGGTGGTCGTCCGTTGCGTCGGCGAAGAGGTCGACCCGGTCCTGGGTCACCTCGACCCAGTCGCTCACGCCGAGCTCCTTGCCCTTGTAGGAGGGCAGTTCGACGAGAGTCGTCGTGGTGGTGGTCATGCGGGGGTCTCCTCCTCGGTATCCAGGTAGTGCTCGCGCAGGTAGTGCTCGCGCAGATCGGGTTTGCGGATCTTTCCGGTGGCGGTCTTGGGCAGCTCATCGGCGAACCGGACGAGCCGGGGCACCTTGAACCCGGCGAGGCGCTCCCTGAGGGCGTGGCGGATGGCGTCGGCATCTCGTCGGGTGGCGGGCTCCACCACCAGGATTGCGAGGCCGACCTCGCCCCACTTCTCGTCGGGAACGCCGATGACGGCGGCCTCGCGCACGCCAGGCAGCTCCAGCAGGGCGGACTCGACCTCGGCGGGGTAGATGTTCTCGCCCCCGGAGATGATCATGTCCTTGTACCGGTCCCGGATGTAGAGGAAGCCCTCGTCGTCGACCGAACCGGCGTCGCCGGTGTGGTACCAGCCGTCGATCAACACCTCGGCCGTGCGTTCAGGGTCGTTCCAGTAGCCGGCCATCACGTTGAGGCCCTGGACGACGACCTCGCCGATCTCGTCGACGCCGGCCACCGTCCCGTCCGGGCGGAGCACCCGGACGTCGGTGAAGAAGACGGGCTTGCCCGCAGAGCCGACCTTGCGCACCGCGTCGGCGGAGTCGAGCACCGTGCATCCAGGGGCGGCCTCGGTCATGCCGTAGGCCTGCTGCATGGTGACCCCGCGGTCCAGCCACGTGCGCAGAGTTGGTAGGGGGAGCGGCGCCCCTGCCGCACCGATCGTGCGGAGCTCCGAGAGGTCGCGGGTGCGGAAGTCGGGCTCGCGGGCCATGGCGTCGAGCATCGTGGGGACGGCGAAGAACGAGTGGATCCCCTGTTCCTCGATGACCGCGAGGGTCCCGGCAGGGTCGAAGCGCCTGACCACGACAGCGCACCCACCGCGCAGCAGCGTGGGGTTGACCGTGCCGTTGAGGCCACCGATGTGGAAGAGCGGCGCTACCGCCAATGTCCGTTCGGTCGGGCCGAAGTCGAAGCCCAGCATCTGGTTCGTGGCGTTCCATGTCATGTTGCCGTGGGTGAGCACTGCACCCTTGGGCCGTCCGGTCGTCCCCGACGTGTACATGATCAGGCAGGGGTCGTCCAGACCGACCGGCACGTCGCGGGGCTCGGGGTCCGAGCCGGCGAGCAGCTCCTCGTAGGGCAGCGAGTCCGCGCCGCCCGCAGTAGGGGGCTCGACTGCGATCCAGGACCGCACGCCGGCGCCCGGGGTGCGGAGGGCGTCCGCCAGCTCGCCGTGGTCGCGCCCGTGGATGACGATCGTCGCACCGGAGTGGCCCAGCACGTACTCCGCCTCCGGGGCGGTCAGGCGGGCGTTGACCGGCACCCAGACCGCGCCTAGCTGCCCGCAGGCGTAGAGGGTCTCCAGTGCCGCCGGGTGATTGCCGCTCCACCATGCCACTCGGTCACCGGCCCGGACGCCCAGGCCTGCGAGGGCACCGGCGGTCCGCCGGACCCGCTCGGAGAAGCCGGCGTGCGACGTCGTCGTCCCCTCGAACCAGATGGCGTCCCGATCGGGTGAGATGCGTAGCCGCCGCTCCGGCCACGAGCCGAGCCCCGCGTTACGCACGGCGCAGTCCGAGGGCGCGGATGGCGTTCTCCTTCATGATCAACGGACGTACCTCGTCGCGGATGTCGAGCTGCTCGAAGTCGCGGATCCACCGCTCGGGACGGATGAGCGGGTAGTCCGACCCGAACAGCACCTTGGTCTTCAGCAGCGTGTCGGCCGCGCGGACCAGCTGGGGTGGGAAGTACTTCGGCGACCAACCGGACAGGTCGATGTAGACGTTCGCCTTGTGCTGGGCGACGGCGATGGCCGAGTCCTGCCACGGAACCGAAGGGTGAGCCAGGATGATCGTCAGGTCCGGGAAGTCGGCGGCCACGTCGTCGAGCAGCATCGGGTCGGAGTAGCGCAGCTTGATCCCGCGGCCGCCCGGCAGACCGGAGCCGATGCCGGTTTGGCCGGTGTGGAACAGCGCCGGTACGCCCAAGGACTGGAGCTCCTCGTACAGCGGGTAGACGACGCGGTCGTTAGGCAGGAAGTCCTGCAGGCTCGGGTGGAACTTGAAGCCGCGGACACCGGAGGACTCGACCAATCGCCGGGCCGCGCGGATGCCGGCGACCCCGCGGTGCGGGTCGATCGAGCCGAAGGGGATGAGCACGTCGGGGTGCTCGGCGGCCGCGTCGGCGATCTCCTCGTTGGACAGCGTCGGCTGGCCAGTGGCCGCCTCGGCGTCGACGGTGAAGATCACCGCCGCCATGTTCTTGTCGCGGTAGTCGGCGGCGATGTCGTGGACGGTCGGGTCGTACGGGTCGCCCTTGAAGTACTTCGCGGCAGCGGCGTTGAGCTCGTCGTCGAGAGCGAGATGGCCGTGCTGGTCGGCGTGGACGTGCACGTGGACGTCGATGGCGACGACGGCGTCGAGGTCGATGGCGGTCGGGGAGGCGTTCACTTCGGCGGCTCCGGCAACTGCTGTCCGACCGTCTGCTGCGAGCCAGCGAAGCGCTGCGGCCACGCGTCGGCGATGGCGTCGGCCGACCAGCCGGTGCCGTCGGCGAACTCGACGACGACCTCGGCCGGGTGCGACCACATGGCCAGCCGGTCCCCGCCGATGCCCATCGCCTGACCGCTGATCCCGGCGGCGGCGTCGGAGGCGAGGAAGGCGACCAGCCCGGCGGCATCCTGGGGTGAGCCGAACCCGAGCTCGCGGCGGGCGAACGGCGGCAGCTCCTCTCCGGCCTGCAGGGCCTCGACGTACGGCTTGAAGAAGGGCACGGTCTCGGTCATGCCGGTGGCGGCGATCGGGACGATCGCGTTGACGGTGATCTGGGCGCGGGCCAGCTCCATCGCCCAGGTCCGGACCATGCCGACGATGCCGGCTTTGGCCGCGGCGTAGTTCGTCTGGCCGAAGTTGCCGACCTGCCCGGTGGGGGAGCCGACGCAGATGATCCGTCCGCCCTCACCCTGCTCGCGCATGCGGATCACGGCGGCCCGCGTGCAGGTGAACGTGCCGCGCAGGTGGGTGGTGATGACGGCGTCGAACTGCTCGTCGGTCATCTTCCACAGCGTCGTGTCCCGCAGGATGCCCGCGTTGTTGACGAGGATGTCGAGCCTGCCGAACTCCTCCACCGCCCGATCGATCAGGGCCTGAGCTGCCTCGCTGGTACCGACCGGCACCACCTCGGCGACCGCGGTGCCACCGGCGTCGGTGATGGCAGCGACGGCGGCCGCGGCCACCTCGGCGTCGACGTCGTTGACCACCACTGCCGCGCCGGAGCGGGCCAGCTCGGTGGCGTAGGCGAGGCCGAGCCCCCGTCCGCTACCAGTGACTATGGCTACCTTGTCCGACAGGTCCACGGGGCTCCCTCGATCGACGCGCATGGGTTCGCCGGACACGCTAGGAGAGGATCGTTGAGGAAGTCAATGGTGGAGGATGACATGGATATGGCACCAGTCGAGTCGCTGACCGACGATGTCGGCTTCCTGCTGTCCCGCGTCAGTGGGCTGTTCGCCCGGGCGAGCAACGTCGCCTTGGCGTCGCACGGACTCCGGGTCCGCTCGTATTCCGTGCTCTCCATGGCTTGCTCGGCCGAAGGTGGTCTGTCCCAGCGAGACCTCGCTGAGTGCCTCGGGCTCGATCCGAGCCAGGTGGTCCTCCTGGTCGACGAGCTGACTGACGCGAATCTGGTCGAGCGCCGCCCCTCGGAGGTGGACAGGCGGACCAAGCTGGTGCTGGCAACGCCCGGTGGACGCGATCGACTGACCGAGGCGCAGCGGGACGTCGACGCCGCGGTCAGCGAGCAGCTGGCCGACCTGACTCCGACCGAGCAGGTGCTGCTGCGTGACCTCCTGCGGCGCCTGGCTCGACGCAGCCCGGGTGGCCAGCTGCTCTGACAGTCAGGTTCGGTCGACGAGCTGGTCGAGCCCGCCATCGGGACCGAGTGCGGACTGAGCCCGGACGTCTTACCCGCGACGTGTGTGCCGGACTCCAGCTTTCCCGCGGATCCAGCCGCCCGGTGCACATCGACGACCAGCAGTCGGCGAGGCGCCCGGCCACCGATCCGTGGCCGAGCCCGTCCTGATCCGCGGAGGCGTCAGACGGTCGCGGGCAGGGGCGCCTTTCCCGGAGGTCGTCGGCGGCGGTGAGCGGAGCGCCGGTGGCGGTCACGACCTCGGCGGCGGGCACGCCGGGTGCGGTCTCGCGGAGAACCAGGCCCTCGGGCGTCGCGTCGATGACGGGGGGTGACGATCCGGTCGACGCCCTTGCCGATGAGCGGCAGGGCGCACTCCTGGAGTATCTTCGGCGACCCGCCGCGGGCGACGTGCTGCATCATGATGATCACCGCGCGTGCCCTGTGGACGAGGTTCATCGCGCCGCCTATGCCGTTGGCCATCGTGCCGGGCTTCGGCCAGTTGGCCAGGTCGCCCCGGGTGATGACCTGCATAACACCGAGGATGGCGACGTCGAGGTGCTTGCTGCGGATCATCCCGAACGACAGCGCCGAGCCGGAGAAGCTGACGCCGGCAGGATCGTGACGGTCTCCTTGCCGCGCCGATCAGGTCCGCTCATCGCGGCGTCGCCGTCGGCATCCCGCGCATCGGCCATCGCGGCCAGTTCTGCGGTCAGATGGCCTGCCGTCGGGGTGTCGCAGCCACGCGGAAAGCATCTCGTCGTCAGCCATCGCCCCGGGTCGTGATGCCGGAGATCCCCTCGGCAGACTCGACGGCATGACGATCGAGGTCTTCGGCCAGGAGATCCGCCTGCTCTTCCTGACCGAGGAGAACGGCACCAAGCTGCTGCTGACCGCTGCTCTGGTCCTGGTCTTGCTGGCGCTGCGCTGGATCGCTCGTGGAACCTCCCGGCTGGTCCTGCGGGGGGTCCACAACGAGAAAGCTCGCTTCTGGACGCGGCAGGCGATCAATCTGGCTGTCGCGCTGTTGCTGTTCCTGGGTTTCCTCTCGATCTGGTTCGACGACCCGAGTCGGTTGGCCACCGGGATCGGGTTGGTGACTGCCGGGCTGGCGTTCGCGCTGCAGAAGGTGATCACCGCGCTGGCCGGCTACGTGGTCATCCTGCGCGGCGACACCTTCAACGTCGGAGACCGGATCACCATGGGCGGCGTCCGTGGTGACGTCATCGCCCTGGGCTTCGTCCGGACCACCATCATGGAGATGGGACAGCCACCCGCGGTCCAGGGCGGTGAGCCGCCGCAGTGGGTGCGCAGCCGGCAGTACACCGGTCGAGTCGTCACGGTCACCAACGACAAGGTGTTCGACGAGGCGGTCTACAACTACACCCGCGACTTCCCGTACCTGTGGGAGGAGATGACCCTCCCCGTCCGGTACTCCGACGACCGGGGTCGGGCAGAGCAGATCCTCCTTGCCGCGGCCCGGCGTCACTCGGTGGCGGCCGAGGAGATGCCCGCTGCCGCACTGGCCGCCATGCAGCGGCGCTACTTCGTCCGGGGCGCGGACTTCGAACCACGGGTGTACTGGCGGTTGACCGACAACTGGCTGGAGCTCACCGCCCGTTTCCTGACGGGCGTGTACGGGGTGCGGGACGTCAAGGACGCGATGTCACGGGAGGTCCTCGCGGAGCTCGACGCGGCCGGCATCGGCCTCGCCTCCGCCACCTTCGAAGTGGTCGGCCTGCCGTCGCTGCGAGTGGAACCAGGGGACGACTGACGGGCGCGATGCCGTGATTGCCGCAACCACTGACGAGCCGGTGATGCGAATTCCCAGCAGCCGGCCACCTGCCCTGCACCGCGTGGCTCGAGGGACTCGCGCGTGGGCACAGGCAACCGCGCACAGGCCGGCTCACGCCGACTCGTACACCGCGCAGGATGCGCCCGCGTGGTGAGGCCGCCGGGTCCCCACCGACCTACGCGGCGCACGGCGGAGGCGACCTCAGTCCCGCCGGCGTTCGCTGCCGGGCACCGCCCCGGTGTTGGCGAGTTCCCGGGCGATGTCGACCAGCTTCCGGTTGAGGTCCTGGGAGACGCGGGTCAGCACGGCGAACGCCTGGTCGGCGGTCAGCCGGTGCCGCTCCATCAGGATGCCCTTGGCCTGGCCGATGACGTCGCGATTGCTCATCCCGGTGCGCAGGTGCTCCTCGTGCTGCGCTCCGGCCAGCGCGATCGCTGCATGGGCGGCGAACATCAGCCCGATCTCCTGGCAGTCGTCGTCGAACGCGCCGGGCGTCCGGGAGTACAGGTTCAGCGCACCCAGCCGGTCACCATCGACGAACAGCTGGAAGCACGACATGCTCCCGATCCCCAGGCCGGAGGCGTGGTGCCCGAACTCGGGCCACCGCTCGTCACCGGCGACGTCGTCGACCCGGACGATCTCCTGCTCCCACACCGCGTCGAGGCAGGGGCCCTGCCCGAGTCGCTGCTGCAAGGCATCGACCGACTTCGGCAGGTCGCTCGTCCACGCCCGGGACTCGACTTTCGCTCGGCCGATGACATAGGTGATGCCGCATTCCTCCGCGTTCGGCACGATCTCGATCGCCGAGGCGGCGATGGCCTGCAGCGTCGCTTCGACGTCGCCGTGCTCCTCCTGGATCTGGCGCGCCACGCGGCTCATCGCATCGCCGAGGCGCTCCTGGGAGCCGAAGCCGCCGTCCGAGTCGCCCTGCACCGCGGTCATGGTCAGAACCTATCGGCTCCGCGCCTGCGGGCCGTCGGAGTGCAGTGGCATTCGCAGACACGGCGTGGATGGTGGCGCGGGCCCGGCGCGACTGCGCTGGGCGAGCCCCCCGCTCGCCGACGCCGCCGATCGGGGGCATCGGCCGGTCGGCCGGGGCGTGGCATCGACACCTTCCGGTCCGGGCTGCGCGGGTCGGCGTCGTCGCCGATCTAGACTCTGGCGGTGTGACGGCATCTGCGCCCCCGGTCAGCGTCGCGGACGTGGTCGCGCGGGTGAGCGAGGTCGCGGAGACGGTCGCCCGGCCGCTGGTGGGTCGGACGGACTCCGGGGTGTGGCCGGCCGAGGTGCTGGCCGCGCTCCAGGCTGCCGGGCTGGGTGGCCTGGCCGCTCCGCAGCAGGTAGGTGGCAGCGGTCTCGGCCTGCGCGGCGTGGTCGCCGCCGGTGAGGCACTGGGCAGGGTCGACGCCTCGGCGGGGCTGTGCTTCGGCATGCACTGCGTCGCAACCGCCGTGGTCGCGGCCAAGCCGACCGAGCGGCAGCGCAAGGAGTTCCTCGATGCCATCGTCGCCGGGGAGCACCTGACCACCCTGGCGTTGTCCGAGCCGGGGACGGGCGCGCACTTCTGGCTGCCGCAGACCCGTCTGACCCGCACTCCCGACGGGCTGCGCATCGACGGGGAGAAGTCCTTCGTGACCAACGGGTCGCAGGCCGACTCCTACGTGGTGAGCACGGTGGCCGCCGACCCTGACGCCCCGCTCGGTGAGTTCTCCTGCGTGCTCGTCCCCGGGGACGCGACAGGACTGAGCTGGACCGACGGCTGGGACGGCATCGGCATGCGCGGCAACTCCTCCCGCCGTGCCCGCCTCGACGGTGTCCGCGTCGGCACCGACCACCTCCTGGGCGCCGAAGGTGACCAGATCTGGTTCGTCTTCGAGGTCGTTGCACCGTTCTTCCTGATGGCCATGGCGGGCACCTATCTCGGTGTGGCACAGGCATCGCTGGACGAGGCCATAGAACACCTCGGGAAGCGTGCGCACGCCCACACGGGGCGCCGGCTGGCCGCCGAGCCGTTGCTGCAGCACCGCCTCGGTGAGCTGTGGGCGCAGGTAGAGCGCACCCGCCGGCTGGTGTACTGGGCCGCCGAGGAGGCCGATGCCGGTGGCCCCGCCGCGCTGAGCGCGTTGGCCTCCGCGAAGGCCGAGGTCGCCGGCTGCGCGGTGCAGGTGACGAACGAGGCGATGACGTTGGTGGGCGGCATCGGTTACCGCGACCGGTCGCCGCTGGAGCGGCACCTGCGTGATGCCCGCGCCGCCGATGTGATGAGCCCGACCACCGACCTGCTGCGCATCTGGACCGGCCGAGCGGCGCTGGGCCTGCCGCTGCTGGGCGAGTGACTGCTGCGGAGACGGGGCGCTGTCTGCTCGTCGACGGCTCACCGGCTGAGATCGCCGTCCTGGCTCCGCTCGTCGGGATGGAGCTCGTCGACGCGAGCGCCCTTCCCGAGTGCCTGATCGGGCCGGTCGACCTGGTCGTCCTCGGGTCAGGAGTGGGCGCCGCCACCGCCACGGCGCAGCGCGTGCACCGGCTCCACCCCGACGCGGAGATCGCAGTGCTCACCGACCGCCCGGCGGAGCTGCGCCGGCAGGTGTCCTTCTCCCCTGGTGTGCCGCTGGGGTTGCTCGTCGCCGAGGCCGGGGAACCGGACCTGCTCGAGCGGCTCCAGGTGCTCCGGGCGGCTGCCGTCGGCCGTCGTCGGCACGCTGCAGTGCTGGCGGCGGTCATGGCCCGGAGTGCGGTCGGGCGCGACGAGGGACCGGCAGTGCTCGTGAGCGGCGGCGCGCTGCAGTCGCCGGCCACCGCGTGGAACTTGCTGACCCTGGCGATCGACGCGGCCGGGATCGGCACGTTCGACTGGGACCTGGTGACCGGGGCGCTGAGCTGGGACGACCGGTTGAACGAGCTGTTCGGTTACGACGCTGTCACCTTCGACGGCAGCATCGAGGCGTTCAACGCCCGGCTGCACCCCGACGACGTCGACCGGGTCGGAGCACTGCTGGACCGGGCGATCGAGACGGCGGGCGAGTACGCCGCGGAGTACAGGGTGGTCCTCCCGGACGGCGAGCAGCGGTGGGTCGCCGCCCGCGGGCGGGCCCTGGCCGGCGAAGCCGGTACGGCGGTCCGCCTGCTGGGCGCGGCGTGGGACATCTCCGCCCGCCGGCATGCTCAGGACCGTCTCGCGCACCTGGTGGAATCGATGGCGGTCGGCTTCGTCGCGATGGACCCCGGCTGGGTCATGACCCACGTGAACGCGGAGGCCGAGCGCATCACGGGCATGCCGCGCGCACAGCTCTTGGGGCGGACCTTGTGGGAGGCGTTCCCGGCCACGGTCGGCACCGAGTTCGAGGCCAACTACCGCCGTGCCGCCGCGACCGGCCAGCCGGTGGTGTTCGAAGCCTTCTACCCCCGACCTCTCGATGTCTGGGTCGAGGTCCGTGCCGTCCCCAGCGCCGACGGGGTGGCGCTGTACTTCCTCGACATCACCGCCCGCCGGCGCGCCCAGGAGCTCACGGCCCGGGCCGCTGAACGTGAACGGCTGCTCTCCCGCATCACCGCGGAGCTGTCGGCGACGCTGGACGCCGACGAGGCGGCGCGCCGGTTGACCCGGCTGGTCGTTCCCGGGCTCGCCGACTGGGGCATCGTCACGCTCGTCCACGACGAGGAGGCCGGCGGCGACCGCCGCGCCCTGCGCACCGCCGCCTCCTGGCACCACGATCCGCGGCTCCGCGAGGCCGTGGAGGCCTACGCGCAGGCGCGACCGGGTGCGCTGCGGGAGGACTCGCTCGTCGTGCGCGCCATGCGGACCGGGCAGCTGCAGGTGCTCACCCGGGACGCCACCGCCCAGGTGCGGGAGAAATTGCAGCCCGGCCCGGCGCAGGACCTCGTGGTCGATCTGGCACCGGAGTCGATCGCGGTGCTGCCGCTCACCGGCCGGAACGGCCCCGTCGGGGTGCTGACGCTGTGCACCGGCCTCGACCGCGGGCCCCTCCTGCCGGAGGACCTGGTCACCGCCCGCCACGTCGCTGCCCGCGCCGGGGTGGTGCTGGACAACGCCCGCCTGTACCGGCAGCAGCGCGGCCTCGCGGAGGGCTTCCAGCGGTCCCTGCTGACCCCGCCACCCGAGCCGGACCACGTGCAGATCGTCGTCCGCTACGTGCCTGCCGGTGAGGCCGCCGAGGTCGGCGGGGACTGGTACGACGCGTTCATGCAACCCACGGGTGCCACGGTGCTGGTCATCGGCGACGTGGTCGGGCACGACGTGCAGGCCGCCGCGGCGATGGGCCAGGTGCGGACCATCGTGCGGACGCTGGCCGCCCGTGGATCCGAGGGGCCGGCCGCGGTCCTCGGCCAGGTCGAGCAGGTGATGCAGACCCTGCAGTCGCAGATCCTGGCGACCGCGGTGGTGGCCCGCCTGGAGCAGACCGACGAGGAGCAGGCGGCGGGGGTGGCGCGGCTGCGCTGGTCCAACGCCGGGCATCCACCGCCGATGGCCATCACCCCCGACGGGTGCGTCCAGGTGCTCGACGGCGGCCGCCCCGACCTGCTGCTCGGCGTCCGCCCCGACGCGCCGCGCCACGAATCCGAGGTGACCTTGCCATGGGGCAGCGTCGTGCTGCTCTACACCGACGGGCTGGTGGAGCGACGCGACACCGACCTCGACGCCGGTCTCGCGCGCTTGCAGTCGACGCTCTCCGAGCACGCCGGCCGTGATCTCGACCAGCTCTGCGACGTCGTGCTGGCCCGGATGCTGCCGGCCGACCCGGGCGACGACGTCGCTCTCATAGCGCTGCAGCTGCACCCGCAGGACCGACCCCGCCCGCCGCATGCCGGACCCAACCGGCTGCCGCCGGACGTTCCGCCGGACGTTCCGCCGGGCTGACGGCCGGGCCGTCGTCGGGCGCTCGCAGCGGTGTGCCGCAGGACCCGACCGCGCGGGACGCAGCCGCGAGGTGTGTCCCGCCTTCGCGAGCGGGTAGGGCACGTCGGTCTGCCGGCACGGAGAAGGAACCCTCGAGATGAGACACGAGCAGCTCGATCAGCAGGTGATCGTGGTGATGGGCGCGTCGAGCGGCATCGGCCGGGCCACCGTCCTCGCCGCCTCGGCCGCCGGCGCGCGGGTCGTCGCCGCCGCGCGCGGTGAGGAGGGGCTGCGGTCCCTCGCCGACGAGGCTGCCGAGGGCGACGACCGCGTGCGCGGCGTCGTGACGAACACGCACCGATGAACGCTCCGGACCCCCGCTACGGCGGCAGCAACCCGAGCCCCTCCCAGCTGTCGCGGTATCTGCGTACCGGGTCCGACCCGGACCTGCGCCGGCGCCGCTGGCTGGTCGGCCTCTCGCTGGCCGGCGTGACCATCGGCCAGGTCGTGGGCGCCTACCAGACGGGCATCCTCAAGCACCTGCCCGATCCGCCGGTCGGCCCGTTCGACTCCGATGAGGTCGACGCCGCGGAGTACGCCTACAAGCGCGCCTCGACGCCTGACGGGCTCATCATGATCGTCACCTACGCGCTGACGGCCTGGGTGGCCGGTGCCGGGGGTCCGGACCGACCCCGGCACAGGCCGTTCCTGCCGCTGCTGATGGCCGCGAAGGTGGCCTCCGACGTCGCCGTCGACATCAAGCTCGCCGGGGAGGAGTGGCAGGAGAACAAGGCGCTGTGCGCCTGGTGCCAGGCCGCCACCGCGATCTCCGGCGTCTCGCTCGCCCTCGCGCTGCCCGAGGCGCGACGGGCGTGGCGGAACCTGCGCAGGCGTTGAGTACAACCCTGCGGCCGGCCGGAGGCGCGGATAGATGACGCGCCGAGCCGCCCGGGTTCTCGTCGTCGGTGGGGGGCACAACGGGTTGGTCGCGGCCTGCTACCTCGCGCGGGGCGGTGCCGACGTGCTCGTGCTGGAGCAGTCCGGCCGGCTCGGCGGTGGCGCGCGGACCGAGGAGGTCCTCCCGGGGCACCGCTTCGACATCCACTCCGTGGCGCACAACATCATCCAGGCCACCGGGATCATCGAGGAGCTGGAGCTCCCCGCGGCCGGGCTGGAGTACCGCGAGATGGACCCCTTCTCGGTGGCGGTCTTCCGGGACGGACCGATCGTGCGGTTCTTCCGGGACGTCGGCGCGACCGTCGACTCCATCGCCGAGGCCGACCGGGACGAGGCCCGCCGGTACGCCGCCTGGATGCACGAGGCCATGCCGGTGGTCACCGCGATGCAAGGGGCGCTGGACGGCCGGCCGTCCCGGCTGCCCGGCCGGGCGCTCGCGGGGCTGCAGGCCCTGGCCCGCAACGGTGGCCCGCTCGGTCTGGCGCAGCTGCTGCTCTCCCCGTACGGGAAGTTCCTGGAGCAGCGGTTCGCCTCCGACCTGGTCCGTGCGCCCGTCTCGGCCTTCGCCGCGCACGCCTCCGCGGCGCCGGACGCCCCCGGCAGCGCCACCTTCGCGATGTGGCAGGCCTTCTACCACCAGGTCGGCCAGTGGCACGCCGTCGGCGGGGCGCAGGGGCTGACCGACGCGCTGGCCGCTCGCCTGGCCGCACTCGGCGGGGCCTGGCGCACCGGCGCGGCGGTCGCGCGGATCACCCGGCAGGGCGACCGCGCCACCGGGGTGGAGCTCGAGTCGGGGGAGCGGCTGCCGGCCGACGCCGTCCTCACCGCCCTGGACCCGCGGACGGCGCTGCTCGACCTGCTCGACCCCCCGCTGGACGGGCCGGAGGCCGACCGGCTGCGCAGCACCACCCGGAGCAACGCCGTCCAGATGCTGGTGCACGTCGCGACCACCGCCCTGCCGGCCTACCCGCAAGCCCGCCCGGGGGACTGGAACGGGCTGCAGTCGTTCGTGGACGGCCTCGACTCCCTCGCCGACGGGTTCGCCGCAGCCGGGGCCCGGTACCTGCCCGACGACCCGGTGCCCACCTACGCGTTCACCCCCAGCGCGATGGACGACACGCTGGCCCCGCCCGGCCGGCACACCGTGTACCTCGCCTGCCCGTGCGCGCCGTACCGGGTGCGCGGGGGGTGGGCCGCCGTCGCCGACGACTTCGCCGATCGCATGATCGCGACCGTGGAGGCCCGCGCGCCCGGGTTCACCGCCTCGATCACCGGGCGCGCGGTGTACACCCCGGAGCAGATGGCGGCCGACCTGCGCTGGCCGGGGGCCCACCCCATGTACGGCGACCTGAACCCCGACCAGCTCGGCCCCTTCCGGCCGACCCGGGGGCTGGCCCGGCACCGGACGCCGGTCCGAGGCATGGTCGTCGCCGGGGCCGGGACCGCGCCGGTGGGCGGCATCGCCGGGACGAGCGGCCGGTCGGCTGCGCGGGCGGTGCTGCGCGACCTGGGCTGAGGCGGTCGGTGGCGCGCGACCGATCGGGATGGGAGCGTCGGGGGACGGCGCGCCCGCGCGCCGCACCGCGAAAGCTCGGGAGGCAGCATGGGACGGCGCCGCGGACTGCGCGCACGGTGGCACGGCCTGCGGGAACGCACCCGGCCGGTGCACCCGGAGACCGAGCGTGCGCTCGCCGAGCGGTGGGCGGCGCTGCCGGACCACGTGCGCACCCCGGCGCAGAGCCTCGGCCGGCACGCGGTCGGCTGCGAGGGCACGCACGGCGTCTTCCCGAAGTGCAACCTCACCTGCACGCCCTGCTACCACTCGGCCGACGCCAACAAGGTGCGCATCGACGGCGGGCACACCCTGCACGAGGTCACCCGTCAGATGGCCTACCTGCGCGAGCGGCGCGGGCCCTACGCCCACGCCCAGCTCATCGGCGGCGAGGTGAGCCTGCTCTCCCCGGACGACCACGCCGCCGCCCTGCAGGCGATGCGGGACGCCGGCCGCTCGCCGATGTCGATGACGCACGGTGACTTCGAGCCCGAGTACCTGCGGGCCCTCGTGACCGGCCCGGACGGGAAGCCCAGGTTCGACCGGGTCAGCTTCGCGGCCCACTTCGACTCGCTCATGCGCGGCCGCCGCGGCGCGGTGCGGCCGCGCACCGAGGCCGAGCTCAACCCGTTCCGCGAGCGGTTCGTGCAGATGTTCCGCGACCTGCGGGCCGAGACCGGGCTGCGGTACTACCTGGCGCACAACATGACCGTCACCCCGGCCAACGTCGGGCAGGTCGCCGAGACCGTGCGCGCGGTCGTCGGCATGGGCTACTCGATGATGAGCTTCCAGCCGGCCGCGCACGTCGGCGACGAGCGGCGCTGGAAGGAGTCCTACACGGCCGTCGACGCCGACGCCGTCTGGGCCCAGCTGGAAGAGGGCATGGGCCAGCGGATCGCGCACGAGGGCGTCGAGTTCGGCGATCCCCGGTGCAACCGGGTGGCCTTCGGTTTCCTCCTCGACGGCCGCTGGCACCCCGTCGTCGACCCGGACGTCGCGGCCGAGACCGCCGCGCGGGACGCCTTCTTCGCCCACTACGGCGGAATCGCCTTCAGCAACACGCCACCGGCGGTGCTGGTGGTCAAGGTGCTGCGGGCCGCGCGGCGCCACCCCGGCGACGCGCGGATCGCGCTCCGCTGGGCGCGCAGCCTGCTGCGCCGCACCGGCGGGCTGCGGGCGGTCGTCCGCGGCGCCCGCGCCGGTCGCCTGGGGCTGATGACCTTCGAGGTGCACAGCTTCATGGACGCCGCCGACGTCGGGCCGGCCTGGGAGCTGATGCAGCAGGGGATCGAGGCCGAGGACCCGCAGCTGCGGGCCACCCAGGAGCGGCTGGCGGCCTGCACCTACTCGATGGCCCACCCCGAGACAGGGCAGCTGGTGCCCGCCTGCGCCCAGCACTCGGTGCTCGACCCGGCCGAGAACGCCGGGTTGCGGAAGCTCCTGCCGCTGACCGTGGTGTGACCCCGGCGGTCAGCCGGTCGGTGCGTCGCGGCCGGCCTCCCGCGCCGGCGGAGCGGTGGCCTCGACGGCGGTGAGCTCCTCGACGATCTCGTAGGTGTGCTCCACGCCCGCCGGCACCACCCACGAGTCGCCGGGCCCGAGCTCCAGCGTCTCGTCGCCGGTGCGCAGCCTGGCCCGTCCGGAGATCACGTAGCCGACCGTCTCGTAGTCGCGCGCCGCCTCCGGCTTGCCGCTGCTGGTGGGCTGCTCCGACCAGAGCCGCATGGCGACCCGGGACCCGGAGGCCAGGTACCGCTGGCCCATCCCGCCGGTGCTCGCCGCGGTCACGCTGATCTTGCCGACGCCGTCGGCCGGGGTCTCGGTCACGGCATCCGCCCTACCCGCGCCGTCCCCTGCTCACGCCCGCGGTGCACCGGCGACCGGCTCGCCGGCCACGCCGTCCACCGGCACGGCCCACCGGCCCTCGACCGGCAGCCGCAGACCGACCGTCCGGCCGGTCGGCACCTCCTGGCCGGGCTCCAGCTCGGCGTCCACCGCCGCCGTCCCGCCGTCGCCCGGGACCTCGACGGTGACCAGCGTGCGCATCCCCCGGCGCCTGGCGCGCACCACGGTGCCGACGGCGTCGGTGGCGGGATCGGCCGCGGTCGTCACCTGCACCGCCTCGTGCCGGACGACGAGCACCGCGGGGCCGTCCGGCACCGGCGTGGGGAGGTCGAGCGAGCCCAGCGGTGACTCGTGCCGTCCGTCGCGCACCACGCCCGCGACCTCCGTGCGCCCGCCCAGCAGCCGGCTGACCGCGAGCGAGGCGGGGCGGGCGTAGAGCTCGCGCATCGGCCCGGCTTGCAGCAGCCGCCCGCGGTCGAGCACGGCGACGCCGTCGGCCAGCGCGCCGGCCTCCGCGTGGTCGTGGGTGACCAGCAGGATCGTCGGGTCCAACCGCATGCGCAGGTCGGCCAGCAGTTCGTGCATCTCCTCGCGCAGCCGGGCGTCGAGCGCGCTGAACGGCTCGTCGAGCAGCAGGACCCGGGGCTCGGCGGCCAGCGCCCGGGCCAGGGCCACCCGCTGCTCCTGCCCGCCCGACAGCGCCCGCGCCGGCCGGTCGCCGAACCCGTCGAGCTGCACCAGGCCGAGGAACTCCTCCGCCCGCCGGCGGGCCGTCCGTCGCGGGACCCCGCGCACCCGGTCGGCGAAGGCGACGTTGTCCCGCACCGACAGGTGCGGGAACAGCAGCGGCCGCTGAAAGACCATCGCCATGCCCCGGCGCTCGGGCAGGACCCCGGCCAGGTCGGCGCCGTCGAGGTGGACGCTGCCCGCGGTGGGCTCGTCCAGCCCGGCGGTGAGCCGCAGCACCGTGCTCTTGCCCGACCCGGAGGGGCCGAGGATGGCCATGCAGGCGCCCGCGGGCACCTCGAGGGAGAAATCGGCCAGCGCGGGCGCCGAGCCCTTGCCGTGCACCCGCGTCAGCCCGGTCAGCCGGAGCACGCCGCCGCTCACGGAGCTCTCCGCCGGCTCACCGGCGCCCCCTCCGGCCCAGCGAGCCGACGACGAGCAGCAGGGCGACCGGCGGCAGGATCGACGTGAGCGAGAGGATCGCGACCTGGGCGTCGCTCCCGGTCGCCGACGCGGCGGAGGCCACGAGCAGCGGCAGCGTGGTCAGCTGCCCGCCACCGACCAGCACGGTGACGATGTAGTCGCTCCAGCCCACCAGGAACGCGAGGAACGCCGCGCCGGCCAGCGCCGGCGCGACCAGGGGCAGCTGCACCGAGCGCACGGTCTGCCAGCGGGTGGCACCGAGCACGCGCGCCTCGTCCTCGAAGCCCCGGTCGTGCGCTGCGTAGGCCGCGCGCATGGTGAGGACCGTGTACGGCAGCGCGGCGACCAGCAGCAGGACCACGACGCCCGCCGCCGCCGGGATGCGCAGCCGCAGCAGCAGCACGTCCAGGCCCAGGGCCACGGCGAACGGGGGGAGCGCCAGCGGGGAGAGCAGCACGGCGAGGACGGCGGTGCCGCCGGGCACCTGCCGCGAGGCCAGCGCCCGCCCGGCCACCGCGCCGAGCGGGGTGGCCAGCAGCGCGACGACGGCACCGAGCAGCGTCGAGGTCAGGAACGCGCCTCCGGCACCTGCGGCCAGCGCCTCCTCGGCACCGCGGGTGCCCCACTCCTGCGGCAGGACGGCGGGGAAGGTCCACCGGTCGGCGAAGGCCCACAGCAGCAGCGGGACCAGCGGCAGCACCAGCCATCCCGCCAGCAGCGTGCGCCCGGCCCGGGAGGCGGCCAGCACCGCCCGTGGGGCCGTCACCGCTCGGCCGCCAGCCGCCGCAGGGCCCGCAGCGACAGCAGGACGACGACCAGCGCCAGCCCCGCCGTCGTCAGTGCGACCGCGGCGGCCTGCGGCCGGGCGGCCAGGTCGATGGAGGTGAACAACCGGTAGGCCAGCACCGGCAGCGGCTCGGGGTGGGCGCGGCCGAGCAGGGCGGCCACCTCGTAGGACCCGAGCGTGTAGACGAAGCTGACCGCGGCGGTGGCGCCCAGCGCAGGCGCGGCCAGCGGCAGGGTGACGTGGCGCAGCCGTGCCCAGCGGCCGGCGCCGAGCAGCGCCGCCGTCTCGCCGTAGGACGCCGCCCGGGAGGACAGCACACCCGCGACCACCAGCGCGACGAACGCGGACTCCTTCCACGCGTACTCGGCGACCACCGCCACCCACAGCGGGCCACCCACCAGCGGGGGCCACGACGACGGGTCGACGCCGAACATCCGGGAGAGGAAGCCGGCGTCGGCCAGCAGCAGGCCGATGGCCGCGGCGCCCACCAGGTGCGGGATCGGGATGGTGAGCGCGGCCAGCGTGCCGAGCAGCCGGCTGCGCCGCACCGCGGCGGTCGCGGCGAGGGCCAGGCAGAGCCCCACGACGGTGGCGACGAGGGTGGCGGCGGCCGCGATGCCCAGCGAGAGCCCGATGCCGGTGCCGAGATCGCCGGCGGCGCCCCGGTAGGCGTCCAGGGAGAGCCGCGGTTCGCCGACCAGAGGCGCGAGCCCCAGGCTCAGCAGCGCAGCCGAGACGAGCGCGGCGCCGACGACGGCCACGACCGGGACCAGCGCGGGCAGGACGAGGAGGACCGCGCGCGTGCGGGGCCGGAGTCGGTTCGGCGGCACGTGGGACCTGCTCAGCCGGCGGCGATCTGCCGGCGCCAGCCCTCGTCGAGCGCGGTCACCCACGCGGCCTCCACCTCGGGGTCGGCACCCTCGCTCAGCTCCTCGTAGGACGGCAGGATCTCCGACTGCGGCAGGGCCTCGAACCCGGCCTGCACGTCCTCGGGCAGCAGGTCCTGCTCGAGGACCGTGTACTGGCCCCACACCTCCGGCTGCGCCTTGGCCAGCTGCTGCTCGGGCGAGAGCGCCAGGTTCGCCACCACCATCGCGCCGGCCTGGCTGCCCGAGGTCGCCGGGATGGCCAGGAAGCTCGCGTTGCCGATGGTGCCGTCCTCCACCAGGAGCACCCGGGTGGTGGCCGGGAAGGTGCCGTCGGCCACGAGGTCGGGCAGCGTCGCCGGGCCGTAGGTCATGGTGAAGTCGACCTGGCCGTCGGCGTAGAGCTGGTCGAGCGCGCCGAGGTCCTGCGGATAGGTCTGCCCCTCGCGCCACAGGGACGGCTCGATCTCCTCGAGGCGGCTGAACAGCTCGGGGGCCAGCTCGTCGTAGGCCTCCTGGGAGAACTCCAGCGGCACGTCGTCCACCCCGCCGGAGACCTCGTACAGCACCTGGCGCACGAAGACCGAGCCGGTGAAGTCCGGGGGAGCGGGATAGGTGAACCGGCCCGGGTTCTCCTCGGACCAGGCCAGCAGCTCCGCGATGCTGCCCGGCGGGTCCTCGACCCGCGCCTCGTCGTAGACCAGGGCGAACTGGGCCTTGTGCCAGGGGGCCTCGCAGCCGTTCACGTCGAGGCCGAAGTCGGTGGTCAGCAGGGGGTCGTCCGGGTCGACGTACTCCATGTTGGGCAGCATCGACGTCCAGTCGCACAACCAGGCGCCGGCCTGCTGACCGGTGGCGAAGTTCTCGCCGTTGAGCCAGATCAGGTCCACCTCGCCGTCGGGAACGTCGGCCTGCCGCTCGGAGAGCACCCGGTTGACCGCGTCGGCGGTGTCGGCGATCGGCACCCGCTCCAGGGCCACGCCGAGCTCCTCGGCCGCGGGGGCGAGGACGTCGTCGACGTAGGCGTTCCCCTTGTCGTCGCCGCCGTACATCCACAGCCGCACCGTCTGGCCCTCGGCCTCGGCGAGGACGTCGTCCCAGTCGCGCGCCTCGGCGGTCGTGGGCTCGCTCGCCGGTGCCGAGCAGGCGGTCAGCGCGAGGGCGAGCGCGCAGGTTGCCGCCGGCGCCCAGCGGGCGCGTCCGTTCGCCGGGCGTCGTCGGGCCATGGGTGTGGACCTCCTCGTCCGGGGTGGCGCCTGCGGATGTGGCCGCGACGGATCTGCTGCGACAGGATCGTGCCCGACCCGGATCGCGCCCGCCAGGCGGGCGCCCGGCCCCGGAGGTGCCCAAGTGCTCGATGCGGCGGCGCGACGCGTGCTCGACGAGCCGCTGGCCCGCGCCGCCGCGGTCCTGGACCGGCCGTGGCTGAGCCCCGACCGGCTGACCCTGGCGGGGCTCGTGCTGGGCCTGGGCAGTGCGGTGGCCGCCGGCCTCCAGGCGTGGACGGCGGCGCTGGTGCTGTGGCTGGTCTCCCGGCTGGCCGACGGGCTGGACGGGCCGCTCGCCCGGCAGCGGCGCGCGGCCGGTTCGCCGGGGGATGCCGGCAGCGGCGGGTTCTTCGACATCACCGCCGATTTCCTCGTCTACGGCAGCACGGTGCTGGGCGTGGCGATCGGGGCCACCCGCGGCTCCGACGCCCCGTGGGAGCCCTTCGCCGCCGTCCTGCTCGCCTACTACGTCAACGGGACGGCGTTCCTCGCGTTCTCCTCGATCGCCGAGCGCGCCGGCCGGCAGCTCGACGACGGCCGGTCGCTGTCGTTCCTCGGCGGGCTGGCCGAGGGCACCGAGACGATCGCCGTCCACGCGCTGTGGCTGCTGCTGCCCGCGGTGGCGTGGCAGGTGGCGTGGGGGTGGGCGGCCGTGGTCGCGTTGTCGGCCGCGCAGCGGATGGTGGCCGGGTACCGCGCGCTGCGCTGATCGCGCCGAGGTCAGCGGCGGTCGAGCAGCCGGCCGCGGACGGCGACGAACGCCCGGAGCAGCCCGCGGACCAGCGGCGGGGTCAGGCGGGCGCGGACGTCCTCGATCGCCGCGTCGACCAGCGCGTCGTTGTAGGTGGGGTAGGCGTGGGTGGTGCCGGCGAGGTCGGCGGTGGTGAGCCCCTTGCGGATCGCCAGGGTCAGCTCGCCGAGTGTCTCGCCGGCGCGCGGGCCGACGACGACGCCCCCGACGATCCTCCGCCGGCCGTCGACGACCAGCGAGGTGAACCCGTCCGTTCCGCCCTCGGCGACCGCCCGGTCGACCGTGGCGTGCTCGACGCGGCGGACGGTGAGGCCGCGTTCGCGCGCCTGCGCCGGGCTCACGCCCACCGAGGCGACTTCGGGGGAGGTGAAGGTGACGCGGGGGACCACGGGGTCGACGGTGCGGCGCAGCCCGAGGACGGCGTTGCTCGCCGCGATGCTGCCGTGCATCCCGGAGACGTGGGTGAAGAAGGGCGTGCCGGTGACGTCGCCGGCGGCGAAGACCCGCGGGTTGCTCGTGCGCAGCGAGCCGTCGGTGGCGACCGCGCCGTGCTCGTCCAGGTCCACGCCGGCCACGTCGAGGCCGAGCCCGCTCGTCCGGGGCCGTCGGCCGGCCGCGACCAGCAGCCGGTCGAAGGGCACCGTGCCGCCGTCGTCCAGGTGCAGCAGGCCGGGCTCCACCCGCGTCCCCTCCGTGCCGAGCCGCAGCCGGACGCCGTCGCGGCGGAGCGCCCGGTCCACCAGGGCGGCGGCGTCGGCGTCCTCGGGGCCCAGCACGCGGTCGGAGCCGTCGACCAGGGTGACCTCCGAGCCGAGCCGGGCGAAGGCCTGGCCCAGCTCGCAGCCGATCGGGCCGGCCCCGAGCACGACGAGCCGGTGGGGCAGCTCCTCGACGTCCCACAGCGTCTCGCTGGTGAGCGCTTCGACGGTGTCGATGCCCTCGATCGGCGGGACCAGCGGCGCGGCGCCGGTGGCCAGCAGGGCGGCCCGGAACCGGACCGGGCGCCCGTCGACGAGCGCCGTGTCGCGGCCGGTCAGCACCGCGGTGCCCAGCGCCACGTGGACGCCGGCCGCGGCGAGGGACTCGGGGGAGTCCTGCGGCTCGATGGCCGCGATCGCGTCGTGGACGTGGGCGCGCACGCGGGCGAAGTCGACGGTGATGTTACCGGTGCCTATGCCGAGGCGGGAGGCGCCGCGGGCGTCGGCGGCGGCGGTCGCGGCGGCGAGGAGCGCCTTGGAGGGCACGCACCCGGTCCACAGGCAGTCGCCACCGGTGCGTGCCTGCTCGACCAACATCGTGCGCGCTCCGAGGGCGGCGGCGGTGTGCGCACCGACGAGCCCGGCGGTACCGCCCCCGATCACCAGCAGGTCCCAGACGTCGCTGTTCCGGACCATCTCACCTCCGCAGATCGGGGACGCCCCGGTGGGTACGGCGGGCCGACCCGGCCGAGCCTACGAGCGGAGCGCACCGCCGACCCCGGGATCCGTGGTGTGGCATCACCCGGATGCGCTGCTGGAGGCGGCCAGCACGAGCCAGCCGGGGGAGAGTGGCAGGTCGACGGATCGCGGCGGAGGAGGACGACGGTCACCGACCGTGACTGCCCGCGAGCCCACGATCGGGCAGCGTCATGGCCGTCATGAAACCGTAACGCGCAATGGGGTTGTGAGGGGTTTGCTGGCCAGGCCGACGCGGGCATGTGATCAAGCGTCAGACGGAGGCGCGGGACCGGCGCTGCACTCGCAGCCGGGGGGACCTGCTCGCCGCATCCAGGGTCGACGCCCTGGTGTGGGCGGTGGTGCAACAACGCGCCCCTCCACCCATCTCGGAGACGGTCGACGACCGCCTCCGATGCTTCCGTCCTCCCGGACGGAGGCGCCCGAGACAAGGGAGTCTCCATGCGCAAGGCATTCGCCATCCCCTCCGTCGCGATCGCTGCTGCGGCGTTCCCGCTGCTGACGATGAGTGCGGCCTCGGCTGCCCATGACGGCAGCTACCAGGCCGACCTGGGCTCGCTGAACGACTCGGGTGTCACCGGCACGGGCATGGTCACGCTGGAGGGTGACCAGGCGATCGTCACCGTCGAGGCGAACGGTGTGCTGGCCGGTTCGCCGCACGCCCAGCACTTCCACATCGGGGCGCAGCGCAGGGCGTCTGCCCGCCGGCGTCGGCCGACTCGGACGGCGACGGGATCGTCACCACTGCCGACGGCATCCCCTTCTACGGGGAGATCGGTGCGTCGCTGACCACCGAGGGTGACACCGGCGCGGACAGCGGTCTGGCGGTGGACCGCTTCCCGACGCCTGAGGGGGACAGCTACACCTACGAGCGGACCTTCAGCATCGATCAGGCCACGCAGGAGGCGTTCGCGGCCGGTACCGCGGTGCTGGTGGTGCACGGTATCGATGTGAACGGCAACGGTGAGTACGACGCCGAGGCCGGTCAGAGCTCGCTGGACCCCTCGCTGCCGCTGGAGGCCACCGCGCCGGCGGCGTGTGGTGTGCTGAACGCCTCGCAGATGGGTCAGATGCCCGCCGGTGGTGCTGACACCGGTGCCGGTGCCACCAGCGGTATCGAGGAGCAGGCGGCGATCGGGGTGGGTGCGCTGGCCGCTGCCGGTGCGGTCGCCGCGGGCACCGTGGCCTACCGCCGTCGCCAGGCCGCCGACCAGGCCTGATCGCCCACGCCTGATCGACTAGGCACGTGACCAGGCCTGATCGACCGGGCCTGATCGATCAGGCTTGATCGACCCGCATCACCCGTCGCGCCGG